>NZ_JAPZLF010000004.1:0-430845 GCF_033804645.1 Micromonospora sp. RTGN7 | reverse complement strand
GCACCCCGCACCCCGCACCCCGCACCCCGCACCCCGCACCCCGCACCCCGCACCCCGCACCCCGCACCCCGCACCCCGCACCCCGCACCCCGCACCCCGCACCCCGCACCCGCGATCTTGCACTTGTGGCCCACGAAAAGCCCGCCTTGCCCGGATTTATTAGGGCCCAAAATGCAAGATCGCGGGGCGGGGCGGGCCGGGACAGGGCGGGGCGGGCCGGGACAGGGCGGGGCGGGCCGGGACAGGGCGGGGCGGGGCGGGGCGCGGCCTGGGCAGGGGCGGGGCGGGACAGGGCGCGGCCGGGGCAGGGCGGGCCGGGGCGACAGGGCTGGTGGACAAGGGGGGCGGGGCAGGCCGGCGGGGTGGGTCAGGAGAGGGTGGCGCGGACCATGGCCACGATGTGGGCGGGGCGCCGGTAGAGGTCACGGTCGGTGAAGTAGCGCATCGTCCAGCCCTCGGCGTCGAGCCAGTTGGCGCGGTCCCGGTCGTACCGCAGCCGGTCGCGATCGAGGTGGGACAGTCCGTCGTACTCGATGCCGACCCGCCGCTCGCGATACCCCAGGTCGAGCCGGTAACGCCCCGTCCCGTCCCGGCTCAGCACCCAGACCTGCGGCTCGGGTGCCGGCAGGCCACCGTCGATCAACACAAGCCGCAATTGGCTCTCCTGCCGGCATTCCGAACGACCGTCGGCCAGCGGCACCAGGGCACGCGCCTGGCGTACGCCAGGCAGCCCACGATGCGTCAGGGCCTCCTCGATCAAGTCGTCCCGGCACACAGCGCCGGACCGCAGCGCGGCGTCAAGCACCGGGAGTGCGTCCAGTCGGCGCAGCGTCCTTGCCAGATCCACGGCGCAACGGGCGGCCGGCACGCAGGGCAACCCTTCCACCAGGACCGGCTCCACCGGCAGCACCGAGTGATGGACCACCAGGCCCGGGAGCCGGGGCTTGGCGATTCCGGCGGGCAACTGCACGTGTACGGCGTCCTCAGGCAGAACGCCGAAATCGTGCATGCGGGCGGCGGTCTGACGGGCCAGCATCGCCTCGGATGGCAGAGACATCAACAATGCTCGGAGCACATCACGATGGCCGACAGGGCGATCCGCGTAGACGCCTCGCCGCACCCGGATCACCTGCCCCTTCGACAGGCCGGTTCGAAGCCGTTTCCGGGTGGTCGATCGGAGCAACGATGCGGTACGCCAAAGGTGATTCCCCATCTCGGCAGGCTGCCCGAACACCCACCCCCGCGCTCTCCCCAAACCCCAACCTGTGGATACCCAACACCCTTGTGGACAACCCCCAAACCTCACCCCGCTCGTGCTAGCCCCACCTCTCGTTCCCGTGATCTTGCACTTGCGGCCCCAAAGATGACGGATTTGCCGCATTAGTCGGGGCCGCAAGTGCAAGATCGCGAAAGGTGGGGGGGTGGGGGGTGGGGGTGGGTTAGTTGCAGGCGTAGCCGTCGTGGTCGCGGTCCAGGTCGTAGATGTCGGTGCCGATTACCCTGAGGGGGCCGGTGACGTATGCGGGGCCGTTGCCGTTGCCGCCGGCGCAGTCGACGTCGCTGGCGATCGGCACGCAGCCGCCGTAGTTCGGGTCGCACTCGCGCTGCTGCTTCGTGCCCACCGCTACGACCTGGGTTACCGGCTGCCTCGTGACGACCGATCGGACCAACTTCCGCCCGGTGGACACCCCGTCGGTCAGGGTGACCTGGTATGTCAGGGTCCGCACCCCGTCCACCCCCCGGGTACGGACGACCCGCTTCCCCTTCGCCAGGGACGGATCCTTGACGGTCCGCTCGGCGTGCCGGATCGGCTGCGTCTTCGTCTCGGTCCGGGTCTCCACTGTCGGAGCAGGTGCCGTCGACGCGGGCGGAACAGTCGGTGCCGGCGGGGCGCTGGAGATGACGGGAGCCGCGGGGGCGGAGTCCTCGGGTGGGGTGGTCGCCACGACGGGCTCGGCGGCGGGAGCCAGCGAGGCACCCTGCGATTTCTTGCCTGCCGAGGTCGACGTCCGGCTCTGCTGCGGATCGCCGGCCAGCGCGCCGATGAGGGTCACCCCGGAACAACAGAGCAGGACGGACGAGAGCAACACGCCGCCGACGATCACGCTGGCGCGTTGTCCGGGCTGGAGTCGCCGGAACCATCCCGGCCGGGCTGGTGGCGAGCCGGTCAGGCCGGAGGCGTGGAAACCACTGTGCTGGGATGGCTGATGCGTCACGGCACCGAGTGTCACCGTCGAGGACCGACTGGGTAACCGCCATACCGACCCTCACCAGCATCGATCGGGTTGCCCGTTGGCACAGACAGTTACCGAAGGAAACCGGATGTGCCTGGCGATGTCACGTCCGGCCATTCCCACGGCCCGGCCGTTCCCATTCGGGGGACGTCTGTGCCGGCCGGTGATCGACCATCCTGGAGGCAGGGCCAGGCAAGGGAGAAGCAGGACCGGCGATGGCTGATCATCGTTCTTCCATCGCCCAGGGCGAGCCGTAGCCGGTGAGCAGGTCGAGGAACGGCCGTGGGGGCAGCGCCTCCGGGCCGATCACGCCGGCACCGGACCACGCGCCGGTGGCGAGCAGTTCCAGGGCGACGACCGGGTTGACGGCGGTCTGCCAGACGACGGCCTGGTGGCCGTACTCGCGCATCGACCACTCGTTGTCGACGACGTGGTAGAGGTAGACCTCGCGCGGTTCGCCGGACTTCGACCGGCCCCGGACCCAGGTGCCGGCGCAGGTCTTGCCGCGCATCCTCGCCCCGAGGCTGGCCGGGTCGGGCAGGCAGGCGGCCACCACGTCGCGCGGGGACATCGACACGCCGCGCACCTTCACCGGCTCCGTGGAGTCCAGGCCGAGCTTGTGCAGGGTGCGCAGGACCTCGATGAACTCCTCGCCGAGGCCGTACTTGAAGGTGACCCGCTTCGCGTCGACCCAGCGCGGGATGAGCAGCACCTCCTCGTGCTCGACGTTGACGCACTCCACCGGGCCGATCCCCGCCGGGAAGTGGAAGACCTCCGGCTCGCTGAACGGCTCGGTGGTGTACCAGCCCCGATCCTTCTCCCAGATCACCGGCGGGTTCAGGCACTCCTCGATCGTCGTCCAGATCGAGAAGGACGGGGCGAAGTCGTAGCCCTCGACGGTCAGGTTCGCGCCGTCGCGTACCCCGATCTCGTCGATCTCGCCGAAGAGCTCGTCGGCGGCGTACCGGGCGAAGACGTCGGAGAGGCCGGGCTCGACGCCGATGCCGCACAGCGCGAGCCGCCCGGCCCGCGCCCACCGGTCGGCCACGGCGAACTGGTCGTCGCCGAGCTTCACGCCGGTCTCGGCGTGCGGACGCAACGGGTGCGGGTGGGACAGGGACATGGCCATGTCGAGGTAGTCGGCGGCGGCGGCGTACGCCCCGTCGAAGATCGGCATGACGAAGCGCGGGTCGACGGCGTTGAGCACGTGGGTGATGCGGTGCTCGCGGCAGAGCGCGGCGACCGCGTCGGCGCAGGAGGCGTCGACCGTCGCGGCGACGAAGCGGTCGCCGTGGCCGTCGACCGCACGGGCAGCGCGGGCGGGGTCGGCGTCGGCGACGACCATGGTCTCGAAGAACGTGCGGCGGGCAGCGATGGCGACGGCGGCGGAGCCGACTCCGCCGGCACCGACGAGCAGGATGCGCATCAGGAATCGAACCCCAAACCAAGGCAATCGAGCGTACGGAGCCAGCGGTTGCGCCGGCCGTCGTGCGCGTCGGCGCGGGCCAACGACCAGCGGGTGAGATGGATGCCGGCGGCCCGGACGGGCTCCGGCGGGAACGGCAGCGGCTTGCCCCGGACGAGGGCGAGCCGGGTCAGCGGGGTGTCCTCGCCGGCCAGCAGGTCGAGCATCACCCGGGCGCCGAACCGGGTGGCCCCGACGCCGAGGCCGGTGTACCCGGCGGCGTACGCCAGCCGACCGTCGTACGCGGTGCCGAAGAACGGGCAGAACCGGGTGCAGGTGTCGACGACACCGCCCCAGCGATGGCTGAAGCGCACGTCGGCGAGTTGCGGGAACGTGGTGGAGAAGTGCTCGGCGAGGGCGGTGAAGGTGGCCGGCCGCTGCTCCAGCTCCGGTGCGACGCGGTTGCCGTAGTGGTAGACCGCGTCGTAGCCGCCGAAGAGGATCCGCCCGTCGGCGGTGAGCCGGTAGTAGTGGAACTGGTTGCCGGTGTCGGCCAGCCCCTGCCGGTTGCGCCAGCCGATCGCGTCCCGCTGCCCCGGCGTCAGCGGCTCGGTCATCAGGGCGTAGTCGTAGACGGGGACGACCCAGGCGCGCAGCCGGCGCAGCAGCGGCGGAAACGCGTTCGTGGCGAGGACGACCCGCCGGGCGCGGATCACGCCGGGCGCGGCGTCGGCCCCACCCGCCGTGGTGGCGCGCAGGGCGGCGGCGCCGCCGCGCAGGCCGGTGACCCGGGTGTGCTCCGCGATGCGCACGCCGAGGTCGAGGCAGGCGCGGCGCAGCCCCCAGGCCAGCTTCGCCGGGTCGAGCATGGCGACCCGGTCGGCGTCCCACATCCCACCGAGGTACGTCGGGGAGTCCACCTCGGCGCGCACCTCGGCGCGGTCGAGCAGCCGCACGTCGTGGCCGTACCTTCGGGCCAACTCCGCGTCGGAGG
Source organism: Micromonospora sp. RTGN7 (assembly GCF_033804645.1). Lineage (NCBI taxonomy): Bacteria > Bacillati > Actinomycetota > Actinomycetes > Micromonosporales > Micromonosporaceae > Micromonospora > Micromonospora sp. RTGN7. The sequence goes on along the minus strand of NZ_JAPZLF010000004.1, from coordinate 426,212 downwards.
CCAGCCCGGCGAGTTGGTACGGCTCGACGGCCACCGCCAGTTCGCCGGTGCGCTCGAAGTCGCAGTCGATGCCGTACGCCTCGATGGCGGTGGCGATGGCGGCCAGGTTCTCCCGGCCGAGGCGTTCCAGCTCGGCGATCTCGCCGGGGAACCGGTCGACGCCGTTGGCGAGGCCGTGGGTGAGCGAGGCGGCGCAGAACCCGCCGTTGCGCCCGGAGGCCGCCCAGCCGCAGGTGCCGGCGTCGACGAGCAGCACATCGGCGTCGGGGGTGGCCTGCTTGGCCAGCAGGGCCGCCCAGAGCCCGCCGTACCCGCCGCCGATGATCAGCAGGTCGGCGGTGTGCGTGCCGGTCAGCGGCGGCAGCGGGTCGGGGCGCTCGGGCCGGTCGAGCCAGTACGGCACGGGCGCCGCGTCGGCGAGCGCCCGGCCGGTATGCGGAAGGTTCATGACGGGCTCTTCGCCCGGCTGTCGGAGGACTGGGCGACCGGGCTGCCGGCGGACGGGGCGACCGGGCTGCCGGCGGACGGGGCGACCGGGCTGCCGGCGGACGGGGCGACCGGGCTGCCGGCGGACGGGGCGACCGGGCTGCCGGCGGACGGGGCGACCGGGAGGGCGGCTCGGCGGGACCGCCGGCCGCGCAGCGAGGTGAACCCGACGAGCAGCAGCGCGATGGCGAACATCGCCGTGCCGATGACGTTGACCTGCGGCGGGATGCCCCGCTGGGCGGCTCCCCAGACGTACATCGGGAACGTGACGGTGGTTCCGGCGTTGAAGTTCGTGATGATGAAGTCGTCGAAGCTGAGCGAGAACGCCAGCAACGCGGCGGCCACGATGCCGGGAAGTACCAGCGGCAGGGTGACCAGGCGGAACGTGTGCCACGGGCTGGCATACAAATCCGCCGCGGCCTCCTCCAGCCGCCGGTCCATCCCGGCGAGCCTTGCCTTGACGGTCACCACCACGAACGACACGCAGAACATGACGTGCGCGACGACGACGGTCCAGAACCCCTGCGGCACGCCCGCGGAGACGAACAGGGCCAGCAGCGAGGTGCCCATCACCAGCTCGGGGGTGGCCATCGGCAGGAAGATCAGCAGATTGGTACCGGACCGGCCGGCGAACCGGTGCCGCACCAGCGCGAACGCCATCAGCGTGCCGAGCACGGTGGCGACGACGGTGGCGACGAAGCCGATCTGCACGCTGCGCAGCACCGCATCGCACATGTCGGAGGTGGCGCAGGGTTGCCGCCAGTTGTCGAGGGTGAACTCGTTGAAGTCGTAGGAGAGCCGGCTCGACGGGCGGTTGAACGAGAGCGCGGCGACCACGGCGATCGGCAGCGCCAGGTAGCCGAGCACCAGCACGGCAACGCCCAGCACCCAGCGGTCGGCCAGCCAACGGAAGAAGCGGCGCATCAGAGAACATCCTCCGTGCCGGTGCGGCGCAGGTACCCGAAGACCACCGCGAGGATCGCCGCCATCAGCAAAAACGACAGGGCTGCGCCCTGCGGGTAGTCCAGCCGGACCAGGAACGCCGAGTCGATGACGTTGCCGATCATGTACTCGTTGGGGGTGCCGAGCAGCTCCGCGTTGATGTAGTCGCCGGTGGCCGGGATGAAGAACAGCAGCGTGCCGGCGATCAGGCCGGGCATCGACAGCGGCAGGGTGACCCGGCGGAAGGTCTGCACTCCGCTGGCGTACAGGTCGGTGGCCGCCTCCAGCAGCCGGGGGTCGAGCCGCTCCAGGCTCGCGTACAGCGGCAGCACCAGAAAGGGCAGGAAGTTGTACGTCAGCCCGAGTACCACCGCGATCGGCGTGGCCAGCAGCCGGCCGTCGGGGCCGAGCAGGTGCACGTCGCGCAGCAGCCCGACGAGGGCACCGTTGTCGGAGAGGATCGTCTTCCAGGCCAGGGTGCGGACCAGGAAACTGGTGAACATCGGGGCGACCACGCAGACCAGCAGCAGGTTCTTCCACCGGCCGGCCTTCTGGGCGATCGCGTACGCCAGCGGGTACCCCATCAGCAGGGCCAGCACCAGGGCGATCCCCGCGTAGCCGAACGAGCGGGCGAACTGCGGCCAGTACGCCCGCAACGCCTCCGGATAGTTGCCGAACGACCAGGTCAGCGCGTACCCGGTGGATAGGGATCCGTTCGGGTCGTAGAGGCTCGCGACGGCGAGTTGGAACAGCGGCACGGCGAAGAAGAGCAGCAGCCAGGCCGCGCCGGGCAGGAGCAGCAGGTACGGCAGCAGCCGGTGCCGCCCGCGGCGGGGCGGTGGCGGTGGCCCCGCCGGTTGCCCCGTCGACGGGGGGACGTGGGCCAGCGCGGTCACGAGGGCGCACCCACCGGCTCGTCGAGCAGGCCGGCGGTGCGGTCGTCCTGACCCGACTCCCGGGGCAGCAGGAAGGCGTGCCGGGGATCCCAGTGCGCCGCCACGGAGGCGCCGACCGGCAGCCGCCCGCCGAGCCCGCTGTTCGCCGCGAACGCCGACAACTCACTGCCCCAGCCGGTGCGCACCAGGTACTGGGTGCTGACCCCGACGTACGAGGCATCGGTGATCACGCCGGTGACGTGCTGGTGGCCAGCGGGGACCTGGTCGACGGAGTCGGCCAGGTGCAGCTTTTCGGGGCGTACCCCCAAATAGACCGCGCCGGAGTCGGCGCGGGCGCGGTCGACGGGCACGGAGAAGCGCGCGCCGTGGGCGGTGACCGGCACCTCGGAGCCGGCCGGACCGGCGGCCTCCGCGGCGAGCAGGTTGGACTGGCCGAGGAAGTTCGCCACGAAGGCGGTGGCCGGATCCTCGTAGAGGTCGGCGGGGGCCCCGAGCTGTTCGATTTTCCCGGCGTTCATCACCGCGACGGTGTCGGCCATGGTCATGGCCTCCTCCTGGTCGTGGGTGACGTGCACGAAGGTGATGCCGACCTCGGTCTGGATGCGCTTGAGCTCGACCTGCATCTGCCGGCGCAGCTTCAGGTCCAGCGCGCCGAGCGGCTCGTCGAGCAGTAGCACCCGCGGCCGGTTGATCAGGGCCCGGGCCAGCGCGACCCGCTGCTGCTGCCCGCCGGAGAGCTGGGCCGGGCGGCGGTGGCCGAAGTCGTCGAGCTGCACCAGGGCGAGCATCCGGGTGACCTCGTCGTCGACAGAGCGGATGCCGCGGCGGCGCAGCCCGAACGCCACGTTCTCGAAGATGTTCAGGTGCGGGAAGAGCGCATAGCTCTGGAACACGGTGTTGACCGGCCGCTTGTACGGGCGCAGCCGGGTGATGTCCCGGTCGCCGAGGAACACCTGCCCGCCCGTCGGCTGTTCCAGGCCGGCGATCATGCGCAGGGTGGTGGTCTTGCCGCAGCCGGACGCCCCGAGCAGGGCGAAGAAGGAGCCCTGCGGGACGGTGAGGGTGAGGTCGTCGACCGCGGTGAAGATGCCGAACCTCTTGGTGAGGTCGACCAGCCGCAGGTCGCCGACGGGTGACTCGTCTGCCATGCCGGTCATGCCCCGATGACCTGCTGGTACTTGCCCTCGAACTCCTTTTCCTGCTTCTCGTCCAGGGCCATGAAGACCTTGGACTTCGACAGCAGGGCCTCGTCGGGGAAGATCAGCGGGTTGGCGGCCAGCTTGGGGTCGGTCTTCTCCAGCTCGGCCTGCGCACCCTGGACCGGGCAGATGTAGTTGACGTAGCCGGCGATCTTCGCGGCGATGGCCGGCTGGTAGTAGTAGTTGATCAGCTCTTCGGCGTTCGCCCTGTGGGTGGCCTTGTTCGGCACCATCATGTTGTCGCTGTAGAGCATCACGCCCGAGTCCGGCGCCACGAACTTGATTTTGGCGTTCTCGCCGGCGAGCTGGATGATGTCGCCGGACCAGCCGACGCACGCGGCGATGTCGCCCTTGGCCAGGTCGGGGGCGTAGTCGTTGCCGGTGAAGCGGCGGATCTGGCCGGAGTCGACGGCCTTCCTGAGCTTGTTGAGCGCGTCGTCGAACTGGACGGTGGTGAAGTTCGCCGCGTCGTGGCCGTTCGACTGGAGCAGCAGGCCCATGGTGTCGCGCATCTCGGAGAGCGCGGTGACCTTGCCCTTGAGGTCGGGGCGGGTCAGCAGCTCGTCTACGGTGCGGATCTCCTTGGTGACGGCCCCGTTGTAGGCGAGGCCGGCCAGGCCGGACTGCCAGGGGATCGAGATCCGGTTCTCCGGGTCGAAGGAGCGGTTGAGCAGCGACGGCAGCAGGTTCGCCGCCACGTTGGGGATCTTCGCCGGGTCGAGCTTCTGGATCCAGCCGAGCCGGATCATCCGGGCGGCCATCCAGTCGGTCAGCACGATGACGTCCCGCCCGGTGCCCTGACAGGCGGCGAGCTGGTTCTGCACCTTGCCGAAGAACTCGTTGTTGTCGTTGATGTCCTCGGTGTAGGTCACCTGGATGCCGCTGGCGGCGACGAAGGCGTCGAGCGTGGGCCGCTTCGACTCGTCGGCCTCGTCGACGTCCATGTACTGCGGCCAGTTCGAGAACGCCAGCTTCTTCTCGGTGCCGGAGAGGTCGTCGCTGACGCAGCCGGCCTCGGTCTGCTGAGCGCCCTTGGTGCCGCAGCCGGCGAGCAGGCCCGCCGTGGCGAGCATGGTGGCCGAGCCGAGGGTGCCGGTGAGCAGACCACGCCGGGTGAGCAGACCGCGTCGGGTGAGGGGCCGGAGGGGAGTTCGCATGTGACGACTCCTAGGGGGTCATCGCCGGCGGGCGGGACGGGGGGTGGCCCGACGGCGGGAGGGTCTTCAGGCGATGGACGACTGATCCTGACATGACCCACCCTGCCTCACAAGGGATTCCGTTGCCGGCATAGCGATACGCCACGAATTACGCCAGACTTCGCCGGGGCACTACGATCCCGTGGAAGAACCTGACATGGGGAGCTGACGATGGCCATCCGGCAGCAGGAGAGCGACAGCGGGGGGCGACGCGTCACCGTGCGCGAAGGGGCCAGCCACGCCCTGCTGGACGACGTGGCCAAGCAGATCATCGAGCAGCTCCAGGAGGACGGTCGCCGGCCGTACGCGACGATCGGCAAGGCCGTCGGCCTCTCCGAGGCGGCGGTACGGCAGCGGGTGCAGCGGCTGCTCGACTCCGGGGTGATGCAGATCGTCGCCGTCACCGATCCGCTCCAGCTCGGCTTCCCCCGCCAGGCCATGATCGGCCTGCGCACCGACGGCGACCTGGAGGCGGTGGCCGACCGGCTGGCCGAGTTCGAGGAGGTCGACTACGTGGTGATCACCGCCGGGTCGTTCGACCTGCTCGCCGAGGTGGTCTGCCGCAACGACGCCCACCTGCTGGAGATCCTGCAACGGTTGCGCGCCGTCGAGGGCGTGCTCGCCACCGAGGCCTTCGTGTACCTCAAGCTCCGCAAGCAGACCTACAGCTGGGGTACGGCCTGAGCCACCCAGCCCGGCCCGGCCAAGCAGTGCGGCCGGCCGGGGGTGCGCAGGTCAGGCGGTGGTCGCGCAGGTCAGGCGACTGGCGGCCGGCGGGTCAGGTCCACAAAGGCCCGCCAGGCGGCCGGGGCGAAGCTGAGGGTGCCGCCGTGGCGGTCCTTGCTGTCGCGCACCAGCACCCGGCCGGGCAGGTTGTCGGCCACCTCGACGCAGTCCCCGCCGTTGTTGCTGCTGCGGATCGCGGTGCGCCAACGGGCAGCCGTCAGCGCGTCGGTCAGCTCCATGTCGTCGCCACCTCCCTGATCAGTTCGATCGACCGGCGGCACGGCAGCGCCTCGCCGGTGACGCTCTCCCACCTGCGCCCCAGGCTAGCAACGTCGACCGGGTCGCTGATGACCTGACCGCGAAGCTGGTTGTCGATATATGCCAATTCGGTCCCGTCGGGCAAACGGGCGAGAACGAACGGACCGGCCAGCCCGGTGTGCCACGGATTCTCGGCGGGGATCACCCGGACCTGCACGTGCTCCCGCTCGGCGACCGCCACGAGGTGGGCGAGCTGGTCGGCCATCACCGCCCGGTCGCCGACCATCCGGCGCAGCACCACCTCGTCGATCACCGCGACGAGCTGCGGCGGGGCCTCGGCGGACAGGATCGCCTGCCGGTCGAGCCGGCCGGCCACGATCCGCTCCACCTCGGCCGCCGGCAGCAACCCGCCGGTGCTCAGCACGGCCCGCGCGTACCCCTCGGTCTGCAGCAGCCCCGGCACCAACAACGGCTGGTACGACCGGAGCGAGGTGGCGTCCTGCTCCAGCTCGGCCCACTTGCGGAACCACGGCAGGTCCCGGCGGCGAAGCGGCTCCGGCCACAGCTCGGCGACCTCCTTGCCGAGCACCTTGGCGACCGCGAACCGGGTCCGTGGGTGGGGAATCCGCTGGTCCGCCAGCCACCGGGCGGCCGTCTTCGGGTCGACCCGGACCTTTTCCGCCAGCGACTCGGCCGTCTCCCCCACGGCGGCCATCGCCACCCGTAGCACCTCGTTGCCCATCGGACCTCCTGTCACGGGTACGCATCGTGGGCACCATAGCGACGCTCCGTGTCCATGTCGGCCCCGAAACGGCAGATCGCGGTAGGACCTGTTTCGCGCATTCGACATGCGCTTGAACCGCCCGGCAAAGGCCCTGGCAATGCCCAGCCCAGCCCAGCTCAACTCAGCCCGGACCGGACCAGCCCGGACCGGCCCTCAACTCAGCCAGCCCAGCCAGTGCAGCCCATCGACGCAGCCCATCGACGCAGCCCTCCCATGTCCGACCCGGCCGGCCGTCGCAGCGACGGCGGCGGGTTGACGAAGGCCCGTTCGGCGAGCATCGGGAGTCCCCTACGGCCCCTGTCGAGCTGCCCCGTCCGTGCTACCGGCGGTGCGGCGAGAGAAGCCCCCCGCCCCGATCCCGCATCGAACTCCTCGATCTGGCGGGCCGCTTCGGCCACGCTTACACCGGGCACCGGGCACCGGGGCGGATGCCACCGTAGAGGCGGCAGCGCCAACGGGGCAGCTCCCCAGGCGGCACCCGGCCACGCCCTACCCCGGTAACACCAGCGCACAACAGCGGTAGCGCCAACGGGGCAGCTCCCTAGGGGGCACCGATGACCCCCGTGCATCGCGCCAGGGGCCCGTCCGCCCGCCGAAGCGGTGATCAGAAGTGATGGCACCAGCCAAAAGCAGCAACTCCGAACGGAACCGACGACGATCCCAGGGGCCCGGGTGGCGGGTGGCGGGTGGCGGGTGGACCTTCCGAGCATTGCTGAAAGATGCGGATTCCGTTGCACATGGCGTAACCACTCGCTGATTCCGTTGCTGCAAGCGGGTAGTACCACCGATCCCACTTGCTTTACCGGTCAGGGCTGTGGGATAACCGTGGGCAGAGCGGCCGGTGTCACCCCTGACCGGCCCGAGAACCGATGGGGCTGACATGGCCAACGCCACCGACCACCTCTGGATGCACTTCACCCGGATGGCCAGCTACTCGGCCGGCGAGGTGCCGACGATCGTGCGCGGCGAGGGCGCGTACGTGTGGGACTCCCAGGGCCGCCGCTACCTCGACGGGCTCGCCGGGCTCTTCGTCGTCCAGGCCGGGCACGGCCGCAGCGAGCTGGCCGAGGCCGCAGCGAAGCAGGCCGGCGAGCTGGCCTACTTCCCACTCTGGTCGTACGCCCACCCGAAAGCCGTCGAGCTGGCCGAGAAGATCGCCTCGCTGGCCCCCGGCGACCTGAACCGGGTCTTCTTCACCACCGGCGGCTCCGAGGCCGTCGAGACGGCGTGGAAGCTGGCCCGGGCGTTCTTCAAGCACACCGGCAAGCCGAACAAGCACAAGGTGGTCAGCCGGCACCTCGCCTATCACGGCACGTCGATGGGCGCGCTGTCGATCACCGGCCTGCCCGGCATCAAGAGCGACTTCGAGCCACTGGTGCCCGGCGGGATCAAGGTGCCGAACACGAACTTCTACCGGGCACCGGAGCACGGCGACTCGCCCGAGGCGTTCGGCCGCTGGGCCGCCGAGGAGATCCGGCGGGCCATCGAGCGGGAGGGGCCGGACACGGTCGCGGCGGTCTTCCTGGAGCCGGTGCAGAACTCCGGCGGCTGCTTCCCGCCGCCGCCCGGTTACTTCGAGCGGGTACGCGAGATCTGCGACGCGTACGACGTGCTGCTCGTCTCCGACGAGGTGATCTGCTCGTGGGGCCGGCTCGGCGAGTACTTCGGCGCCGTCCGGTACGGCTACCAGCCGGACATCATCACCACCGCCAAGGGCATCACCTCCGGGTACGCCCCACTCGGCGCGATGATCGCCAGCGACCGGCTGATGGAGCCGTTCCTCACCGAGACCGGCATGTTCGCCCACGGGGTGACCTTCGGCGGCCACCCGGTCTCCTGCGCGGTGGCCCTGGCCAACCTGGAGGTGTTCGCCCGGGAGGATCTGACGGGGCACGTCCGGGCCAACGAGGACGCCTTCCGGTCCACCCTGGAGAAGCTGCACGACCTGCCGATCGTCGGCGACGTCCGGGGCGACGGGTACTTCTACGGCATCGAACTGGTCAAGGACAAGACGACCCGGGAGACGTTCGACGAGGCCGAGTCCGAGCGGCTGCTGCGCGGGTTTCTCTCCACCGCGCTGTTCCAGGCCGGGCTCTACTGCCGGGCCGACGACCGGGGCGACCCGGTGGTGCAGCTCGCCCCACCGCTGATCGCCGAGCAGCAGCAGTTCGACGAGATGGAGCAGATCCTGCGGTCGGTGCTCACCGAGGCCTGGACGCGGCTGTAGCGGTCGGCCGGGCCCGGCTGGTCGCCGCCGGACCCGACACTGCGGCTGGAGCGCGCCGAACCCTGGGCCACTGACCCGCCAACGGGTCAGTGGTTCGGGGGGATCACCCGGAGGTGGCCTCGGCGGCCGGTCTGCGGGTGCTGCGGGTGCTGTGGGTGGGGCTCGTCCTGCGGCGGGCGGGGCGGCACGGGCCGGGCCGCCTCGCGGACCGCCTCGGCGAGGGCCACCAGGTCGTCGGCGCTGGGCGGCGGGGGCTCGAACTCGCCCTCGTGACGGACCACGTTCCAGCCCCGAGGGGCGGTCAGGCTGCGGGCGTGGGGCTCGCAGAGGTCGTACGTGTGGGGTTCGGCGAAGGCCGCGAGGGGCCCGACCACGGCCGTCGACTCGTTGTAGACATAGGTCAATGTGGCGACCGCTTGCCGGGGGCAGGCGTTTCGGGAGCAGCGCCGTGGTGACCTCACGGCGGGAGGGTATCTCCATTACCGGGTGCGGCGCACCGGTTCGCGTTGCGACACGCCCGTCATCGACATCACAATTCGCAACATCCGACGACCAGGACAGCGACGGGGGCCGACGGCGCGCCGCAGGAGCGACACAGCCGCTGGCGGGACTGCGCGGCGGGCTACCCTGTGGGTCATGACGAGTCCGGAGAACCGCCGCCCCGGCCCCGGCCGGCGCACCCGCCGTGATCGCCACGGGCGGGGTCTGCGCGGGCGACTGGTGCCGGCGACGGTGCCGCTGGCCCGGACCAAGGCCGAGGTCTTCGACGATCTTGTGTTGGACACCGTGGAGACCCTCGAACGACGGTTCGCCAAGGAGTTGGCCGGCGTCGAGTTCGCGGTGGAGGACGTGCCGCCGGACCTGAACGTCTACGACTCCGACGTGCTGGAGGACGGCGAGGTGCCGCTCGCCCGGCTGCTGCCCGGCCGCCCCGGCCGGCAGGAGGTGCCCCCGCGGATCGTGCTCTACCGCCGGCCGCTGGAGTTCCGGGCCATGGACCGCGAGGACCTGGCGGACCTGGTACATGACGTGATCATCGAGCAGGTGGCGAACCTGCTCGGGGTCGACCCGGACGAGCTGGCCTGAACCGGCCCACCCCCGGGCCGGCTGCCTGAGCCGGGCGGCCCCCACCGCCCCGGCCCGGCAACACTCAGGCGGCCCGCCGCTTGAGCTTGCGCCGCTCCCGTTCCGAGAGCCCACCCCAGATTCCGAACCGTTCGTCGTGGCCAAGAGCATATTCCAGGCATTCGGTCTTGACCTCGCACCGCGAGCAGATCCGCTTCGCCTCGCGGGTCGAGCCGCCCTTCTCGGGGAAGAACGCCTCCGGATCGGTCTGGGAGCAGAGTGCCTGCTCCTGCCACTCCGGCGCGTTTCCGAGCAGGTCGGCCACCTCGAGCTGGCCGTCCATCTAAAGATGCCTCCTTGTCGCGCACCGGCGTCGTCGCCGCTGCAACCCCCCACGCGAAAGGCGTGTTTGTCCGTACGGTCACCGATATGTTGCGTTCCGCGCGAACAACCCCATTCAAATTACACGCGTGTAATGCGTGCGCCGTCAAGCTGAACTTGATAATGGAGTCGCCCTCCCGACACGCCGCGGGCGACCACTCCGGCCGCCCGACCTCGCAACCTGCCCTACCGATTCAGACCCCGGACGAGTAACGCCCTCCTCGGCGAGTTGCCCGAGTTTTCTGCCGTGGCGGTCCACCGACCGACGCCACCGGGCACGCCGACGGCAGCCCTCGACAGGGCGTCCACCACGATGCTGATCTTGGTGGGGCACAGGTTAACGCGACTCGGCCCCGATCGCCTGCCGGACCGGATCCGTCGCCGACGCCTCGCCCACATGGTGGACGAAGGGCGGCGGCCGAAGCTGATTCACCGGTCAGCGGGGCCCCAGCGGAGCCCTGGTGAGCCGGGAAAACCCGGCTGCCACTCCACGGTGGACGGTGGACACCCCGGCGGGCTTGCCGTTGTCCCACCTAACGGTATAGATACCCGTGGGAAGATCGGCGTGGACGACAGGTGGAAGGTGCCGTCCCGGGCCGCCGGGAGGAAGTGGCACCGGCACGTGGAACGTTATGGTCGCGCGTGACCGTACGCGGTCGACCGCTTGCGGGCCGGCCGGCCGGCCGCCGCGGCGATGGACCGCAACTGCTCCTCCGTACGTGCCGAGCCGTTGCCCGAGCCGGCCATCCGGGAGATCGTCTCCTCCATCAGCGTGCCACCGAGATCGTTGCAGCCGCCGTTGAGCATCACCACCGTGCCAGCGTCGCCCAGCTTCACCCACGAGCACTGGATGTTGGCGATCCGCCCGTGCAGCAGCAGCCGAGACATCGCGTGCACCAGCCGGTTCTCCCGCCAGGTCGGGCCCGGCCGGGCAATCCCGGCCAGGTAGATCGGGGCGTTGGTGTGCACGAACGGCAGCGCCACGAACTCGGTGAACCCGCCGGTACGGTCCTGCACCCCGGCCAGCACCCGGAAGTGCGCCAGCCACTGCCCGGGGTGGTCGACGTGGCCGTACATCATCGTGGAGCTGGACCGGATGCCCAGCTCGTGGGCCGTGCTGACCACCTCGACCCAGGCGGCGGCCGGCAGTTTGCCCTTGGTGAGCACCCAGCGCACCTCGTCGTCGAGGATCTCGGCGGCGGTGCCGGGGATGGTGTCCAGGCCGGCCTCACGCAGCCCGGTCAGCCACTCCTTCACCGGCACGCCGGCCTTGGCCGCCGCGGTGACGATCTCCATCGGGGAGAACGCGTGCACGTGCATCCCCGGCACCCGGGCCTTGATCCCCCGGATCAGGTCCGCGTAACCGGTCACCGGCAGCTTCGGGTCGATGCCGCCCTGGAGGCAGACCTCGGTGGCACCGGCCGCCCACGCCTCCTCGGCCCGGTCGGCGACCTGTTCGACGGAGAGCCGGTACGCGTCGGCGTCGCGCTCCCGCTGGGCGAACGCGCAGAACCGGCAGCCGACGTAGCAGACGTTGCTGAAGTTGATGTTGCGGTTGACGACGTAGGTGACGTCGTCGCCGACGGCGTCCCGGCGCACGTCGTCGGCGATCCGACAGATCCGCTCCAACGCGGGGCCGTCCGCGGCGAAGAGCGCCAGCGCCGCGTCGGCGTGCCGGGGGTCGAGCAACGCCGCCGGGTCGTCGGCGGCCAGCCGCAGCCCGGCCCGCAGGTCATGGTCGCCGGAGCCGGCGGCGGCCCCCGACGCGGCGACGGCACCGGCCGGGGACGCTCCCCCGGGGCCGGCGTCGGTCCCGGCCGGGCCCGCGAGGCCGGCGTCGGTCCGCTGCGCACCGGCGAGACTCGCGTCGGCCTGGGCCGCCACCTCAGCCCAGTCGCCGTAGACGCTGTCGAAGTCGCCGCGCCGGTCCTCGGTGCGGCCGGTGGTGTCGATGGTGGCGTGCAAGTCGGTCCGGCCGCCGCCGAAGACCTCATCCGGCTCCTGCCAGGGGCGGCCGACCGGGCGAGCGGCCTCGACCGCGAGGCCGGTCTCCGGATCGGCCAGCGCCGACACGTGCGGCAGCAGGCGCGGGTCCAGCCACGGGTCGCCGGCCCGGACGTACTCGGGGTAGATCGTCAGCCGCTCGCGCAGGGTGAAGCCGGCCTCCGCGGTGCGTCGGGCCAGCTCGTCGAGCTGCGGCCAGGGACGCTCCGGGTTGACGTGGTCCGGGGTCACCGGCGAGACACCGCCCCAGTCGTCGATGCCGGCGCGCAGCAGCAGGTCGTACTCGCCCGCGATGAGGTTCGGCGGGGCCTGGATGCGGGCCTTCGGCCCGAGCAGCACCCGGGCCACCGCGACCGTGGCGGCCAGGTCGCGCAGCTCGGCGTCGGGCATCCCACGCATCGCAGTGTCCGGCTTGGCGCGGAAGTTCTGCACGATCACCTCCTGGAGGTGGCCGTACCCGCGCTGGGACCGCCGGATCGCGAAAATCGCGTCGACCCGCTCGGCCGGGGTCTCGCCGATGCCGATCAGGATGCCCGTGGTGAAGGGCACACCGACCCGGCCGGCGTCATCGAGCACCCGCAACCGGACCGCCGGTTCCTTGTCCGGGGAGCCGTAGTGCGGACCACCCGGCTCCGACCACAGCCGCGTCGCGGTGGTCTCCAGCATCATCCCCATGCTCGGCGCGACCGGCTTGAGCCGCTGGAAATCAGACCAGGAGAGTACGCCGGGATTGAGGTGCGGCAGCAGACCCGTCTCCTCCAGCACCGCCACCGCGCAGGCGCGCAGGTAGTCGAGAGTGGAGTCGTACCCCCGCTCGTCCAGCCACTCCCGGGCCGCCGGCCAGCGCTCCTCCGGCCGGTCGCCGAGGGTGAACAGCGCCTCCTTGCAGCCCTGGGCGGCGCCCTCGCGGGCGATGGCCAGCACCTCGTCCCGGTCGAGGAACGCGGCCGGCAACCGATGCGGCACGGTGGCGAAGGTGCAGTAGTGACACCGGTCCCGGCAGAGTCGGGTCAGCGGGATGAAGACCTTCTTGGAAAAGGTGACCACGCCGGGGCGGCCGGCCTCACGCAGGCCGGCGTCGCGGATGTCGCCGGCGACGCGGAGCAGCTCGTCGAGGGCGGCGCCCCGGGCGGCGAGCAGCGCGACCGCCTCGTCGACATCAAGCGCCCGCCCGGACGCGGCCCGACGCAGCGCCCGCTCGGTGCTCGCCGTGCTGGGCCGGGACTCGGTGCTATCAACCATTCGCCCAGCCTATGCGCTGGACCGCGCACACCGGTTGTTCCGCGGTGTCGTTCTGGCGGGGCCGGCCGGCGTACGGCGACGCCGGGACCGCAGCCCTTCGGGTGCATCCGTGGTTGTCGGGGCGACGACGGATGCACCCGAAGGGCTGCTGGGTCAGTCCTCGCGCTGGATGTGCTGGGTGCGGTCGCCGTCGGAGCCCTGCTGCCCGCCGATCGTGCCCGGGGCGGGGTGGCGCGGGATCGCCTGGGTCGGGTCGGCCGACGGCGGCTGCTCGAACGACGGAGCCGCCGGCGGGGCCGACTGGGGGGCGCCGAACGGCGGAGCCGACTGCGGGGTGAACGGCGGAGCCGACTGCGGCGCGGCGAACGGCGGAGCCGACTGCGGCGCGGCGAACGGCGGAGCCGACTGCGGCGCGGCGAACGGCGGAGCCGACTGCGGCGCGGCGAACGGCGGAGCCGACTGCGGGGTGAACGGCGGAGCCGAATACGGGGGCGCCGACGCCGGGGCCGGGGCCGGGACGAAGGGTGCGGTCGGCTGGCCGGCGGTCGGGCCGGGCTGGCCGGGGATCGAGGGGTACCCGCCGGGCTGGCCGGGAGTCGGGTACCCGCCGGGCTGGCCGGGGACCGAGGGGTACCCAGCCGGCTGACCGGGTGCGGGCCAACCGCCCTGCTGTCCGGGAGGAGCCCAGCCGCCCGGCTGACCCGGCTGACCGGGCTGGCCGGGCTGGCCGGCGTACTGCTGCGGCCAGCCAGGCTGCGGCTGGCCGTACACACCGGGGGCCGGCTTGGGCTTCGCGGTGTAGAAGAGGCCACGCCAGACCCGGAAGACGACGTACCCGGCGGTGACGAAGATCGCCAGCCAGGCGGCCCGGGTCAGCAGGCCGAAGAACGCGTCGAGCACCTCCGCCTTGGCCAGCCGGTCCACCGTCCAGATCAGCAGGGTGAGCACGCCGAGCAGGGCGCCGAAGGCGTACTCGCCCAGCGCCACCTGGGTGATCAGCTTCGCTCGGGGCACCATCGGGGCGACGTGCGTGGCGAGCAGCACGGCCAGCACCGGCAGCACACTCGCCTCCAAGCCGGCGAAGGTGAAGAAGCTGCTGCCGGCCCGGCCGTAGAAGGTGCTGAAGTCGGTTGGAGCGAGCAGCCGCAGCAGGCCGACGAAGAGCAGCAGGGCGTTCACGCCGAGCAGCACGATCGCGATCAGCTCGCGCAGGGGCTCGGTGAGCTGGCGGGCCTGGTTGGCGGGGCGGGGCGCGGGCGCCGCGTCACCGGACGCGGGCTCGGCGGGGCTGGTCACGGACTCCCCCTAGGAGGCGGTAGCGGGTGGTTGCCGACGTGAGCCTAGTCTCCCCGGACATCGGCGGCCCCTCGGTGGGGCGTGGGGAAGGATGGACGCCATGCGAATCGTCGTTCTGGCCGGTGGTATCGGGGGCGCCCGGTTCCTGCTCGGCGTCCGGGCGTACGCCCGCCAGGTGGGGGCCGAGGTCACCGCCGTGGTCAACGTGGGCGACGACCTCTACCTGCACGGGCTCAAGGTCTGCCCCGACCTGGACAGCGTGATGTACACCCTCGGCGGCGGCGCCGACCCCGAGCGGGGCTGGGGGCGGGTCGGCGAGACGTGGACGGTGAAATCGGAGCTGGCCGCGTACGGGGCGGAGCCGGCCTGGTTCGGGCTCGGCGACAAGGACATCGCCACCCACCTGGTCCGCACCACCATGCTCACCGGCGGGTACCCGTTGTCGGCGGTCACCGAGGCGCTGGCCACCCGCTGGCAGCCCGGCGTACGCCTGCTGCCGGCGACCGACGACCGCCTGGAGACGCACGTCGTGGTGGACGACCCCGACGGCGGCGGTCAACGGGCGATCCACTTCCAGGAGTGGTGGGTGCGGCACCGCGCGGACATCCCCACCCACCGGTTCGTCTTCGTCGGCGCGGAGACCGCGAAGCCCGCCCCCGGCGTGCTCGACGCGATCGCCTCGGCCGACGTGGTGCTGGTCGCCCCGAGCAACCCGGTGGTGAGCGTCACCCCGGTGCTGGCCGTGCCGGGGCTGCGCGAGGCCGTCGTGACCGGCCCGGCCCCGGTGGTCGGGGTCTCCCCGATCATCGGCGGCGCGGCGGTGCGCGGAATGGCCGACCGTTGCCTGGCCGTGATCGGCGTCGAGTGCAGCGCCACCGGGGTGGGCGGGCTGTACGGGGGCCGGCCCTCCGGCGGGTTGTTGGACGGCTGGCTGGTGGCCCCGGAGGACTCCGGGGCCGTGGTGCCGGACGTGACGGTCAGGGCCGCGCCGCTGCTGATGACGGACGAGGCGGCGACGGTCGCGATGGTCCGGGCCGCGGTGGAGTTGGCGTGAAGCTGGAGATCCTGCCGGTGCTGGGCATCGGAGACGTGACCGAGGGCGACGACCTGGCGGCGCTGATCGCGACGGCCGCGCCATGGCTGCGCGACGGCGACGTGCTGGTGGTCACCAGCAAGATCGTCTCGAAGGCGGAGGGGCGGTTGGTGGACGTGCCGGCCGACGGGCCGGAACGGCTCGCCGCCCGGGACGAGGTGCTGGCCGCGGAGACCGCCCGGGTGGTGGCCTCCCGCGGGGCGACCCGGATCGTGCAGACCCACCACGGCTTCGTGATGGCCTCCGCCGGGATCGACGCCTCGAACGTGGACAAGACCCGGCTGGTGCTGCTCCCGGAGGACCCGGACGCCTCGGCACGGGCCCTGCGGGCGGCCCTGCGCGAGCGCTACGACCTGGACGTTGCGGTGATCGTCAGCGACACCATGGGCCGGCCCTGGCGCAACGGTCTCACCGATGTGGCGCTGGGGGTGGCCGGGATGCCGGCGATCCGCGACCACCGGGGCGAGGTCGACCCGTACGGCAACGAACTCCAGCTCACTGAGATGGCGGTGGTGGACGAACTGGCCGGCGCCGGCGAGCTGATCAAGGGCAAGTGCGATCAGGTCCCGGTCGCGGTCGTCCGCGGGTACCTCACGAGTAGTCCCGACGACGGCATCGGCGCGCGGGCGCTGGTGCGGGACGCGGAGCTGGACCTCTTCTCGCTCGGCACCGCCGAGGCGCGGGCGGCCGGGCTGGCCGCCGCCGCGGTGCTGTCCGACGGCACGGGCCAGGCACCGGCCGACCCGGCCGCGGTGCGGCGGGCCATCGCCGCAGTGGCTGACGTGGTCGCCCCCGGCACGGTGTTCACCCCCGTCACCGACGATGAGGTACGCGCCGCGCTGGTCGCCGCCGTGCCCGGCTGGCCCGAGCGGGCCACCGCCCTGGTGCTGGGCGGGCCGCCGGCCCCGGCCGGCCCCGCCGAGCTGGTCCGCTTCGGCGCGGATCTGCACCGCCTGCGCACCGCGCTGGCCGCCGAGGGGGTTCCGTCGGTGCTGCTGCCCGCCCCGACGGGCAGCACGGCCGGCGCGGCGCTCGCCCTCTGACGGGGACGCCGCCGAGCGTGCCACTCAGGTGTTGAGGATGGCGCGGCCGAGCGGGGTGAGGGTGTGCAGCACCGTGTTGCGGTCCCGGTGGCTGACCAGCAAGCCGGCCTTGCGCAGCACGGTGGCGTGCTGGCTGGCCGCAGCCGGGGAGATGCGCAGGCGGCGGGCCACCTCACCGGTGGTGCGCCCCTCGTAGGTGGCCTCGAGCACCGACGCGCGGGTCCGGCCGAGCAGGGCGGCCAGCGCCTCCCGGGCGTCGCCGGTCGCGCCGCCCTCGCCGGGGGTCGGGGCCAGCCCACCCAGCCGGTCCACCGGATAGACCAGCACCGGCTGCAGGGCCGGGTCGAGCAGGGCCACCGGGGTGCCGGCGCAGAAGAAGGACGGCACCAGCAGCAGGCCCCGGCCGTCCAGATGCAGCTCCCGGCTGTCCGGGTACCCGCGGATCTCCAGCACCCCCGAGTCCCACCGGGCGAGCGGGCGGAGGCTGGCCAGGAGCCCCTCGACGCCCCGGTCCAGCATGGCCCGGGCCCGGTGCGTCCGGTCCGCCTCCACCGCGGCCTGGACATGCGGCCAGTACGGGCTCAGCGCCAACATCCGGTACTGCTCCATCGAATCGGTGAGGTGGCACAGCGTCTCGGCCTCGCCCCGAGCCAGCGCCGCCGCCGAGGACGGCAGGGGATGCGCCACCACCACCCGGGTGAGGTCCCGGCGCAGCGACGGGACTGGCGTGCTCCGCACCGCCTCCAGCCCCGCCTCCAGGCCCTGGACGCTGTCGTGCGGGGTGAGGAAGTCGGGGAAGTAGCCCCGGCTGGGGTTCACCGCGAAGAGCAGCCGGAGTTGCTCCTTGTTGACGTGCCGGCGCAGTTCACCGGAGACGCCCCGGCGCCAGTCCGAGGTCAGCGGATCCCGGCTGCGGATCTGGAGCGCGTGCACGCTGAGGACCAGTTCCCAGAGCGGGTCCGCGCTCGGGGCCACCCGGGTACGGAGGATGTCGTCGGGGGAAAAGTGAATCTTCAGCATTGGAGCTCCCGTGCCGGCGGACAGCGGGCGCACCCACTGACCGTTCGAACTGTACCCGGACGGCATTTATCTCCAACGTTTAAGCGTGGCATGAAAAACCTCGACGATCCGGTCGCCGCTTCGGCAGGCTTTACCTGCCCTGCAACGGGCCGTTGCGTCGATGACGCCGGCCTGGGGCACCGGGGCCGGGGGATCGGCGGCCGGGCGGCACCACGAGGGTCTGCGGCTCTTGCTCCGCAGGGGTGCCACCCGGCCGTTCGTCCGTTCGGGGTCCTCAGCCGATCCAGAGCGCGACCCGGTGCTCCTCGTCCGTGACGTACCAGCACCGACCGTGCTCCTCGGCGAGGCCCTCCACCTGGTGGAACGGGGCCAGGTCGGCCACCATCCCGGCCGGAATCAGGTGCCCCGCGGCCTTCTCCAACAAGAACCGGACGTGCCGCGACGTGACGTCGCCACCCGTCGGATGGTCGTCGAGCAGCACCGAAGCCTTCCCCAGCGCGTCGATCGAGCCGATGATCGCGGCGTAGCCGCCCTCGGGCAGCGGGGTCATTGCCCGAAAGCCGGTGAGCGCGCCCGGCGGGGTCACCCCGGTCAGCGCGTACGCACCGAGCGCGCGCGGCCAGGCCCCGCCGTCGAACATCTCGGGCACCCCCGCCACCTCGACGAGGATCGGTTCCCCGTCGGCGGTGACCGGAAAGCGCAGGCCCAGCAGCGCGGTGCCGTCCGGGGTGAACGCGACCGCCTCGACGTTGAGCGGCAGGTCCCCCTCGGCCAGCCGGCCCACCCAGCCCTTGGCCCGGGCAGCGCCCCGGGCGACGGTCGCGACGATGAACCGGTCCCGCACCCGCTCCCCCGGTGCCACGGTGGCCAGGGCGGCGCCGGCCAACGCGTCGTTGATCGTCCGGTGCAGCCGGAACCGGTTGCGCACCACGTGCACCGGCAGCCGACCGGCGGCGGCGTCGTCCTCGCGGAACCGGGCCACGAACGCCCGGCGCGGGCGCAGCGGGCCGCCCTTCGAGCCGAAGTGGGAGCCGAAGACATACACCCAGCCGTCGTGGTGGGCCAGCGCCTCGCCGTCCTCGGTACGGTCGTTCTCCGCGCCGGCGTCGGCGTCGACGTGGTGGGCGGTCCACCCGCCGTCGTCGTCTTCGAGCAGCAGGGCGAGGCAGCGCTCGACCGGCCCCTCGTCGAGGACGGTCCAGAAGCCGCGCCGGGCCCGGTGGGCGGTGAGCAGGGCCTCCGAACGCACCGGCAACAGGTCGCTCGCCTCGTTGCCGGCCACGACGAACTCGACAAGTCGCAGGGTCACCCGGTCAGCCTAGAAACCCGGCGCACCTAGAGTGGCGGGGTGCCAGACGCAACGAACGCTGCCCTGTCGACGCCGCCGGTGGACCTCGCCGAGGCGTACGCGGCCCTGCACGCCGACGCGACAGCCGTGCTCGCCGGGTGGACGCCGACCGGCGCGGCGGCCGGGCGGGCCCGGGACCGCACCCTCGACCTGCTGGCCGCCGGCCCGGCGGCCATGGCCCGGGAGCACCGGGCCGGCCACGTCACCGCCAGCGCGCTGGTCCTCGACGCCACCGGCGAGCGGATCCTGCTCTGCCTGCACGGCAAGTTGCACCGGTGGGTGCAACTCGGCGGCCACTGCGAGCCCGGCGACCGCACCCTGGCCGGCGCCGCGCTGCGCGAGGCGGGCGAGGAGTCCGGCATTGCCGGCCTGGTCGTCGACCCGGTCCCGATCGACGTGGACATCCACCCGGTGGCCTGCCAGGGCGACTCGCTGCACCACGACGTGCGGTTCGCGGTCTTCGCCCCGGCCGGCGCGACGGAGCGGGTCAGCGACGAGTCCGAGGCGCTCGGCTGGTTCCCGCCGGACCGGCTGCCCGAGCCGCTGGCCGGCGGCACCGCCCAGCTCGTCGTCCCGGCCCTGGCCGCGCTACGCCGCCGCGCTGCTCAGCCCGGGAGGTGAGAAGGGAACCCTTCGCTACGCCAGGCGTGAAGAAGGGGCCCTTCCTTACACCTCAGACGTAGTGTTCGTCGCCCCGGTCCTTCAGCTCGTCGACCAGGGCCTTGACGTCCTGCGCACGGTCGCGGGGGCAGACCAGCACCGCGTCCGGGGTGTCGACCACGATCAGGTCGTGCACCCCGAGTGTGGCGACCAGCCGGCCGGACTGCGGGACCACAACCAGGCCGGTGCTGTCGCGCAGCAACACACCCGGCTTGGCGTCCACGCCGAGTACCACGTTGCCGGCCGGGTCGGCCGGGAGCACCTCGCCGAGGGTGTGGAAGTCACCGACGTCGTTCCAGCCGAAGTCGCCGGGGACGGTCGCCACCCGGCCGGCGGTCGCCGCGCCCTCCATCACCGCGTAGTCGACGGAGATCTTCGGCAGGGTCGGCCAGACCATGCCGAGGATCTCGTCCTGCTCCGGGGCGCCCCAGGCGGCGGCGAT
Organism: Micromonospora sp. RTGN7; assembly: GCF_033804645.1. NCBI lineage: Bacteria > Bacillati > Actinomycetota > Actinomycetes > Micromonosporales > Micromonosporaceae > Micromonospora > Micromonospora sp. RTGN7. The sequence goes on along the minus strand of NZ_JAPZLF010000004.1, from coordinate 405,904 downwards.
GGCGGTGATCCCGGCGTGCAGCGCCGGCTGCTGCCGGGCCAGCTCGGCCAGGAACACGTCCACCCGCCAGACGAACATACTGGCGTTCCAGAGGTGGTGCCCCGAGCGCAGGTACGCCTCGGCCACCTCGGCGGCCGGCTTCTCCTTGAACTCCCGCACCGGCCGCAGCGGGCCCTCGCCGACCGGGTCACCGGTGTGCAGGTAGCCGTAACCGGTCTCGGCCCGGGTGGGGGTGATGCCCACCGTCATCAGCAGCCCCTGCTCGGCGCCGCGCACGGCCTCGCGGACCGTGGCCACCCACGCGTCGGCGTCCCGGATCAGGTGGTCGGCGGCGAAGGAACCCATCACCGCGTCCGGGTCCCGCAGCGCGATCACCGCCGCGGCGAGCGCGATGGCCGCGCAGGAGTCCCGGGGCGAGGGCTCGACGAGGATGTTCTCCTCGGGCAGGCCGGCCAGTTGCCGTGCCACCGCCGCGACGTGCGCGGCTCCGGTGACCACCAGGGTGCGCTCCGGGGCGGCCAACGGCGCCAGCCGGTCCACCGTGGCCTGAAGCAGGGACGCGGGGGTTCCGGTGAGCGGGTGGAGGAACTTGGGATGGCCCGCACGGGACAACGGCCACAGTCTGGTGCCGCTGCCGCCCGCCGGGATGACGGCGTAAAGCATCAGCACATCATGCCCGAACCGCCACGGTAGGGACGCATTGTCGGTCGAAGCCTCAGGCGCGCGCCCGGGTCCACGCCGCGATGTGCACCTCGGCGCTGGACTCCCAGGTGAACTCCTTGGCCCGGTCGAAACCGGCCTTGGCCAGCGACAACCGGCGCTGATCGTCGTCCAGCAGGGCGGCCAGGTCGGTGGCGATCTGGGCCGGGTCCTCGCTGGTGTAGGCGACCGCGTCGCCGCCGACCTCCGGCAGCGACAGCCGCGGGGTGGTCAGCACCGGGGCGGCGCAGGCCATCGCCTCCAGGATCGGCAGGCCGAAGCCCTCGCCGTACGACGGGTAGGCGGCGACCAGTGCCCCGCCGAGGAAGCCGGGCAGGTCGGCGTAGCGGAGATATCCCGGGCGGAGCAGCCGCAGGTGCGAGGGGACCTCGATGACCGCCCGGTCGATGTCGTCGTCGTGCCCCTGGCCACCGGCGATCACCAGTGCCGGCGGGTCCGCCCGGTCCGCCACCGCGCGGACCCAACCACGGATCAGGTTGGGGACGTTCTTGCGCGGCTCCTTCGCCCCGAGGAAGGCGACGTAGCTGCTGTCGCCGAGCCCCAGTCGGGCCCGGACCCGGGCCTTCTCCTCCTCGCCGGGGGCGTGGAAGGCGGCGTGGTCGACCCCGTGGTAGGCGACGTCGATCCGGGTCGGGTCGGCGTCCAGCAGCCGGATCAGCTCGTCCCGGGTGGCCTTGCTGGGCACGATCACCCGGGCGGCGCGACGCAGCGAGGTCTTGATCGCGCTGCGGAAGAACGTGCGCCGGGACTTGTCGTAGTGCTCCGGCTCGGTGAAGAAGGTCGCGTCGTGCACGGTCACGGTGACCGGACAGCCGGCCCGCAGCGGGCACGTGTAGAAGGGCGAGTGCAGCACGTGCGCGCCGACCTGCTGGGCCAGCAGCGGCAGGCCGGTCTGCTCCCAGGCGAGTCGGGCCGGGCGGTGCGCCACTGCGGCCGGCGCGGCGATGATCTCCGCTCCCGGCAGCATCCGGCTGTAGCGCTCCAGGTCGGTGCGGAGGCTGACCACAGCCAGGTCGATTCCCTGGCCGCACACCTTGCCGAGGGCGCCGAGCAGGCCATCGACGTATCGACCGACGCCGCCACGGTCAACGGGGACACTCGTGGCGTCGATGAGTACGCGAGGCGGGCGACCGGCGGTCACGAGGCAACTCCTTGAGATGGCGTAGCTGTGGGGAACAACACTCCGGATAAGCCTACGCCGGGGCCAGGCCCGGGCGCTGACTGCGACCCGACCGTACGCCGACTTGTCACTGCTCACGAATACGGATGTGGGGGGCGTATCGTTCGCGCCGATGGCCGACAACATTGCCCGAGTGTTCGCCGACGCGACCATGCCCGACCCCGCCCGCCCCCTGTTGACCTGGTACGACGACGCCACCGGCGAACGCACCGAGCTCTCCGGCGCGACGCTGGCCAACTGGGTGGCCAAGACGGCCAACATGCTTGTCGACGAGATCGGCGCCGGCCCCGGCGAGTCGGCCGGGGTGCTGCTGCCGCCGCACTGGCAGACCGCTGCGGTGCTGCTCGGCTGCTGGGCCGCAGGGCTGACCGTGACCGATGGCCCCGCCCCGGTGGAGGTGCTCTTCGCCGCCGCCGACCGGGTCACCGAGGCGGAGGCGTGGCCCTCCGGCGAGCGGTACGCGCTCGCACTCGCCCCGTTCGCCCTGCCGCTGCGCGAGGTGCCCGTTGGCTTCGCCGACTACGTGGTCTCCGTCCGAGCCCACGGCGACCACTTCACCCCGTACCCCCGGGGTGGGCCGCAGGACGCGGAGCTGCTGGCCCGTGCGGTCACCCGCGCGACGGAGCTCGGCATCGCCCGGGGTGACCGGGTCCTGCTGGACGCCGCAGCCCACCCCGACCCGGTCGACTGGCTCCTCGCCCCGCTGACGGCGCGCGCCACGATCGTCCTCTGCGCGAACCTGGACCAGAGCCGGGTGGACGCGAGGGTGACCACCGAAAAGGTCACCCTCGCCCTGACCTGATCGTCGCGGTCAGGCGGAGGTCGGGGTCTCCGTCGCCGTGCGGCGCTGGGCGAAGGCGGCGAAGGCCGTCAGGGACTCCGGGTTGGCCAGGGCGCCCCGGGCCGCCGCGTCGTCGACCGGGGTACCGGTGAGGATCTTCTTGACCGGGACCTCCAGCTTCTTCGCCGACAGGGTGCGCGGAACCGCCCGGACCTGATGGATCTCGTCGGGGACGTGCCGCGGCGACAGGGCGGTGCGCAGCTCGCGGCAGATCTTCCTCCGCAGGTCGTCGTCCAGCTCCAGGCCCTCGGCGAGCACCACGAACAGCAGCAACTCCCCCGCGCCGCCCTCGTCGTCCTCCAGGTGCACCACCACCGAGTCGACGACCTCGTCCAACCCCTCGACGACGGAGTAGAACTCGGCGGTGCCGAGCCGGACGCCGCCCCGGTTGAGGGTGGCGTCGGAGCGTCCGGTGATCACGCAGCCGCCCCGGTCGTTGATGGTGATCCAGTCGCCGTGCCGCCACACCCCCGGGTAGACGTCGAAGTACGCCTCCCGGTAGCGGGCGCCGTCCGGGTCGTTCCAGAAGCCGACCGGCATGCTCGGCATCGGCGCGGTGATCACCAGTTCGCCCAGCTCGCCGATGACCGGGGCGCCGTCGGCGGAGCGGGCCTCCACCCGCGCACCGAGCGCCCGGCAGGTGATCTCCCCGGCGTGCACCGGCAACAGCGGCACGCCGCCGACGAAGCCGGTGCAGACGTCCGTGCCGCCGGAGAGGGACTGGAGCTGGAGGTCGTCACCGACCGTCTCGTACACCCAGGTGAAGCCCTCGGCGGGCAGCGGCGCGCCGGTCGAGCCGACCCCGCGCAGCGCGGAAAGGTCGGCGATCTCCCGCGGCACCAGGCCGGCCTTGCGGCAGGCCAGCAGGAAGGGCGCGGAGGTGCCGAAGTACGTGGTGCCGGTCTCCTCGGCCAGCCGCCACAGCCCACCCAGGTCGGGGTGGCCCGGGTTGCCGTCGAACAGCACGATCGCCGCGCCCACGGCCGGCCCGGAGACCAGGAAGTTCCACATCATCCAGCCGGTGGTGGTGAACCAGAGGAACCGGTCGGACGGGCCCAGGTCGTGGTGCAGGGCCAGCATCTTCAGGTGCTCCAGCAGGATGCCGCCGTGGCCGTGCACGATCGGCTTCGGCAGCCCGGTGGTGCCGGAGGAGTAGAGCACGTACAACGGGTGGTCGAACGGCACCGGGGCGAAGGCCAACGGCTCGTCGGTCGGCGCGGCCAGCTCGGCCCAGGAGAGCGTCCCGTCGGGCACGGCCCCGGCCGGGTCGAGGTACGCCACCGCGACGGTGTGCTCCAGCGACGGCAGGGCGGCCCGGATCGCGGCCACCTCGGCGCGCCGGTCGACGGGCTTGTCGCCGTACCGGTAGCCGTCGACGGCGACGAGGACCTTCGGCTCGATCTGCCGCCACCGGTCGCTGACGCTGCGGGTGCCGAACTCCGGGGCGCAGGACGAGAAGATCGCCCCCAGGCTGGCCGTGGCCAGCAGCAGCACGTACGTCTCGGGGATGTTCGGCGCGTACGCGGCCACCCGGTCGCCGGGGCGGACGCCGAGGCGGCGCAGCCCCGCCGCCACCCGGCGGACCCGCTCGCGCAGCTCGGCGGCGGTCAGGGTCTCCGGCGCGCGGGTCTGCCCGTGCGCGATGACCACCGGGTCGTCGTCGCCGAGGCCCGGCATCCGCAGCACGTTCTCGGCGTAGTTGAGGGTGGCTCCGGGGAACCAGCGGGTGCCCGGCATCGCCGGGTCGGTCAGCGTGGCCGTCGGTTCGGTGTGCGCGACGACGCCGAAGTGGTCCCAGATCGACCGCCAGAACCCGTCGAGGTCCGTGACCGACCACTGCCACAGCGCGTCGTAGTCGGTGAACTCCAGCCCCCGGTGCTCGGCCAACCAGCGCAGGTAGCCACCGATCCGGGACCGCTCGCGCACGTCCGCCGGCGGCGTCCACAGCACGTCACCCACAGCTTCACCCTCCTCCGGGCCCCAGCAGGAAGGGCACCTTGTTAACGCCTACGGTAGAGAAGGACTCCCTCCGCACCCCCGCCCCCCAAGGCTAGAGCTCGCGGTGGGCCTGGATGGCACGGCGCTTCGCCAGCCGGTGGGCGCGGCGGATCTCCGCCTCCCGGTAGCGGCGCTCGTCCTCCGCAGTCTGCGGCAGCACCGGGCGGACCGGGCGGGGCGCGCCGCCGACGTCCACCCCCACGAAGACCAGGTACGCGGTGGCGACCCGGACCGGCTCGTCCTCCGCCGAGTCCCAGCGCTCGGAGACCACCCGCACGCCCACCTCCATCGAGGTCTGCCCGGTCCAGTTGACCTGGGCGTGCGCGTGCACCAGATCGCCGACCCGGACCGCCTCGGAGAAGACGATCTCGTCGATCGCGGCCGTCACCGCCGTGCCGCCGCTGTGCCGGGCCGCCGCCGCACCCGCCACGTCGTCGACGAACTTCATCAACACCCCTCCGTGCACGGTTCCGTACAGATTGACATCGACCGCAGTCATGATTCGGCTCAGCGTCACCCGGGAGTACGACGTGGGCTTGCCCTGCGGCGCGGCGGAGAGATGATCTGTCATGCCGGAGACGGTACGGTGCGCCAATGCGACATCTCTGGAGCTTCCTCGCCGGGCTGGTCGTGGCCCCCGTCACCTGGGTGCTGATCACCCTCGGGCAGGACGGGTCGGCCCGCACGATCACCCGTTGGGTGGAGATCGGCACGTTCAACACGGCCAATCTGATCGAGCCGGCCGTCTACCTCGCCGCCGCCGGGGTCCTGCTCGGCCTGCTCGGCACGCTGCGCTTCTCCCCGCTCGGCCCGCTGGTGGCCGGGCTGCTGCTGGTCACCCCGTACGTCGGGATGTTCGTCGCCCCGTTCACGGTGCGCGACCGGATCCCGGAGGGGTGGAAGATCTTCGGCGACCCGTTGCCGCTGTACCTGCCGGTGCAGAACGGCACCCTCTTCCTGATCGGCGCGCTGTTGCTGATGGCGACGTTCAGCGGGCAGCGCTGGCGGCGGTGGCCCCGGCCGGTGGCCGAGCCGGGGCCCGCCCCGGCACAGCAGTCGGAGGACGACACCAACCCCACCCTGACCGACTGGCCGTCGGCCGGGAACAGCCCGGACCAGGACCCCACCCTGCTCAGCCTCGGCTACCCGGATGACACCCCGACCGATCCGCTGCCCCGCCGTAGCGGAGGGGAATCGCCGTGGTCGGCTCCGCCGCGCCCGAGCAACCGGGCGGAGGACACCACAAAGGAGCTGCGCTGAACGGATGAGACCGGGGCCGACCCGTCAGCAGGATCTCCGGCCGGGCGGCGGTATCCGTGGACGGCTCGGTTTCACTACAGTCAGCCGTTATGCGAGTGCCATCCGTCATCGGCCGGCCGGCCGCCCTGGCGATGTGCGCCGGCCTGCTCGGGCTGGTCGCGGGCGGGCTGGCGTACCGCCAGGCCACGGCCGGGCCGACGGTCGACGACGGGGCTCGGATCTACTGCCTGTCCGCTGAGCACCGGGCCGGGCTGGCGGAGGCCGCCGTGGCGCTGGATTTGGCCGAGCCCGGCCCGTCGGCCGACCTGCTGACCTGGCGGACCGGGCTCGGCGACGTCGAGCAGTGGCGGGACGACCGGCGGGCCGATTTCGACCGGGCCTGCCTGGGGCTGCTCGCCGCCACCCGGCAGGGCGGGTCGTCGGGCGGCGGGTCGTCCCCCTGGTCGACGGTGGCGCCCTCGCTCGTGCTCGCCGTGGCCAGCGCGGTGCTGGCCGCCTGGTTCAGCCGGCGGCAGGCCACGACCGGGGTCCGCCGGGCCGAGGCCGACTCGCTGCGCACGGCGGGCCGGGAGTACCGGCGCGCGACGGAGGCGCTGCTGCGCGAACTGGAGCAGGCCCGACCGGGGCTTCCCCCGGATGACGGCGAGGTGCGGAAGTGGCGGCTCGAACTCGTCGGCCGGCTGAACGCGGTGGCCGACGCCCGCCGGGGCTGGGAGTTGCCCCGTCGGCTCAGCGACGCCCTCGACGAGGAGCCGGTGGGGCCCCGGGCCGTCCCCGGTGGACGGGACCCGCAGCGCCGGGCCGAGTGGATCGGGGGGCAGCGGGACGCCCTCAGGCAGCTCGCTACGGAGGTGGAGCAGGTGGCCCAGGCGGTTCAGCATTCCGGGTTCCTCCCCGGCCGACCCCCGGCGAGCGTACGGTGACCGGCGGGGTGGCACCGGCGGGCGCGGGCGGGCCGGCACCGGCGGGGCCCGCTGGAGGGCTGCACCCGGCGCGACCGCCGAACCCCTTCGCCGTGCCGGGCCTGCGCCGCGATGTCGACCCGCTCAACCCGCTGCGCCACCGCGACCACGTCAACTTCTACGTGCCGGTGGACCACACCGAGGAGTCCTTCGAGCAGTGCCAGGAGGAGTTCGGCGACCCTTCCTACCTGCACCACGAGGGACGGCTGGTGCTGGTCACCGGGGGACGGGGATGTGGCAAGACCGCGCTGACGAACCGCTGCGCGTACTGGTTGCGGGGGCAGCTCGGCAAGGCCGGCCTGACGGCCGAGGTCCTCGACCTCACCCGGGAGGCGCGGGACAACGAGGCCATCCCGCAACGCCGGGGCAACGTGTGTCGGGCGCTGCTGGACAAGCTCTTCGAGCTTCAACTGCTGACCACGGACCTGGCGTACGAGATGCGGGACAGCCCGGACGACGCGTACCGCAACCTGCCCGGATGCCTGGACGCCCAACAGGTCCTCATCGTGCTGCTACCGCCCTCGGCCGACCTGACCGAGGAACTGGTCTACTACGGGACCCGGGCACCCCGGCGGGTCGTCTTCTTCGCCGAGACGGCCTACGCGCTGCCCGCCGAGCACCGCCAGGCGCTGGACCGGGACAGCCCGGTGCCCCCCGTCTATCTGCAGGTCGGCGGCTTCGACCACCGGCACGCGGACCGCTTCGCCCAGCACCGGCTGGACCGGCTGCCGGCCGGCACCCTCCCCCGGCTGGCACCCACCGCGCTCGAAGATTTCATCGACAACGGTCGACTGGCAACCATCCGTGAGATGCAACGGTTACTCTACGGCCTGTACGAGGAACTCCGTGTGCAAGATGACCGACCGGATGAGGTGACCTGGGAGCACATCAGCAGACACTTCATTAGGAGACTGCGCGACCTGGAGGGGCAGCCTTGATGGATGCGTTCGACCGGGACCTCGGCGGTGAGGTGAACCCTTACCCGTCGAGCGCCGTCGCCCAGATCGCGGACGCTGGATCGACCGTCCTCACCATCCCCACCGCCGCCGTCCGGCGGGCGACCGCCGTGATGGACACCTACCTGGCCGCCGTGCAGGCCCGCCGGCAGCCGGCCCCCGGCCGGGTGCTCGCCGTGGTCGGCGACTACGGCACCGGCAAGACGCACCTGGCGGCGTACCTGATCCGGCACGCCACGGAGCAGTCGGCCGGCTCGGTCCAGTCGCTGCACCTCAACGCGCCGCCGGACACCTTCGTCTCGCTCTACCGGGCATTCGCCGACAAGCTGGCCGACCGCCGGGAACTGGTCCACGAGCGGGTCCGCGGCCTGTACGCCGACATCCTCGCCACCAAGCTGCGGATGTCCCGGGCCACCGCGCCCCTGGCCGACTCGCTGCTGGCCGGCTCGATCGACCCGGTGCAGGTGGTGGACACGTTCGGCCTGCAAGAGAACCAGTTCCTCGGGCGGTTACGGGACCGACTGCGCGACGTCACCGACAACGCCGAGTTCGCCCAGGCGCTCACTCTGCTGCTGCGCGGCGGCTTCGAGGACGCGGTGTGGGAGTGGTTCACCGGCCGGCCGCCCTCCGAGGTGCTCCGCGAGCGGGGCATCACCGGCACGATCACCGGCAGCGAGGCCACCGCCCTGCAGGCGATGGGGGTATTCGCCCTGCTCCTCGGGCACGGCCCACGCCCCTTCGTGCTGGTCATCGACGAGCTGGACCAACTGCTCACGGCCGCCGGCCGCCGCGAGGACGAGGCGCTCGACGCGTTCAAGGAGATGCTGCGGGTCTTCGCCGCGTCGAGCACCTTCCTGATCCTCGCCGGCCTCCCCGACCTGCTCACCACGATGCGTCGCGACGTGCGGGACCGGATCGGTGAGCACGTACGGATGTCCTCGCTGACCGTCCGTGAGGTGCACGACTACGTCCTGGCCCGCCAGGGCGGCCAGTTGGAGCCGTTCACCGAGCAGACCCTGGGGTACGTCGTCGAGCTGACCAACGGCGTCCCCCGGGGGGTGATCTCGCTGTGCCACCGGCTGTGGCGCCGATCCAAGGACCAGGGCGGTGCGGTGACCCACCCGATGGTCCGCCAGGTCGCCCGGGAGATCTACGACGCCGGCGGCGCCCAGAACGTCCGCGCGGAGATCCGCCAGGTGCTGGTCGCGGTGGGCTACGAAACATACGTGCCGGAGTACTTCCTGGACGACACCCACGGCGGCCGGGTCGACTACTGGGTGCCGATCGGCCGGGACGACGCGGGCTGCGGAATCCTGCTGGCCGGGCCGCTGCTGGAGGAGGACGACGTCGCGGCGGTGGAGCACCGGGCCCGCTCGGTACGCGCGCACCGCGACTGCGAGCTGCTGCTCGTCGTCCTGGAGCCGCCGCCGGAGCGGTTCCTGCCGCGCATTCGTGACGCGGTGGGCCGGGAACCTCTGCACTACAGCCCCCGATCCTTCGCCGACCAGCTCGCGGTCGAGTTCAAGGCGATGGCCGTCCGGCTGGAGGAGCGCTACCCGTTGGAGGGGCCGCTGGCCTCCGTGGCGCCGCACCTGTCCCGCCTCGACCGACGGCAGTCCGCGACCCAGCACATGCTGAGCCTGCTGACCGGCTCGCTGGAGGATCTGCGCGCCCACAACGACCAGCAGCTCGCCGCGATCCACCGGGAGCTGCGCGAGGTGCAGCGCGGGGTCGGCCCGCCGGCCGGCGACGGCGCGCGACGGGTGGAGCTGACCGCCCTGCCGGCAGGCGTGACGGAGCTGTTCGACCGGGCCTTCACGGCGGTGGACCTGCTCACTCCGGCGGGTGAGCTGCTGCGGCGGGCGTTCCAGGACGACACGGGCGGGCGCGGCGCGCGGCAGACCGTCCGGGCTCGGGTGAGGACCCCGGAGATCCAGTCGGCGGCCGGGGTGGCCGGCCTGCTCGACGCCCTCGTCGACGCGTTCGGGCGGGCGGTCGTCGAGTGGTACCGGTCGGTCGGCCAGCGCGCCGGGGGGCTGACGCCCCGGGACCGGGAGCGGCTGGCCACCATGTGCGGGATCTTCGACGCGGTCTACGAGTACCTGCCGCTGTACCAGGTCCGCAGCTTGCGGGAGCTGGTCGGCCCGGCCGGGGCGGCCCGGCAGCACCAGGAGGCGGAGGACGTCCTCGGCGACTTCAGCGCCCGGGTGCACCGGGAACTGCTGGCCGCCCTCGGCACCGACCAGCGTTGACCGACCCGTGCCGTTTCACTCAGCCCCGTTGGGCGTCGGGCCGGGCCGGGCCGGTGCGGGTCGGGCCGGTGCGGGTCGGGGACCGGGCTGACCGGGCAACGACGCTGGGGTCGTGGGCCCGTCCCGCCGATATGCCTCCCGCAGGCCGTTGCCGAGCGCGTGCAGCAGGTTGATGGCGACGATGGCCGGGGCGACGACGGCCACCGTCCCGACGAACTGTCGTTCCAACACCAGCGCGAGGATCACCGCGGTGATCCCGTTCTGCTGGCCGAGCACGACGTCCAGCCGATCCGACGGCGGCAGCCGCCGCCCGATCACGATGGCCACCAGCATGTGCGCGGCGACCGCGGACACCCCCAGCACCACCCCCGGCACCGGGTGCAGCCCTCCGACGAGGACCAGCCCGAGGGCGAACGAGGCGGCCAGGAACGCCAGCCGGGTGAGCCGGTCCAGCATGGCGGCGACGGGCGGCCGGTAGACCAGGCCGGCCAGGGCGAGCCCCAGCATGAGGAACTGCCAGACCGCGAACGCGCCCACCGCCACGAGGAGGAACACCTGGAGCAGCTGCAGCAGCCGGCCGGAGCGCGGCGACCGGTCGGCCAGGCTCCGGCGGGCCCGCTCGGTGCCCCACCACAGCAGGGCGGCCACGGCGGCCAGGGCGAGGTTCTCCGCGAGGGAGAGGCCGAACGACTCGACGCCGGTATGCGGTGGCGCGGACGACGCGGCCGGGTCCGGCGGCAGCAGGGGCAGGACCCAGGCTGCGGTGTACACGGTCAGCAGGACGGTCACCGGGTCGTCGAACGACGCCCAGGCGCTGAGGATCGCCTTGGCCTGCTCGGACATCCGGGACTGCAACCGGGCCGCCGCGAACGACAGCGGATCGATCTGGGCCACCGCGACGCCGAGGACCAGGTAGGCGGGTTCCCTGAACGCCAGGTACATCACCGCCGAGATCAGCGCCGCCTTGACCACCACGCCGAGGGTGATCGCCAGCCCGACCAGGCGGAGGTTCCCCCGGGCCTGTCGAAGGTCGATGCCGTAGGTGCTGGCGAACAGCCCGACCGCGAGCAGGGCGCCGGCCACGGTGAGATAGCCCTCCGACCGGTGGGCGGCGGTCCAGCCCAGCTGCGCAGCGAGGACCCAGCCGGCCGCCGCCACCAGGACGAAGAGCCCGCTGCGTCGCAGCGACGGCAGGAGCGCCTCGACCACCCTGGCCGGACCGGGACGGGCCGGGGTCGCGGGTTCGTCGGGGGCGACGGCCGGCCCGCGCCCGGTGGGCGGCACAAGGGGTGGGTCAGCCGGCCGGCTCATCCGACCAGGTCGCGGCTGAGCTGCGCCGCCTTCTCGTCGGCCGCCCACACCCGGTGCTGGTCGAGGGTGACCCCGAGCAGGTAACGGTCGAGTCCGACCGGGTAGCAGTAGAGGGCCCCCTCCTCGACGTCGAGGACCAGCCGGCGCACCCGGGAGCCGATCACCGGGTGCGCGGCCCGCACCAGGGACCGCAGCAGCACGTCGATCCGCTGGCCGACCATGGCGTAGAAGTCCCGGCGGCGGGCCGGGGTGATGTCGTCGAAGAACCGGGCCAGCCGAGGGTCGTCGAGCAGGTCGGCCGTCGCCTCCACCCGCCCGGCGCGGCAGACGGCCGCGTAGTGCAGGTCGTCGGCCCCGAGACGGCCGGCGCAGGTGGCGGCCAGCCCGGCGTACGACTCGGCCTCGGCCCAGGTCCGGGGCCCGCCGGCCGCCTGGACGACGGCGTCGGCCGGGTCGGGGCGGTCGGGAGCGACCTCGTCGACGCTGAGCCAGCCGCCGTAGTCGGTGGGCTGCTGGCTGACCGCCTCGCGTAGCTGGTTGGCGAGCTGGGACAGGCCCACGTCGGCGGCGCGGGCTGCCGCCTCCCGGGGCGGCAGCGGCCCCGGCAGCTCGTCCGGCCCGCTCACGCAGACCAGATGCTGTTCCCGGCGCACCTGGAGGGTGAACAGGGTGCCGAGCGCGGTGTGCAGCACGACGCGGATGAGGTCCCCGCTGCGCGCCGGGCGGAGCTGGGCGTCCAGGTCGGTCGTCACGTGCACCACGTCCCGGTCGACGAGCTGCCGCTCCTCCGGGGCCAGGCCGGCGACACCCGTCGCGGCCGGCGCCGGGTCGGTGTCCAGGGCGAAGTCGCAGACGCCGTTGGTGTATCGGCCCAGGTGCGCGATGCCGGGGACCTCGCGCATCAGCTCCACGCAGCGATCCAGCGCGGCGGGCCAGCGGCCGTCCAGGTGGCCGCCCAGCGCCACGTCGATGCGGCGTTCTTCGGTGCCGTCCGCCGCCGCGCCGGCCGGGGTGTCCGTGCTCATGTCTCCGGCACCTCCATGTCGACGAAGTGGAACGGGACGCCGTCGTGGGGGTGCCCACCGCTGATCTCGCCGTCGCTGATCACCGCCGCCAACAGGCGGCGCGCGGTCTGCAGGTAGGGGTGGCCGGGGCCGAGCAGGTCGCGGCCCTGCTCGACGACGGCGCGCAGGCACTGCTCGGCCTGCTCGGCGCGGCGCGCGGACGCGAGGTTCCCGGCCTGGTTCACCAGCCCGCCCAGGGTCCACGGATGCGACTCACCCAACGTGGCAGTGAGGCCGGTCGCCGCTTTCTCCCCGTCGACGACCGCCTCCTCCACGTCGCCCGCGCCCCGCACCAGGACCGCCCGCAGGCTGCGGCCCAGGTGGGTGAACGGATGCGCCGGGCCGAGGTCACGCTCGTAACCGGCGAGGCTCTCCTCGGCCAGCCGGACCGCATCCTCGCTCTCCCCGGCCAGGTGGTAGTCGACGGCGAGACTGAGCCGGCACGACCGGGTCCGCGGGTTGTCCTCGCCGAGCAGCCGGCGCAGCGCCAGGTAGGCCCGGCTGTTCAGGTCCTTGGCCCGGGGAAGCTGTTCGCGCCGCCGGTCGGTGACCGCCAGGCTGCGGATGATCCGCAGCAGCAGGGTGTCCTCGTCCCCCTGGCCGCCGCCGCCCAGCCGGCGCCGGTAGGCGTCATCCAGCAGCCGGCGAGACTCGTCGAGCTCGCCCAGCTCAGCCAGGAACAGGCCGATGTCGCTGGTCAGCCAGAGGGTGTCGGGGTTATCGGCGGCGAACAGCCGCAGCCGTCGGGCCCGGGTCCGCAGCCCGACCCGCGCCGCCTCGTCCGTCCGGCCGGCGAGGTGGTAGGAGTTTGCCAGGTTGTGCGCGGCGATCAGGGTCTCCGGGTGGGAGTTGCCGAACTGGTCGCGGAAGCCCCGCCAGGTCGTCTGGTCCTCGATCAGGGCCGGCCGGAACTTGCCCAGCCCCCGCAGGTCGCCGGCCATTCCCCGGCGGGTCACCAGGACCCGGGGGTGTTGCGGGCCGAGCAGGGACGCGCTGTGCCGGAGCACCTCCCGGCTCAGCTCCAGCGCCTCGCCGCTGCGGCCCAGCGCCCGGGTGACGTCGGCGAGCCGGGTCGCCAGGCGCAGGGTGAGCCGGTCGTCCCAGCCGTGTAGGTCCAACCACCGGTCGAGCATCGGTCGCCACAGCCGCAACGCCTCGGCGACCTCGCCGTCGCCCCGGGCGATCAGGTGCTCGAGCTGCTCGACCAGCCAGCGCCGGACATCGTCCGGGCCCGTCACGTCGAGCGCCCCGGAGCTGACGAGGTGCTGGTGCAGCTCGCGGCGGGGAGCCGATGCCGCGGCCACGGTCCGGGGCGAGCTGGCGGCCAGGCCGCGCAGGAGCTGCTCCCGCCGTGCGGCCCGTTCGACGTCGGTCATCCCGTCCAGCAGGGCGGCCTGCACGGCGGGGTGCATCCGGACCATCCCGCCGCCGCCCCAGACGACGTCGACCAGCCGGAACCGGGCGGCAAACGCCAGCGCCCGGTCCATCTCCCACCCGTCGGCCCGTAGCAGGGCGGCGTCGGCGGCGGAGAGCCCGGCCGCGACCTGGTTGCGCATCGGCCGGGACTGCACCAGGGCCAGGGAGATTCCTGTCGGGGCCACGAACGCGCAGAGTTGCGCCAGCACCACCGCGATCCGGCCGCTGAGCTCCTCGCCCATCAGCGCCAGCGCCACCCGGACGATCCGGGGCAGGGCCGGCTCGTCGGGGGCCGACGGGGAGGGTGCGACCGCCGCGCGGAAGGCCGGCACGGCGGCGTCCGCCGCCCGGGACTCGGTGATCGCCCGGCGGGCGTGCAGCAGGATGCCGGCCTGCCCCAGCAGGCCCGCCGCGAGCCGCAGGTCGAGCGGCAGGGCACCCACCGTGCCGACGACCGCCGCCGCCGGCCCGGGTGACAGCCCCTCCACCTGCGACGTGAGCAGACGTACGGCGTCGGGCTCGGTCAGCGCGCCGAGGGTGACGGCGCGCTCGCCGGCGGGCCCGGGGGCGTCGGCGCGGCAGGTGAGCACCACGTGCCCGGTGCCGACGGGCGGCAGCAGGCCGGCCAGCTCCTGGTGGTCGGCGCCGTCGAAGACCATCAGCCACTGCTCCGGGCGCCGGGACAGCTCGTGCAGCAACTCCTGGGCCGGGTGGCCCCTCGGCTCGACGCCCAGCTCGTCGGAGAGCTCGGCCAGCGCCGACCGCGCCTCGTGCCGGCTGCCCGCCGCGACCCAGACGATCAGCCCGTAGTCCCAGCGGAACCGGCGCACGTACTCGCGGACGAGGTACGTCTTGCCTGCGGCCACCGGCCCGCAGACCCCCACGGGCTCGGCCTCCCGGCCGGCCAGCAGCAGGTCACGCAGCTCGCCCAGCTCCCGGTCCCGGCCCACGAACAGCCTCGGCGGGGTGAGCACCCGGAACTCGCGGGGCGGGGTGCTCCGGCCGCTCGGGAAGCCCGCCCGCCAGGACCGTTCGGCGGGCACAGTCGACACCACAGCGAGGCCCAGCGTCCCGCGCAGCCGCTGACGGGCCGTCTCCTCCGGGCAGCCGGTGAGGTCGACGACCCGGTCCACGCCGGCCGGAGTCGACGCCAACGCCCCGGGTGTCTCCGGGTCGTCGGCGCCCGCTTCCGGGGAGGTGCGCACGAGCACCAGTTCGGCGTCGCCGCGGGCGCGTACCGCCTCGGCGATCCCGGCCAGCCAGCGGTCGTCCGGGTCGCCGTCGGGGGCCAGGGCCAGCACGGTGACCGCCCCGTCGCGCCGCGACGCGTCGGCCGCGTTCCACGGCCGGACCGGCAGGCCGACCGCCGACAGCTCCGCCCGCAGCCAGTCCGCCCAGGGACGCTGCGGCGGGGGGTGGGCGAGGAACAGGTCGCCGGACTCCTCGGCGGCCTGCCGGGCCAGACCGTACCGGTACCGGCTGCGGGCCGTCTCCGGCTCCGGCGGGACGTCGCGCAGCTCGCCGTCGGTGACCAGGCGCACCAGCTCGCCGTAGGCGGCCAGCAGGCGGTCCCGGTGCGGGGACTCCTCCAGCAGCGGTGCCAGCGGCTGCCCGGACGGGTTGCCGGGGAGGTCCACCTGGGCGAAGTCGACACCGAGGGCGGGCTCGTCGAGCGCGCCGAGGAACTCCGCGCGCACGGCCTCCGCGCGGCTGCGGATCCGCCCCGGATCGTTCTCGTTCATGCCCGTCGCGGTCGCGATGATCCGTACGCCGGCCGGCGCGGCCCGGTGCACCTGCCCGGCCACGGCCACGGCGTCGGCGAGCCGGGCGGAACGGTGCGGGAAGCAGACCACCACCACGTCACAGAGGACCGCCAGCCACTGCGCGACGACGTCCGCCGAGTCGGCCGGGTCGAGCAGGACGTAGTCGTACTCGGTGAAGCGCAGTTGCCGGCGCAGGTCGCTGCGGGTCACGCCGCCGAGCTCGGCCACCGACGGCCAGGCGGCCGTCTCGGGGATCCACACCACGTGCAGCCGTCCGGGCGGAGCCGCATACCCGCGCAGCTCGGGCTGCGTGCCGGCGAGCCCGGGCAGCGCGAAGACCAGGCTGGCCAGCCCGGCCGGCAGGTGATCGGTCACCGGCGACTCTCCGATGTGGAACATCCGCAGGTGCTCGTGCACCCGCACCGCGCCCCGCCCGGCGTCGACCACCAGGACCCGCCGGCCGGCGCGGGCCAGCATCCAGGCCAGGTTGCTGACCACATTGGTACGGCCGGTCAGGCTGGTGCCGGCCAGAAAGGCGATGACCCTGGTCTCCGCCGGACCGGCTGCGGGCCAGGACGCCGGCCGCCCGCTCACCGGCGGACCGACCCGACCCGGCAACGGTCACCCCTCATCAGCTTCCCTCCCCGTCCCCACCGGCGTTTTCGCCGGACCCGGATCGTCCCCGCCGACGGCTGCGCAGCCCCCCAGGATCGCTGGTCTGGTTGGGGAACCACAGGAATTCGGCCGTCGGGTCCCCTGTCTCGTCGATCAGCCGGCGCAATGACCGGAGCAGCAGTTTCCGTGGAACGGCGTCGAGATCCGCCGGATCGAGTTCTTCGGCATTGAGAAGATGAGATATCAGCGGCTTGTCGCTGCTGCTCATCCCTTCCGACATGTCTCGTCCAACCTTCTCGAGGCCACCACTTCGAACGGCACAGTCAGCGTTCCGCCAGTAACATATCGTAGCGTTCATCGATGTTCACCCGTCGCTTCGGTGGACTGCCGCATGGCCGGGGGAGGGCGCGGGTGCGGGCCGACCGGCACGAGATGTCCTCCGGGACGTTCCTGACGATCGCCCGTGGCGGTGGCGGGCCCTCCGCCGTCCGGCGGCTGCTGGCCGGTCAGCACAGCCGCAACCTGCTCGCCCTGCGGGAGGTCGTGGAGCTGACCGAGGACCTCCGCCACCCGCACGCCGGACTGGTCCGGCGGGCCTGGCGCGACCTTGGTGAGCTGCGACGCTCGGCCCCGCAGCCGGCCCGGCAGGTGCTCACCTACCCCGCCGTGAGCGCCTGGGTGGCACAGACCCTGGCCGCGTTGCGGGCCGGCGACAGGCCTACCGCACAGCCCGCCATGCTCGGTCCGGTGGCCGCGGCGGCAGCCCTGCGGGCGGGCCTTCCGCTGCGTGTCGCCTTTCCGACAGGCCCGTCGGGCGCGGCGTTCGCCCTGCCGACGCTGGGCCTCGTCCGGACGCCCGCCCCGCCCGACGGCACCCGCACCGGTACCGGATCGCGGGTCGTCGAGCTGGTCGTGGGCGGAGCCGACGGCACGGTGGCGCTCGACGGCGTCACCATCGTCCCGGCGGCGCACCGGGCCGGCCGGGCGGCGGGTGCCGGCGCGGAGCCCGACGAGCCGGTGTGGTTCCGGACGCCCGTGCTGCGGGCCGGTGGGCGGGCGGGGCTGCGGCTGCGCCTCGACGACCTGGGGTCGGTGGCCCGCCCTGCCGCCGCCGTCCCGGTGGGCCCGGCCGACGCCGGTGCCTGGCGGGCCCGCCTGGCGCCGGCCTGGCGGCTGCTGGCCACCCGGCACCGCCGGTACGCGGACGAGCTGGCCGCCGCCGTCTCCATGCTGATGCCGCTGGCCGGAGACGGTACGGGGCCGCCGGCCCTGGCCAGCGGCGGGCGGGACGGCACGCCCCGGGAACGCGGCGCGGAGCTGGTGAGCGGAACCTTCCCGGCCGGAGTGGGCTGCATCGCGATCGCCGGCCACGGCGACCCCCAGACGCTGGCCGCCACCCTCGTGCACGAGCTGGCGCACAACAAGCTCGCGGCGCTGGACGACCTCTTCGCGCTCGTCGAGGCGGCCGACGGGGTTCGGCTGTCCGTGCCGTGGCGGGCCGGCCTGCGGCCGCTGCCGGCACTGGTGCAGGGCCTCTACGCACACGTACGGGTGGCCGACTTCTGGCGGCGGCAGCGCCACGTCGAGACCGAGCCGGGCCCGCTGCTACGGGCCCAGGTCGAGTTCGAGCGCGTCCGCCGGGCCTGCCAGGACGTCGCCGGGCAACTGCAGGCCGGCGACGGCCTCACCCGGTACGGGCGGCTGTTGGTGGCGCAGCTAGACGACGTGCTGGCCGGCTGGCGACGGGAGACGGTACCCCGGCGGGCCGCCGCGCTGGCCGGGCGGACGACCGAGTGACGCCGGACGCCGTCGCCGGTGAGCGCGGCGGCGGCCGGAACGCCAGGATCGGGCCGACACGGCGGCGGCAGCCGGAACGCCAGGGTCCGGTCGACGCGGCGGCGGCCGGAACGCCGCCACCGCGTCGGATCGATCAGCCGCGCAGGAGCTGGCGGGCCATCACGACCCGCTGGACCTGGTTGGTGCCCTCGTAGATCTGGGTGATCTTGGCGTCCCGCATCATCCGCTCGACCGGGTAGTCGCGGGTGTAGCCGTAGCCGCCGAGGAGCTGCACCGCGTCGGTGGTGATCTCCATCGCGGCGTCCGAGGCGAAGCACTTGGCCGCCGCGCCGAAGTAGGTCAGGTCGGCGTCGCCCCGCTCGGACTTGCCGGCGGCGGCGTACGTCAACTGCCGGGCCGCCTCCAGCTTCATGCCCATGTCGGCGAGCATGAACTGGATGCCCTGGAACTCGGCGACCGCCTTGCCGAACTGCTTGCGCTCCTGGACGTACCCCTTGGCGTAGTCGAGCGCGCCCTGGGCGATGCCGACGGCCTGCGCGGCGATGGTGACCCGGGTGTGGTCCAGGGTCTTCATCGCGGTGGCGAAGCCGGTGCCCTCAGCGCCGATCATGCGGTCGGCCGGGATCCGGACGTTGTCGAGGTAGACCTCGCGGGTCGGCGAGCCCTTGATGCCGAGCTTCTTCTCCGGGGCGCCGAAGCTGACCCCCGGGTCGGACTTCTCGACCACGAACGCCGAGATGCCCTTCGATCGGGCAGTGGGATCCGTCACGGCGAAGACCGTGTAGTACTCCGAGACGCCGGCGTTGGTGATCCACCGCTTCACGCCGTTGAGCACCCAGTGGTCGCCGTCACGAACGGCCCGGGTGGTCATCGAGGCAGCGTCGCTGCCCGCCTCCGGCTCGGAGAGGCAGTACGAGAACATCGCCTCGCCGGCGGCGACCGGGGTCAGGTACTTCCGCTTGAGCTCCTCGGAGCCGGCCAGGATCAGCGGCATGGTGCCCAGTTTGTTCACCGCCGGGATCAGCGACGACGAGGCGCAGGCGCGGGCCACCTCCTCGATCACGATGGCCGTGGCCAGGGCATCTGCCCCGGCGCCCCCGTAGGCGACCGGGATGTGCGGTGCGTGGAAGTCGGCCGAGCGGAGCGCGTCGTAGGACGCCTTCGGAAACTCGCTGGTCTCGTCGGCCTCGGCGGCGTGCGGAGCCACCTTTGCCGCACAGACCTCACGCACCGCCTCCCGGATCGCCTCGTGCTCCTCGGGCAACCGGTAGACGTCGAACGACTGCTCTGCGGCCATGTCGGCCCCTCCCCTTCACCGCTATCATGCGCAGTCTGTAGCGTCTCGGAACCTCCGACCGCGCAGACTGAAGGATAGCGACCAGCGCCCGGCTGATCCTTACCGCCGCGTAGGCTCGGGCCTGACGGAGGCCTCGGCGGGGCACGGGCGACCACAGAACGACACAATTCCCCTTAGGTGCCCGGCCCAGGCGCCGCAGTCGATTGCGACGCGAGGAAGCGCCGCCAGCGCGAGCGGAGAAGACAGGCGTGACGATTCCGTACCCGAACACCCAACCGATGCCGGCCATCGCCGCGGTGACCCCGCCGTCGGGCGCGGCCCGGCCCCGGGTCACCTTCCTCGGCACCGGGTACCTCGGCGCGACGTACGCCATCTGCTACGCCGAGTTGGGCTACGAGGTGCTCGGCTTCGACGTCGACGTGGAGAAGATCGCCAAGCTGAACGCCGGCGAGGTGCCGATCCACGAGCCCGGCCTCGACGAGTTGCTGCGGCGCAACCTGGCGGCCGGCCGGCTGCGGTTCAGCACCGACATCGCCGAGACCGCCGAATTCGGCGACGTGCACTTCATCTGCGTGGGGACCCCGCAGCGCGCCGACGGGATGGGCGCCGACCTGTCGTACGTCGAGGCGTCCGTGACCAGCCTGGCCCAGCACCTCACCCGCAAGGCGCTGATCGTCGGCAAGTCCACCGTCCCGGTCGGCACCGCCGAGTGGGTGGAGCAGCTCGTCGGCAAGCACACCCCGGCCGACCTCGGCGTCGAGGTGGCGTGGAGCCCGGAGTTCCTCCAGGAGGGATTCGCCGTCGACGACGTGCTGCGCCCCAACCGGATCGTGGTGGGCGTCAAGAGCGAGTGGGCCAACGGCATGCTCTACGCCGCCCACAAGGGCGTGTTCGACCTGGCCGCCACGGAGGACCGGGAGGTCCCGCTGGTGGCCACCGACTTCGCCACCGCCGAGCTGGTCAAGGTCGCCGCGAACGCCTTCCTGGCCACCAAGATCTCCTTCATCAACGCGATGGCCGAGGTCTGCGAGGCCTCCGGCGGCGACGTCACCCAGCTCGCCCGCGCCATCGGGTACGACCCCCGGATCGGCAACCGGTTCCTCCAGGCCGGTCTCGGCTTCGGCGGGGCCTGCCTGCCCAAGGACATCCGCGCCTTCCAGGCCCGCGCGCAGGAGCTGGGCGCCGGGGAGGCGCTGCGCTTCCTGCACGAGGTCGACCTGATCAACCTGCGCCGCCGGACCCGGGTCGTCCAGCTCGCCGCCGAGCTGCTCGGCCGCCGCACCGGCCCGGCCGGCCCGGACCTGTCCGGCACCCGGATCGCCGTGCTCGGCGCGACCTTCAAGCCCAACACCGACGACGTACGCGACGCCCCGGCGCTCGCCGTCGCCGGGCTGCTCGGCAAGGCCGGGGCGGACGTGCACGTGTACGACCCGCAGGGCACCGAGAACGCCCGACGGGTGGCCCCCGAGCTGACGTACGAGCCCAGCATGGCCGACGCGGTGACCGGCTCGGACCTGGTCTGTGTGCTCACCGAGTGGGCCGACTTCCGCAACGCTGACCCGGTGGCCCTCGGTGAACTGGTCGTCGGTCGACGGGTGGTCGACGGTCGCAACTGCCTCGACTCCACGCTGTGGACGCAGGCCGGCTGGGAGTACCGGGGCATGGGCCGCCCCTGACCGGCGACACGACACCGGTGACGGCCGGCCGCGGACTCGTCCGGGGCCGGCCGTCACTCTTCTCCCGGCCGCGCCGCGCGCCCATCCGGCCGGTCCCCGCCCCGTCGCGGCACCGACTGTGCTCTTTTAGTAACCGCTGACCCGCCGACAGGTGTCGAAATCCACGCCGGCTCAGGGCATGCTGCGACAGTGGGAGTCCACAGTGCGGGCCAGCTGGGTGGAGGAGTGTCGTGCAGACCTTTCAGTGCTCCTCGTGCAGCCGGGAGATCACACCGGCCGCCCAGTGCCCGCACTGCGGCGCGCACCAACCCCAGTGGGCCGGGCACCTGGCGGACGTCGAGCGCTCGATCGCCGACATGAAGGCCCGCGACGCCGCCATCGCCGCCGAGCAGCGGCAGATCGCCGCGAAGATGCAGGCCGCACTCTTCCAGCGGGACATCCTCACGCACGCCGATGAGGAGCGAACCAAACAGTCCTCCCGGCCCCGGCGGGTGCTGCGCCGCCGGCCCGGTCGCCGCCCGCCCACCGCCACCGCCGGTGCGCCGCCCCGGCTGCCCCGGCAGGGCGCGGCACCGCCCGGGTCGGAGGACCCACCCCCACCCCCGCCCTCGGCGGCCCGCTGGTTGGACGCCGATGACCCGGAACACCCGCCGGAGGCGTCCTCCCGGGAGGTCCAGAACATTCCCCTCGGGCTGGGCGCGCTGCTGCTCGCCGTCGCCGCGGTGGTCTTCGCCGCGGTGGCCACCAGCTCGATGGACGCCCTGTCCCGGCTCGGCATCCTGCTCGTCGCGACGGTGCTGCTGCTGCTCTTCCCACCGGTGCTGGCCCGGCGCGGGCTCACCTCGACCGCCGAGACCATCTCCGCCGTCGGCCTGCTGCTGGTGCCGCTCGCCGGGTACGCGCTGTGGGCGGTGGACCGGATCGGCGGCGCGTCCGGGGCGATCTTCGCCGGGGTGATCTTCGCGGTCACCGCCGCCGTCAGCTTCGGCTACGCGCTCTGGACGGGGCTGCGTGCACCCCGCTTCGCCGCCGTGCTGGCCGTGCAGCCGGTGCTCCCGCTGCTGGCGTACGACCGGGTGACCGGGCCGGCCGGCTGGGCGCTGGTGCTGATCGTGGTCGCCGCCGTGGACCTGGCGCTGGCCCGCTCTCCGGTGACCGTCGAACGGTCGGTGCGCGAGGACCTGCCGCCCGCTCCGACCGCGCCGCCGCCCCGCCGGTCCACCGACGACGGCCGGCCGGAGGGTGCCCCGGAGGAGTCCGGCGAGGTCCTCGACGCCACCGGCGGGGGGCCCGCCGGTGCGGCGGCGACCCGGCCGGTGCCGAGGCTGGGTGCGCTGACCTGGCTGCTGCACGGCGCTGCGGTGGCGCTGGCGCTGGCGTACGCGGTGACCGCGCTGCTGCGCGCCGGCACGGTGCCGACGGCGGCCGGGGCGGGCGCGGTGCTGTTGTTGGCCGCGCTGGTGGGCTTCGGCGGGGCGCTGGTGCTGCGCCGCCCGCCGCTGCCGGACGTGGCCGCCGGCATCCTCACCCTCGCGGTGATCGGCGCGCTGGGCCGGGTCGCCTCGGTGGCCTTTCCCGGCCGGTCCCTGCTGCTGATCGCCGCGGTCATCACGCTCACCGGGCTGGCCGTCCGGGCCCTGCCGGAGGGCGCTCGACGCGGTCCGCAGCTCGCCTCGGCGGCGGCGCTCACGGTCAGCGGCCTGGTGGTGGCCGGCGGCGCGCTGCGCGCCGGGCTGGCGCCCGCCCGGGCGGCCACCCCGGCCTGGGCGGCGGACCTCTCGCGCTACCCGGCCGAGCTGGCCGCCTCGGTCGGGCCGGCGGCCTGGCAGCTCGCCGCCAGCGCCTTCCTGCTCACCGTCGCCGCGGTCCTGGCCCTGTCGCCGGAGATCCGCCGCGAGTTCGCGGTGGTCGGGGCGGCACTGACCGCGCTCGCCGTGCCGGCGTCGTTCGGGCTGGGCTGGGCGGCGGCGCCGTGGCCGATGGTGCTGACCGCGATCGGCATCGGCGTGGTCGGGCTCACCGCCACGACGACCCGGGCCGCCACCGTGCACGCGGTCGCCGCCGCCGTGGTGGGTCTACTCGGCGCGGGCGCGGGACTGGCCCGGCCGGCGCTGACCGCCACCGTGCTGCTCGTCCTCTTCGTAGCCGGGGCGCTGGTCGCGGTGGCCCCCAGGATCCGGATCACCTCCGCGGCCGCGGGCGTCGTCGCCGCCTGGGCCGCGGGGGGCGCGGCGTTCGCCCTGCCCGGAGCGGTCGCCGCGTTCGTCGCCGCAGCCGTGCCGACCGACCCGACGCCGACCCCGGCGAGCCTGCGCGAGGCCACCGTGCCGGTGCTGGCGGCGACCTTCCTGGCGGTCTGCGCCACCCTCGGGTACGCCGCCTTGGTGCAGGTTTCCGAGCGGCGCATCCCGACGCCGCTGGCGTTGGGCACCGGGCTCGGGGCGCTGACGGTGACCGCCGCCGCGTTCGTCGCCCCGGGGGCCACCGCCGCCGACGCCTGGGTGGGCGGGCTGCTCTTCGTGGCCGGGCTGCTGGTCTTCCTGGCACCGTCGATCGACGCGAGGCGACCGTCGGACCTCAGGCTCGACGGCTCCGACCTGGCCGCCGCTGCGGTCACCACGGCGCTGATCGCCACCCTGGTGCGGATCGGGGCGGTGCTCACCCCCGGCGGGCAGCTCGTGGTGGCCGCCGCCCTGGTGACGGTGATCGCCGTCGCGGCCCGGGCGATGCCGGAGGAGTGGCGGCGCGGGCCGATCCTCGGGCTCGCCGTCGGCGGCACCCTGATCGGGCTGCTCGCCGGCTGGAGCGCGCTGCGCGGCGGGTGGGGCGTGCTGGCCACCCCGGGCCCCATCTGGGCCGGTGACCTGTCCGGCTGGCCGGCCGCGCCGGTCGGCGGGTCCACCTGGCAGGCACCGGTCGCGCTGGCGCTGCTCGGCGTCGCGGCCGGGGTGCTGTTGCCGACCCCCTGGAAGTACGACGTCTCGGGCGTCGCCGTCGTCCTCGCCACCATCGGCGCGCCGGCCGCCTTCGACCTGCCCTGGTGGTCGCCGGTGCTGGTCGGCCTGGCCGTCGCCACGGCCTTCGGCGCCGCCGCGGCGGCCTCGATCGATCCGCGCGCCGGGCTGGCCCGGGCCACCGTGGCCGGGGTGGTCGCCCTGCACGCGGCCGGCACCGGCCTGGTCCGGCCGTGGACGACCGCGCTGGCGCTGGGCGGCGTCGTGTTGATCGGCGTCGTCGTGGCGGCCCTGGCGCGGGTGTTCGCCGCACCGTTGGTCGAGGACGTCGACGCCGACGGAATGCCGCCGCATCTGGTGCAGGTCGGCGGGGCTGCCGCCGCAGCAGCGCTCTTCGCGTTCCCCGGCGCGGTGGCCGCCCTGGCCGCCGAGTTCGGCCGGTCGCCCGAGGTGGTGCTGACCGCCGCGTTGGCCGCGTCCAGCCTGGGCCTGGCGGCGATCGCCGCGGTCCGCCGACAGGTTCCGCAGTACCTCCCCTACGCCAGCGCGGCCGTGGTGGGCGGCGCGACGGTCAGCGCGGTCGTCGCCATCGTGGTGGGCCTGCCCGCCGGGGTGTACGCGGCCGCCGCCGCGCTGCTCGGGGTGCTCGCCGAGCTGATCCGCGCCGCCACGGTGCCCCCGGCCGGGTCGGCGCGGCCGGTGCGGCGCTGGTCGATGCTGCTGAACGGCGCACTACGCCGGGTGCCGGGCGACGACGGAACGGCGATGCGCTGGCGGGTCAGCCCGGCGGCCGGTGCGCTGGCCGCTGCCGCGCTGCCCACCGCGCTGGCCGTGGCCTCGATCGCCCCCACGCTGGTGGTGGCGCTGGTCGAGCCGTACCGGTCGCTGGGCCGGGTGTGGCAGGGGCCGCCGCCGGAGCTGATCACCCCACCCGCCGACGCGGTCGACCCGACGCACGTGCTGACCGCGCTGCTGCTCACCGTGACCGCGGCCCTGGCCGCCGTCGGGTTCAGCGGTGGCCGGCGGTCCCGGGCCGTGCCGGTGGTGCTGCCCGGCGCGGCGGTGATGCTGCTGATCACCCCGATCGCGCTCGGTCGCGGCTGGCCGGAGAGCGTGCTGGCCGCGCTGTCGGTCTTCACCATCTCGATGTTGGGGCTGGCGCTCACTCCACCCCCGCCGCCGGCGGAGCGGGCCCGGTCGCTGCGTACCGCCCGGGTGCTGGTTTTCGTCATCGGGCTGGCCGGGGGTGGGGCCGGGCTGCTCGGCAGCCTGGCCACCCGGGAGTTGACCCTGTTCACCCTGGGTGGGGCGGTGGGCGTCGGCACGGTCGCCGCCCTGTACGGCATCACCCAGCGGGCCCGCATCCTGGGTTGGCTCTTCGCCTCGCTGACGGCGCAGCTCTTCGTCCTGGTCGCCGGCCTGGTAGCCGGGCTGGCTGCGGTCTGGTCGGCGTTCGGGGTACTGGCGGTCGGGGCGGCCCTGCAGGTGTTCGCCGCGACCCTGCCCCGGCTGCGCCGGCCCGAGGCGCAGCGCGAGGCGGCCACGGTGGAGTGGAGCGGGTACGCCGCCGCGCTGATCGCCCTGGCGCTGGCCTTCGACTCGCCCCGGCACATCGCCGCACTGCTTGCCGCCTGGGGCGCCGTGCTCGGGGTGGCCGCCGCCCGGCCGGGCCGTCGGCCGGTGGAGCGGCAGATCCTGTTCTGGGCGGTGGTGTTCTGCGAGATCGTCGCCTGGTGGATCCTGATGCGGGTCGCCGACGTGGCGCTGCCGGAGGCGTACACGCTGCCATTCGCGGCGCTGGCTCTGCTGGTCGGGGTGCTGGAGCTGCGACACCGGCCGGACCTGTCGAGCTGGGTGGCGTACGGGCCGGCGCTGGTCGCCGCGTTCGTGCCGACTTTGGCAATCGTGCTGGCCACCGACTCCAGCATGCTGCGCCAGGTGCTGTTGCTGCTCGGCGCGGTGGCGGTGCTGATCTTCGGCACCACCAGCCAGCAGCAGGCCCCGGTGATCGTCGGGGCGGCCGTCACCGCCATCGCGGCGATACACGCGCTGTTCAGCCTCGGCCCGTGGCTGGTGCTGATCCCGGCCGGGCTGGTCCTGCTGGTCCTCGGCGCGAGCAACGAGCGCCGACGCCGCGCCCAGGAGCGCCTCCAGACGGCGCTGCGCGGCATGCGCTGAGGCGTGGGAGAGGCCCCCGAACAGATGCCCGCCCGCTGCCGGCCCCGTCGACGGCACTGGAACAACTGGCCCGAAACGGCCACAGAGCACCGCCCTTTATCAGGAAAGCTGCGCACCAGGACGAGTGCAATTCTTGATAAAAATCGACGCAATGCACTGGTGGCGAGAATTCGGCCGGAGACGAGGCCGTATCGGGGAGTTCACCAACAGACCACCCATAAGCAGTCAACCTGACCCGCAGTAGATATTGCGACTACTTGCGGTGAGTGTTGCAACCATGCTAATTTTCTATCCGCCAAGAGTTGGCGTATATCAATATGCAGGCCCCTTGCAACCGCGCCTGCGAAAGGAGCCCCATGAGCCGAATCAAACGGACTTTTCTGGCGGCCAGCCTTGCTCTCGCCACCGCCACGGCAGCCATCCTCGTCAACACCTCTCCCGCTTCGGCCGCACCGGTCTACACCGCTATCGTCAACCGGGTGAGCGGAATGTGCCTGGACGTGCCGGGCGGCACCACCGACAACAAGAAGGCTGTCCAGCAGTATCACTGCAACGGCGGTGCCAACCAGCAGTGGGAGTACATCCCGGGCCCGTACGCCGGCTACGGGCAGCTACGCAACATCGCCAGCCAGAAATGCCTCGACGTCCGTGACGAGTCCCTCTCCCCCGGTGCCGTCATCCAGCAGTACACCTGCACCAGCGGAACCAATCAGCAGTGGACCTTCACCAGCACCGGAAACCTGCAGGTCCTGCACAGCGGTGGCTGCGCCCGCGCGGTGAGCCTGGCGTACAAGACGGGGATCGAACAGGGCGTCTGCACCTGGGGATACGTGTTCTGGGACGCGCATCTCTGACCCCGGCCGATTCACCGCAGGAAGCACACCGACGCCACCCCACCATTATCCGCATCCGAACACAGGCTGCACCGACGATCGACTCGGTAAGCAGACGCTTTCGTCCAGGAGTGGCTCCAGCGAAAACCCCGAATAGCTTGCGGAGGAGCATCATGTCCAATTTCAGACGTAGCCTACCCGTCGCCTTCGTGGCCATCCTCATCACAGCCCTCGGCGCAATTGGCGGCTCGGCACCGGCATCCGCGAAGGAGCCGGCCCCGTTGGCCGGCGTGAGCATCGTCAACCGCGCGAGCGGAATGTGCCTGGACGTGCCCGGCGGTTCCACCGAGAACAAGCTGCAGGTCCAGCAGTACAACTGCAACGGTGCCGTCAACCAGCAGTGGGAGTACCTGCCCGGCGCGTACGCCGGTTTCGGCCAACTGCGGAACGTGGCCAGCCAGAAATGCCTCGACGTCCGCGCCACCAGCACCTCGATCGGCGCGGTCGTCCAGCAGTACATCTGCATGGACGTGCCGAACCAGCAGTGGTCGTACTCGTCGGGCACCGGATACCTGATGGCCCTGCACAGCGGGATGTGCGCGGGCGTGTACAGCCTGGTGTACAAGGAGAAGGTCTACCAGGCGGTCTGCGGTGGCGGCAGCCAACTGGTCTTCACCACCTGGAACGCCAGCATCTAGCAAAACGTGCACTCAGCCCGGCCGCGACCACGCGCCGGGCTGAGTTTCGCGAGCCGGGTGGCGGTCAGCCCAGCGAGGCGTGCAGGGCGGCCTCCTTCTCGGCGACCAGCTCCTCCAGGCTGTCCTGGTAGGCGACCATGCGCGCCCGCAGCTCCTCGTCGGCGGCGGCCAGGATGCGGACGGCGAGCAGCCCGGCATTGCGGGCGTTGCCGATCGACACGGCGGCCACCGGCACGCCGGCCGGCATCTGGACGATGGACAGCAGCGAGTCCATCCCGTCGAGGTACTTCAGCGGCACCGGCACGCCGATCACCGGCAGCGGGGTGACCGAGGCGACCATGCCGGGCAGGTGGGCGGCCCCACCGGCCCCCGCGATGATCACCTTGAGCCCCCGGTCGGCGGCGGTGCGGCCGTACTCGATCATCTTGCCGGGGGTGCGGTGGGCGGAGACCACCCCGACCTCGTACGCGATCCCGAACTCGGCGAGCGCCTCGGCGGCGGCCTTCATGGTCGGCCAGTCCGAGTCGCTGCCCATGATCAGCCCGACGGTGCTCACGCTGGTCTTCTCCTCGTTCACTGGTGGCCCTCCCGCAGCAGGCGGGCGGCCCGCGCCGCGCGGGCCCGTACGTCGTCCAGGTCGTCGCCGAGCACCGTGACGTGGCCGATCTTGCGGCCGGGGCGCACCTGCTTGCCGTACAGGTGGACCTTCGCGCCCGGCTCGGCGGCGAAGAGGTGGTGCAGCCGTTCGTCGATCGACATCCCGCCCGGCTCGCCGCCGAGCACGTTCGCCATCGCCACCGCCGGGGCGGTCAGCGCGGTGTCTCCCATCGGGTAGTCGAGCACAGCCCGCAGGTGCTGCTCGAACTGCGAGGTCCGGGCCCCCTCGATCGTCCAGTGGCCCGAGTTGTGCGGGCGCATGGCCAGCTCGTTGACCACCAGCCCGGCCGGCGTCTCGAACAGCTCCACGGCGAGCAGGCCGACCACGCCGAGCGCGGTGGCCAGGTCGATGGCGAGCTGCTGGGCGGCGACGGCCCGCTCCTCGTCCAGGCCGGGTGCGGGGGCGAGCACCTCGACGCAGATTCCGTCGACCTGCACCGTCTCCACCACCGGGTACGCGGCGACCTGCCCGAACGGCGAGCGGGCCACCTGCACGGCCAGCTCCCGGCGCAGTGCCACCCGCTCCTCGACGATCAGGGTGGTCCCCCCGGCGAGCAGGGTGGTGGCCAGTTCGGCACCCCGCGCGGCGTCGTCGACCAGCCAGACGCCCCGGCCGTCGTACCCGCCCCGGGCGGCCTTCAGCACCACCGGCCAGCCCTGGGCCTCGCCGAACGCGACCAGGTCGGCGGGCGCCTCGACGGGCCGCCACGCCGGGTTCGGTGCGCCCAGCTCGGCGAGCCGCTCCCGCATGATCCGCTTGTCCTGGGCGTGCAGGAGCGCATCGGCGGGCGGGAAGAGCCTCACCCCCTCGGCGGCGAGGGCGCGGATGTGCTCGGTCGGCACGTGTTCGTGGTCGAAGGTGACCACGTCGCAGTTCTTGGCGAAGGCGCGCAGGGCGGCGAGGTCGGTGTGGTCGCCGTACTGGACGTCGGCGGCGACCAGGGCCGCGCCGTCGTCCGGGGACTGCGCGAGCACGCGCAGCGACTGGCCGAGGGCGATCGAGGCCTGGTGGGTCATCCGGGCCAGCTGGCCGCCCCCCACCATGCCGACAACAGGCAGACCGGTTCGGGTATCCATCTCGCCCGCCAGCCTAGCGGCGGCCCGCCGCCCCCTTGGCCGAGGGCCGCACCGCCCGCCGCACGGCCCGCCGGGACAGGGTGAGAAGGGAACCCTGCTATACCGCAGGCGTTAACAAGGTGCCCTTCCTTACAACTGGGCGCGGAGGTCCTCGACGGTGGTGACCGGGCGCTGGCAGACGAAACCCCGGCAGACGTACGCCGCGGGTCGGCCGTCGACCAGCAGCCGGTCGGCCAGCAGCGGCACCCCGGGCTGGTCCGGGCGGCCCGCGACGACCACCGCGCCGGGCGGGGCGTGCCGGTACGCGGCGGCGACGAGGGGATCGCCGGCCGGGTCGTCGGTCACCACGGCGATCTCGTACGGGCCGGAGAGCAGCGCCTCCCCGACGGCGGCCGCGTAGCCGGCGAACCGGGCGTGCCTGGCCACGATCGGGGCGACCGTGGCGAGGGCGGCCTCGGCGGCCTCCCGGTAGCGGTTCTCCCCGGTCAGCGCCGCGTAGGCGACCAGCGCGGCGACGATCGCCGACCGGCCGGACGGGGTGGCGTTGTCGGTCGGGTCGGCCGGCCGGGCGACCAGCCGCTCGGCGTCGTCGGCGGTGTCGTAGAAGCCGCCACCGGGGGCGGCGAAGCGGGCCAGCGCGGTGTCGAGCAGCTCACCGGCCAGCTCCAGCCAGCGTCCCTCGCCGGTGAGCTGGTGCATCGCGCAGAACGCCTCGGCCACGCAGCCGTAGTCCTCCAGCACCCCGGCCGGCGCGCCGACCACCCCGTCCCGGGAGACCCGGCGCAGCCGGCCGTCAACCAGGTGCACTCCTGCCAGGTGCTCGGCGGCGTCCCGCATCGCGCCGTCGGCGACGATGGTGACGCCCTCCAGCAGGTTGGCGTCGGCCTCCTCGTCGCCCACCCCCTGCGCCTGGACGAGGCGGACGAACTCGGCGATCGCGGTGATCGCCAGTCCGTTCCAGGCGGCCACCACCTTGTCGTCTCGGGCCGGCTGGGGGCGGTTGTCGCGGGCCGTTAGCAGCCGCCGGACGACGTCCTGCCACCGGCCGCGCACCGCCGGGTCGGCGTCGTCGACGTCCCGGGCCAGCCGCAGCACGCTCGTCCCGTGTTCAAAGGTGCCGGCCTCGGTGACCGTGAAGAGGTCGGCGGCCCAGCGGCCGTCGGACTCCCCGAGCACCTCGACGAGCTGGGCCGGCGTCCAGGCGTAGGTGAGCCCCTCGACGCCCTCGGTGTCGGCGTCCAGCGCGGAGGCGAAGCCCTCCCCCGGCCGGTGCAGCTCGTCGGCGAGGAAGCGGGCGGTGTCCCGGGCCACCCGCCGGGCGAGGGGGTCGCCGGTGAGCCGCCACAGCTGGGTGTAGACCCGCAGCAGCAGGGCGTTGTCGTAGAGCATCTTCTCGAAGTGCGGCACGGTCCAGTGCTCGTCGACCGAGTACCGGGCGAAGCCGCCGGCGAGCTGGTCGTTGAGGCCGCCCCGGGCCATCGCCTCGGCGGTGTGCCGGGCGATCTCCAGGCTCTCGGCGGAGCCGGTGCGCTGGTGGTGGCGCAGCAGGAAGAGCAGGTTCATGTGCGGGGGGAACTTCGGCGCCCCGCCGAAGCCGCCGTTGCTCCGGTCGTACTCCTTGGCGAGCTGGGCGGCGGCGGCATCGAGCAGCTCGGCGGTGAGCGGGGCAGTCGGCCCGCCGACGGCCTGCGCCCCGCCGATCGCCTTGACCACGGCGGCGCCCTGCCGCAGCACCGCCTCGCGCTGGTCCTGCCAGGCCGTGCCGACCGACTCCAGCAGCCGCACGAAGTTCGGCTTCGGGAAGTACGTGCCGCAGAAGAACGGGGTGCCGTCGGGCGCGGCGAAGACCGTCATCGGCCAGCCGCCCTGCCCGGTCATCGCCTGGGTGGCGGTCATGTAGACGGCGTCGACGTCCGGCCGCTCCTCGCGGTCCACCTTGATCGCCACGAAGCCGTCGTTGACCAGCTTGCCGACGCCCGGGTCCTCGAACGACTCGTGCGCCATGACGTGGCACCAGTGGCAGGCCGAGTAGCCGACCGAGATGAGCACCGGCACGTCACGCCGCTTCGCTTCGGCGAACGCCTCGTCGCACCACGGCCACCAGTCCACCGGATTGTCGGCGTGCTGGAGGAGGTAGGGGCTGGTGGCGCTAGCGAGTCGGTTCACCGAACGACCATATCCAGCGCCCGGTTCGACGGCACCCCGGTCCCGGACGGCCCACCCGGAGCAATTAATCGTCTTATTGACATGAAGTATCCTCGCGCCTATCGTCAACTTATCGTCAAGTTAACGCAAACAGGCTCGGCCACGCTGCCGACGAAGGACGCGAGCCCCCCTCCCCCCACCCCGGCCGATCCCGGCCCACGACCGTCCAGAGATGGGACGTCATGACGGACCCCGAACCGACCGGCCCGGTCCCGAACCCGCCGGCCCGCCAGCCCTTCCCGACGCCGCCGACTCCCGCCTCCAACGCCACCCGCCACCTCTGCGTAGGCGCGTATCTCGACGAGGACTTCCAGCGCGCCAGCCTCAACGAGGTCTACCACCAGCGTCGCCGCCTGATCGCCCCCTCTTACGGCTTCGACCTGATCGCCGTGCTCGGGCAGTGCCTCCAGGCCCGCCGGCTCGCCGTCATCCGCGACGCCGCGATCGTCGTGGTGCTGGGCGGCGCGCTCTGCGCCGCCCCACTGGCGATGACCTTCGTCATCGGCCTGCTGATCACGCTCTACCTCTTCACCTCCAGCTGGCAGGTCGTCCGGGACACCGCCCGTGAGCTGCGCCGGGGCCGATCCGCCAGCGCCGGAGTCATCGTCGGCCGCGCCGTGGTGATGGTCTTCCGCATCGTCGCCGCGCTCACCATCTCCTTCGTGCTCAGCACGCTCACGGCGGGAGTCGCCCTGGTCGGCCTCGCCGGGAGCCGGGAGGACGACGGCACCTCGGGCTCGCTGAGCTCGATGTCGCTCGCCCTCGCCCCGGTGACCACCGTGGGGCTGCTGGTCTTCGCCCTCGGCGCTCCGATCGCGGCCAACATCCTCCGGCAGAGCCAGCTCGAACGGCTCGCCCCCGGCTGCACGCCGCCCGCGCCGGCCCGCTCCGAGCGGTTCGACGAGATCCGCCGGCAGGAGAGCGGCAACACCGTCGTCTTCGCCGGCTACCGACCGTTCGTCGGCTCCGGCGTGCTGGTGAAGAACTGGGGTTTCGCCCAGCGGCTGGTCCGCGCCGGCGACCCGCTGACCGGCCTGGCCCCGGAGGCAAACCGGGAGTTCGACACCGCGCCCTTCAGCGCCGTCGAACTGCTGGCCCACCTGCGCGACAACCTCGGCCGGCTGGCCACCGAGCAGGAGCCCGAGCAGCAGCTTCCCGGGCTGACCGTCGACGACCGGGTCTTCCTCGCCGGGACCGAGGTCGCCCACCTGGTGCCGTACACCGATCCCGCCCACCTGCCGGGGATCATCCGCCACCCCACCGCGCCGCTGCGGCACTACCTGGTCTGCCAGGTGATCTCCTGGCGCGGCGAGTTGGTCACCACGGTCTACGTGCACGTGGCGGTCCAGGGCCGGGCGCTCTACATGGAGTTCACCTCCACCGCGCTGCCACCCTGCGACGAGCGGTTCCGGGTGGTCGACCAGGTCGGCGGGACCGGGCCGGCGGCGTTCTTCCGGGCCGGGATCCGGGGCCTGCTGTACGCGCCGGGGACCATCGGTCGTGCCCCGCTCAACCTCGTCCGGGCCGGGATCGAGGCCCTGTCGAACTCCCTGCCCGGGTCCAACGGGCCGACCCGGCTCGGGTACGACTACGGGGCGCGCAGCAGCGTCCGGGAGCTCGGGATGGCCGCCGACACCCGCCACCACCTGCAGACCCAGGAGGTCGACAAGCACCAGCGGATCATCGAGCGGCGACTGCTCGCCGTCGTGCTCGACTTCCTGGAGCGACGCGGGGTGGACACCAGCGAGTACCGCCAGCGGGCCACGACCCTGCTCAACGCAGGTGCCATCGTCACCGGCGGCAACCTCACCGTGCAGGGCGACGTGCACAGCAGCCAGACGAACAACCCGCCCCCCGGCGAGGGGGCGAAGCGATGAGCGAGGACCGGGCCCGCAACACCGGCCTGCACGTCACCGGCGGCACCGTCCGGGTCGGCGGCAACGTCAACGCCGTCCAGCACAATCACGCCGCCGCACGGTGGGACCTCGCGTCGGCCGACCGCCGGGCCGATCGGCCGGCCGAGGTCGGGATCCTCACGGTCCTGCTGGAGGAGATGGCGGCGGTCGTCGAGGTGCTGGGCCGGGCACCCGACTACCGAGCCGAGCAGACGTACGGCGGCCGGACCGTGCACCGGGCCACCTTCGCCGCCGAGGGCGGGCCGGTGCGGGTGGCCGCCGCCCAGGCCCTCGAACCGGGCACGCACTCCGCCTCCTCGGCCTACCAGGAGCTGCGCCGACGGTTCGCGCCGCCGATCGTGCTGCTGGTCGGCATCGCCGGCGGGGTGCACGCGGACGTCGCGGTCGGCGACGTGGTTTTGGCCGACGAGGTGATCTGGTACGACAGCCGCCGGGAGACCGAGGACGGGCCCCGCCGTCGGGGGCGCACCCAGCCGATCGCGGCGGTGCTGCGGAACCGGGTCAACGCCTTTGTCGTCGAGCACGGCCCGGTCGTCGGCCTCGGGGCGGGCGAGGGCTTCCGCGTCCACCGGGGACCGATCGGCTCGGGCAACGCGGTGGTGACCGACGCGGCCTCGGGCATCCGGTCCTGGCTGACCGAGGTGCACGAGAAGACCCTGGCCGTGGAGACCGAGGCGGCCGGGGTCGCCCAGGCGTTCTTCGAGGAGATCACCGACGACCGGGCGCTGCGCGGCTGGATGACCGTCCGGGGCATCTCGGACCGGGCCGACCGGCACAAGGGACACGCCGACCACACCCTGGCGGCGCGGCACGCCGCGCTGGTCGTGGAGCGGCTCCTGCCGTACCTGCGACTGGTCGAGGACACGCGGTGACCGGCGCCGACGACCCGCGCCGGCCCGGCCGGGACCCGGTTCCCGCCCGGCCGGCGACGCTGGTACGCAGGCTGACCAGCGGGGAGTTGGAGGCGTACCTCGTCTCCGGGACGGCGCTGGTCGTCGGCGCGCTCGGCCTGCTGAACGTGACCAGCCCGGACGTGGTCGCCGCCGCCACCCTCGCCGTCCTCGGCGTGATCACCTTCGACCTGCTGACCGGGCGTCGACGGCTGGGGCGCATCGAGTCCACCCTGCGCGACGTGACCGGGAGCCTCCGCCCGGACGTGGGCGACTCGGCGGACCGGCTGCTCACCGCCGCCGTGCCCGGCGCGGCGGTGGGGCTGGCGGGCGCGCGGGACATCCGGCTGGTCGGGGTGACCCTGAGCCGGACGATCCGCAGCCACCTCGACGACCTGCGGCAGCAGTTGGCCGCGGGCGCGACGGTGCGGGTCGCGCTCATCGACCCCGCCGGCCCGGCCCCCGAGGAGGCGGCCCGCCGCAACGGGTTGCCCGCCGGCGGCGCCGAGGTCTTCGCGCACCGGATCCAGCCCACCCTGGACCTGCTGGACTACCTGGCGGCCCAGGTGACCGGCGGCGGACGGCTGGAGGTCCGGCTGCTCCGCTTCGTCCCCGCCTTCGGCATGGTGCTGGTCGACCCGGAGAAGCCGAGCGGCCGGATCTCAATCGACGTCTACTCGCACCGGCCCGACGGACGCGAGGCGATGGTGACTCTGCGTGCCGACCGCGACCCGGTCTGGTATCAGCACTTCGCTCGCGAGTTCGACCAGATCTGGGCCGGTGGCCGGAGCCGCGATGGCCGAAGCCATCCCTGATCGGGATCCGCGCGCCGGCCTCCGGTCGGGCCGCTACCCTTCCGGTGTGTCCGACCAGCGCACCGTCTTCCGGATCGCCATCGATCTGGCAATTCTCACGATCCGTGACGGCCGGCTGGCGGTCCTGCTGATCGAGCGCGGCAAGGCGCCGTTCGAGGGGCGGGCTGCGCTGCCCGGCGGTTTCGTCCGGGCCGGCGAGGACCTGGACGACACCGCGGTGCGGGAGCTGTCGGAGGAGACCGGGCTGGAGGGTCGCGCGCTCCACCTGGAGCAGGTCCGCACCTACGCCACGCCGGGGCGGGACCCGCGCGGCCCGATCGCCTCGGTCGCGTACCTGGCCATCGCCCCCGACCTGCCCATGCCGGTGGCCGGCACCGACGCGGCGCGGGCCCGGTGGGAGCCGGTCGACCACGACCGGCTGGGCCACGGCTGGCTGGCCTTCGACCACGACACCATCCTGGCCGACGCACTCGAACGGGCCCGCGCCAAGCTGGAGTACGCCCCGCTGGCCACGGCGTTCTGCGGCGAGACGTTCACCATCGGCGAGCTGCGCGCGGTCTACGAGGCCGTCTGGCAGGTACGCCTCGACCCGCGCAACTTCCACCGCAAGGTGACCGGAGTGAGCGGCTTCGTGGTGCCCACCGGGGAGCGGCGCAACCCGCCCACCGGCCGGCCGGCGGTGCTCTACCGGCGCGGCGACGCGACCATGCTCTACCCGGCGATGCTGCGCCCGGGAAGCGGTCGACAGTAGAACGCGCAGCCGCGCCCGCCCACCCAAGCCGGCGACGGTGACCCCACCCCGGAACGGGGAGATCTTGGACGCAACTGGCCCTTCCAGGGGCCAAAATCTTCCAAGATCTCCCCGCTCTCCGCCGAACGGATCTCGCTGGTGGCGATTGCGCTCGCCTGCCGCCGGGACACGTTGCATGCGTCTTTCGCACTTCGCAAAGGCTCCAGGGGCTTCCGCTCAGCACCTCCATGCATTTATATCGGTGCATGCCCGGCGGGTGTCGCCGGCCCCGCCGAGGAGGCACGCATGCGCGCATCCCGTCACCTGTCAGCGCTCACGTCGGTCGCGGTGCTCGCGGCCGTGCTCGCCGCGGCCGATCCCGCCGGGGCGGCCGTCGACCCGGCCACCGCCCGGGTCTCGGCGACCACCGCCGTCGGCACGCACAACGCGTACGAGCAGGGCACCTATGCCTACCTGGCCCAGGCGCTCGACGCCCGGCCGGGGATGATCGAGCTGGACGTCTGGCCCGACGTCATCACCCGACAGTGGCGGGTCAGCCACTCCAACCCGCTCGGCAACGGCAACAACTGCGTCGCCGCGACCAGCGCCGCCCAGCTCTACACCGGCACCCGCAACAAGAACCTCGAACACTGCCTCGACGACATCCGGCTCTGGCTGGCCGCCCACCCCACCGCCGGCCCGCTGCACCTCAAGCTGGAGCTGAAGACCGGCTTCAGCAGCCGCACCGGGCAGGGCCCGTCCCAGCTCGACGCGCTGCTCGCCGCCCGCCTCGGCGCGGCGGTGTTCCGCCCCGCCGACCTCAGGGGCGGGTACGCCACCCTCGACGCCGCCGCCCGCGCCGACAACTGGCCGACCAGGGCCCAGCTCGCCGGCCGGGTGATCGTGCACCTCATTCCCGGCACGGTGGAGGAGGGCAACCCCACCGACACCCTCTGGACCGACGTCGAGTACGCCCGCCACCTCGCCGGCCTCGCGACCGCCGGCACCCTCGCCTCGGCGCAGGCGTTCCCGGCCGTGCACCGGGCCGCAGCCGGCGACCCCCGCACCCGGTACGCCGACGCCGCCCTGCGCCCCTGGTTCGTGCTCTTCGACGGCGACGCGTCGGCGTACGTCACCGGCGGGATCGACACCGCCTGGTACGACGCCAACCACTACCTGCTGATCATGACCGACGCGCAGAACGTGCCCCCGGCGGTGGCGAACACCGACCCGGACGCGGCGGCGGCCCGGGTGGCGGAGCTGGCCCGCAAGCACGCGAGCGTCGCCTCGGCCGACTGGGCGGCCCTGCCGGGCGTGGTGGACGACGTGCTGCCGCGCGGCTGACCTCGGGTGGCTCCCACCTGAGTGCGCTACTACCTACGCTGGGCACCGTGAACATGCGCCGGCGGAAGAAGCTCACGAAGCGACTGATGGAGGCGGTGCGACACGAAGACAGCGCAGCCGTGAACGCACTCCTCCTCGCCGGAGCGGACCCCAACGCTGCCGACCACGAACAAACCACCCCGCTCTACCAGGCATCCGTCAATGGCGCGGGTGAACTCGTGCGGCTACTCCTCGCCGCCGGCGCAGCGCCCGACACCGAAAGCGGGCGAGGTCAGGAAGGAACACCTCTCTGCGCTGCCGCCACGTGGGGAGATAGCACCGTCGTACGCGTCCTTCTCGCCCATGGTGCCGTCCCGAACCTCCGCGAAGACCGAGGAACCGGCTATTCACCGCTGGACTGGGCGCTACGCGGCGACCATCCTCAGGTCGTCGACCTACTCATGGCCGCAGGCGCTCAGTCCACCGTTCCTACCCACGCTGACATCTGAAGCACGGCCCAGGCCCACGGTGCGGTAGTAGCCGGCAGCGGCGTTGAGTCCCGGCGCGGCCCGCTCCCAGGAGGGCGGGTCGACGGCAGACAGTGAGGATGGTGGGGTGGGTCGCCGGGCGCGCGACGAGCCTCTCCGCCGCCCGTGATGCTGACCGGGCACTATAGGCGGGTGGCCGCACGTCTGTTTCCTGAGTTCGACTTCGAGGCTCCTGACGAACATCGCCTGTACTTCCGGGACATGGCAGTCGCCATGGCCGAGCGGCATGTGGTGCCGTACGCGCAAGCTGTTCGGATCATCAACCATCATTGGGGCTGGCAAGACCATTTCGGCGAGTACAACTGGTTGATCTTTCACGAAGAGCCTGAGAACTGGGCGGATCATTTGCACCGCCTCCAGCTAGATCCCGGTTTCTGGGCGGATAATGGTGCTGGGCCGGGTGGGTGACGAACTGGGTGACAACCGGGGCGCACAACCACGGACGTCCGCGAATGTAGACAGACCGTTTCCGTAGGTGCCTGTGGACGGCCGGACTGGTCTCACGCCCGCGATTGTTCCTTCACGCCGAAGCGGTCAGTCCTGGCGCGTCGTCTCGGCGTGCCTGATGCGCCTGGTCAACGCCGATGCAGGCGATAACAGCAGACAGATCCTCGGTGAGGAAGAGTTGGAAGTGGTAGCCCGGGTCTGTGACCTTGACCCAGCCCAGACGCACAACCTGATCCCTCGCGTCTTGCAGGTGTTCGACGCCTTCACGGAAGCCAAGCGTGGCGATTCCACGCTCTCGGCAGTGCCGCTCGCGGCGGTCGTAGATGCGGGCGAAGTGGCTAGCCGGCATGGCACCGTCCGCGATGGTGAAGTCCGCGCTGTGACGGAGCGCGTCTCGACACATCGCGTCGGC
Source organism: Micromonospora sp. RTGN7 (assembly GCF_033804645.1). NCBI lineage: Bacteria > Bacillati > Actinomycetota > Actinomycetes > Micromonosporales > Micromonosporaceae > Micromonospora > Micromonospora sp. RTGN7. The sequence goes on along the minus strand of NZ_JAPZLF010000004.1, from coordinate 367,113 downwards.
GCTGCCCCCGTCTGCCAACAGAGCGATCAGTTGATGCCGGTCCACATGGATGACGGTATCCAAGCCACGCCGAGCGGCGTGCGGCGGTGATGTCGGTCGCAGGTCACCGGGCAGGGGGTAACGCCAGGTCGGCAGCATGGGGGTCGACGGGGCTGGGTGACTAACCGAGTGACGACGGGGACGGACTTCGGCGGACGGGCGTGGGCACAGACGGACCGGTCTTGCAGCTCACTTGTCGTTCGGGAGCAGGTCGGGCGGCTGTGTTGGTTGCCTGGGGGTCAAGGAGTAGCAGTTACGGGAGCGTTGTTGATCTGCGCCGTCACGATCCGCACCAATCGGTTCCTGCCGTGGCTACCGGTCGAACACGCGCCGCCCACCTGCTCAACGCCGCCCGCGCCTACCTCCAGGCCGACGACCCGGCCAACGCCGCCCGGGTCCTGATCGACACCGACCGCACGGCACCGGCCGAGGTACGTCACCGCCCCGCCGCCCGAGAAGTCCTCGCCCAGGTAGCCCGCGACCCACACGCCCCCGCCACGATCATCCAACTCGCCATCGCCCTCGGGGTGACCTGAACATGACCGGGCCGCACCTGTCCCTGGCCCAGATCCGCAACCGACTGATCCTCACCGCCCGCACGATCCTCCGCGATCACCGGACCAGCCCGGACGGCCGCTGCCGGATCTGCCGCACACCCGACTGCCCGGTGGCGACCGCCGCCCGCAACGTCCTCCACACCGCCGAGGAAGCACAGCAGCGAAGTACCGCAACCCCACCGACCACAACCGACCGGCACGACCCTCAGCAGGCCGAATGACGAGCGTGGTCCGCCTGCGCGTGCCCGAGCCCCTTGCCGGGTCAGGAGGCGCCGTCGGCGCGCAGTGGAAGGACCTTCGGCCGGGCGGCGTCGAGCAGCGACCCGAGCACCGCGCCGATCTTGTCGGCCGGCATCGGCTTGAAGAAGTGGTATCCCTGGGCCGCCGTGCAGCCCAGCTCGGCCAGGGCGAGCCGCTGCTCGGCGGTCTCCACGCCCTCGGCGACCACCCGCAGGCCCAACTCGTGGGCGAGCCCGACGGTCGCCCGGACGATCGCCGCCGCCTCCGGTGAGTCGGCCATCCGGATCACGAACGACCGGTCGACCTTCAGCTCGTCCACGGCGATGCGGGTCACGAACGACAACGACGAGAACCCGGTGCCGAAGTCGTCCACGGCGAGCTGCACACCCATCGACCGCAGGGTGGTCAGCACCTCGTCGATGACCTCCAGCTCGCTCATCATCACGGTCTCGGTGATCTCCAGCACCAGCCGGTGCGGCGGGACCTGGTGTCGGCGCAGCGCCTCGCCGATCTCGGCCGGCAGCCGGGGGTCGAGCAGGCTGCGGGCCGAGAGGTTCACCGAGATCGGCACGTCCAGCCCTTGGCGGGCCCAGTCGGCGGCCACCGCGAGCGCCTTGTCCAGCACGTACCGGGTGAAGGTGCCGAGCTGCTCGCTGTTCTCCACCGGGCGGATGAAGTCGTTCGGGCCGAGCCAGCCCCGGCGTGGGTGCCGCCAGCGGATCAGCGCCTCCACCCCGGTCGGTGCCCCGGTGGCCAGGTCCACCGCCGGCTGGAGGGCCAGCACCAGCTGGTCGTCGGCGGCCAGTGCCTCCCGCAGCTCCGCGAGCAGCGCGAGCTGGTCGGTGCTCGCCGCATCCCGGGAGCTGTCGTACGAGGCGACGTTCCCGCCGCCCTCCTTGGCCTGGTACATCGCGATGTCGGCCCGGCGCAGCAGCTCGGTCAGGTCGGCGGTGCCGGCGTCGGCCACCACCACCCCGACGGAGACCTCGATGGACATCCGCACGCCGGCCACCTCGGTGGGTGCGGCCAACCGCTCGGTGATCTCCCGGGCCTGGCGCAGCGCGTACGCCATCGGGGCGGTCCGACCGCCGATCACCGGGACCCGCGTCAGCAGCAGGGCGAACTCGTCGCCACCGAGCCGGCCCAGCAGGTCACCAGAGCGGGTCAGCGCGCCGAGCCGGTTGGCGCTCAGCCGCAGCAGCTGATCGCCGGCGGCGTGCCCGAGGGTGTCGTTGACCTCTTTGAACTGGTCGATGTCGAGCAGCAGCAGCGCGACCGGGTGGTCGTGGGCGCGCTGACGCAGCGCCTGGTCACCCTTGCTGAGCATGGCGGCCCGATTGAGCAGCCCGGTGAGCGGGTCGTGAATCGCCTCGTACGAGGAACGGGCGGTGACCAGCCGTAGCTCGCGGTGGGTCGCGGCGTCGTGCAGGGCGGCGGCGAGCGCGTCGGAGAACGCGGCGACGGCGTCCTGCTCGCAGGCGCTGGGCGGCGCGGTGCGGGAGAACCGGACCCGCAGCTCGCCGACCCGGGTGATGCCGATGGCCAGCGGTCGGACCAGCTCGTGCTCGTCGGGGCCGGAGCGGCCCGGCGGGCTCACCTCCCGGTCGGTCACCTGGCCGCCGGCGTCGCCCCGGTAGCGTCGCCACCGGCCGTCGCCCCGCGCCACGTCGACCTCGACCACCTCGGCACCGAAGAGGGTCGCCGCGCCGGTCACGGCGGCGGTGGCGACACCCCGCTCGTCGAGCTGGTTGAGCGCGGCGGTGGCCTCGGCGAAGGCCCGCCAGGTGCGCCGCTCCTGGTCGGCGCGGAGCCGGTGGCGGTAGGTCTGCTGGAGCAGCCAGAGCACGGGTGGGACCAGCAGCAGCCAGCGGGCGTCGATCTCCACCAGCGCCACCACGACCAGGCCGACGGCCATGTTCCCGATGAACATCAGCAGCTTGCCGCGGAGCGCCGCGAGCAACGGCGGCACCATCGGCACACCGTCGCGCAGCGCCACGGTAACCGCGCCCAGCCCGGCGCTGACGAGGAGATACGTCACCGAGCCGGCGACCAGGGCCAGCGCGAGCTCCGGCGTGGGGGCCGCCGACAGGGGCGCGCCGAGGGCGGTGGCGACGGTGACGGCGAGGGCGGTGGCGACGGTCAACGAGGCCACGATGCGGACCGTCTCCAGCAGCGACCGGCGGTCGGCGGCCACGGAGAGGGCCGCCCAGGCCACCCCGGCACCGAGCAGCGCGGCGGCGGGGAGCCAGCTGGCGGGCACCAGGTAGAGGGAGACGATGAGTGCGGCCTCGCCCCAGGTGATGCTGACCATTGCGGAGCCGACGCGGAACCGCAGCCGGGCGAGCTGGGCCAGGGCGAAGACCGCGACGCCGATGGCGAAGCGGGCGGCCGCCGGGATCGGGGCGTCGGACGGCAGGTGGGTGGGGAGGATGAGACCGATCGCAGTGGCCGAGAGGGCGGTCAGCGCGATGGCGACGGTCAGCAGCAGCAAGCGACGCGGGACGTCGCGTACGCCGAGCGGGTCGATCCGGTCGCCGACTCTGCCGGAGGTCACCGGCCTCCCCCGTCGGCCGGTCGGCGAATGGCACGGTGGGCAGCCGTCGTTGACCCGGTCATCGGCGCCCCCTCCCGCGCGCGGCTACGGGGACTTTTGGGCCCCCGGCGGAAGGCTAAGCCAAAGCCGGGGGCCGCAACAGGGGTCGACGACCCGGTTCAGCGTGATTCACGTGCGGTTCACCCGTCTCAGCCCTGCTGGGGCGGGCTGGGAGTGTTCGGGCGTGAGTCGTGCTTCTCAGTCCCGTCTGTCGGATCGATGACTCCCGCGTCGACCCGGCCCGCGTCGGGGGCGACGCCGGCCGTGGGGAAGCGGTCGGGCAGCCGGCGCAGCCGGGCGTTCATGTTGCGGATCAGCAGCACCGTGGCGGTGGCCAACACCAGGATGAGGAAGAGTCCCATCGGACCGGCGAGACCACCCGTGCGGGTGTCACCGAAGTTGTTCTCCGCGAGCACCTGGGCAGCAATCAGCATGGATTTCCTCCGTTGTGCGGCTGGTGACCAGGGTAGCCCTGCGCCGGGTCAGCGGGCATGGGCCGTCTCGCGCACCCCGGCGAAGAGATCGGACTCGGGCAGCGGGCTGTCGACCACGGAGCGGGCGAGCTGGAAGTCCTCCGTCGGCCAGGACCGCTGCTGGAGCTCCATCGGCACCTGGAACCAGAAGCCGTCCGGGTCGATCTGGGTGGCGTGGGCGCGCAGCGCGTCGTCGCGGACCGGGAAGTAGTCCGCGCACTCGACCCGGGTGGTGATCCGGGGGCCCTTGTCGGGGCGGTCATCCCACCGCTTGAGCCACTCCTCGTAAGGCGAGGGGAAACCTGCGGCGAGGATGCCCTCGTGCAACGCCAGGATCTTGCCCTTGGAGAACCCCACGTCGTAGTAGAGCTTGAGCGGCTGCCAGGGCTCGCCGAGCTCCGGGTGGCGCGTCGGGTCGCCGGCGGCCTCGAAGGCGGCGATGGTCACCTTGTGGGTCATGACGTGGTCGGGGTGCGGGTAGCCGCCCTCCTCGTCGTACGTGATGACCACGTGCGGACGGAACTGGCGCATCAGCCGCACCAGCGGGCCGGCGGCGACCTCGACGTCCTGGAGGGCGAAGCACCCCTCGGGCAACGGCGGCAACGGGTCCCCCTCGGGCAGCCCGGAGTCGACGAAGCCGAGCCACGCCTGCTCGACGCCGAGGACCGCGCGGGCCGCGTCCATCTCGGCGCGGCGGATGTCGCCGATGTTGGCCCAGACGTCCGGCCGGTCCATCTTCGGGTTGAGCACACTGCCGCGCTCACCGCCGGTGCACGTCACGACCAGGACATCGACCCCCTCGGCCACGTATTTCGCCATGGTCGCGGCACCCTTGCTCGACTCGTCGTCGGGGTGTGCGTGGACGGCCATGAGACGCAGCTGCTCTGCCACTTACGGCGCTCCTCGTCTGTGCCCACCGACGCTGACCAGACGGCTGCGCGGGCCGACCTGTCATCCTTGACTCATCATCGGTGACTCAGCGCTCTTCCGGTGAGTCAGCGCCGGGCTGGGAAGATGGACTCTGCCATTCTTGCTGATGCCGCCGACAACAACGCCAGGAGATGCCCGCCGGTGACCGAGACGCACGCCACAATCATCCCCGGCGCGCCGGTGTTCCCGCCCGGCCGCTACGGCCGCCGCCGCCGCGAGCCCGGCCGCCGCCGCCCGGCGCTGGTCGCCCTGTTGGCAGTCACACTGGTGGCGGCGCTCGGCGTGGCCGCGTACGGGATGTACGGCAAGTACGGCAATCCCGACTACGACGCCGAGGTGGTCACCTACACGGACATCACCGACACTCAGGTGGTGGTCGACTTCCGGGTGACCGTCCCGGCCGGCGGATCGGCGATCTGCGTGCTGCGGGCCCGTTCGCACGCTGGCGCCGAGTTGGCCCGCGAGGAGGTGACCGTGACCGCTCGCCCGGGCGAGTCGCAGGTCAACGCGCGGCACCGGCTGGTCACCACCGCCCGCCCGTTCATCGGTGAGGTGATGCGCTGCCGCCCCACCGGCTGAGCTGCCGGAACACCGCCACCCCATGCACACTGCGAGTTCCGTCACCGGCACCCGCAGTAATCGTCGACACCCCGACGGGCAGCGCACTGGTAACTTGGTGGTTTCACCGTCAGCCAGCCCGTGCACAATCGAGGAGACCGCCTGTGTCCAACACTGACAACAAGGCTCCCGCCACCTGGCTGTCCCAGGACGCGTTCGACCGCCTCCAGGGCGAGCTCGACGAGCTGATCGCCAATCGGACGGCCATCGCCACCGAGATCAACGCCCGGCGCGAGGAGGGCGACCTGCGGGAGAACGGCGGCTACCACGCCGCCCGCGAGGAGCAGGGCAAGCAGGAGGGGCGCATCCTCTACCTGAAGGAGCTGCTCCGCACCGCCAAGGTGGGCGAGGCACCGACCGCCGACGTGGTGTCGCCCGGCATGGTCGTCACGATCTACTTCGACGACGACACCGCCGACACCGAGACCTTCCTGCTCGGGTCGCGGGAGATCTCCTCGACGACGGAGCTGACCGTCTACAGCCCGGAGTCGGCGCTCGGCAAGTCGATCCTCGGCAGCCGGCCCGGGCAGACCGTCACCTACACCGCGCCGAGCGGCGCGGACATCAAGGTGACCGTCGTCAGCTTCGAGCCGTTCGCGGGCTGAGTCCCGCTCGACGGTGTCCCCGGGGCCGGCCAGCCGGCCCCGGGGACCACAGGTCAGCAATCGGCGGCGAAGACCACCTGGTAGCCGCTGGCCCGCAGGGCGCTGATCAGCGTGTCGGAGTGCTCGACCCCCCGGGTCTCCACCGACAGCGCCACCTCCACCTCACCGAGGCGCAGGCGCGGGTTGGCCCGCTGGTGCTCCACGTCGACGACGTTCGCCCGGTGCTCGGCGATCTCGCTGAGCAGGGAGGCGAGCTGCCCCGGCCGGTCCGAGCAGCGCACGGTGACCCGCAGGTAGCGCCCGGCCGCCGCGAGGCCGTGCTCGATGACCCGCATCATCAGCAGCGGGTCGATGTTGCCGCCGGAGAGCACCGCCACCACCGGTGTCTCGACGTCCACCACACCGGCCAGCAGGGCCGCCACGCCCACCGCGCCGGCCGGCTCGACCACCTGCTTGCCCCGCTCGAGCAGCATCAGCAGCGCCCGGGAGATGTCCTCCTCGCTGACCGTCACGACCTCGTCGACGAGGTCGCGGACGTGCTTGAAGGTGATCTCCCCCGGGCAGCCCACCGCGATGCCGTCGGCGATGGTGCTGAAGGCGGGCAGCCGGACGGGCTCCCCGGCGACCAGCGACGGCGGGTACGCCGCCGCACCGGCCGCCTGTACGCCGATCAGCCGCACGTCCGGCCGCAGGGCCTTGGCCGCGACCGCGATGCCCGAGATCAGGCCGCCGCCGCCGACCCCGGTGATGATCGTCTTCACCTCGGGGCACTGTTCGAGGATCTCCAACGCGACGGTCCCCTGCCCGGCAATCACGTCCGGATGGTCGAACGGGTGGATCAGCACCGCCCCGGTCCGCTCGGCGAAGGTCTGCGCCGCGACCAGCGACTCGTCGACGGTGTTGCCGGCGAACTCGATCTGGGCGCCGTACCCCTTGGTGGCGGCGACCTTCGGCAGCGGCGCGTTCACCGGCATGAAGACGGTGGCGTGGGTGCCGACCAGCCCGGCGGCGAGCGCGACCCCCTGCGCGTGGTTGCCGGCGCTGGCGGCCACCACGCCCCGGTCGCGCTCCGCCGCCGACAGCCGGGAGATCCGCACGTACGCCCCGCGCACCTTGTACGACCCGGCGCGCTGCACGTTCTCGCACTTGAGCCAGACCGGCCCGCCGAGCACCGCGCTCAACGGCCGGGAGGGTTCCAGCGGGGTGGTGCGGGTGACGCCGACGAGCAGTTCCCGCGCGGCCCGCACGTCGGCGAGACCGACCAGTTCCGTCATGCCCCGATCGTGCCACCCGCCGGCCCGGCCGCCTGCGGCGACACCGCGCTCCCCGGGCCCACTACCTGCGGCGACGGCCCCGTCACGCCCAACGGGCCGAGCGGTACCGGTGCCGCCGGCCAGCCGTACGGCGCGGACGCGCCCGGCCAGCCGGGCGGGGCCGGCCAGGCGGGGGCGCCGAGGGCGATCCGAGCCTGCTGGGCGGCGGTGACCCGGCGGACCAGCACGATCAGCGTCGCTGCGGCGATCAGGCAGGCAGCCAGCGGGATCAGGTTGCGGACCAGCGCGTCCTGGTAGTAGCCGACGTACGCCTGGTAGCCGATATCGTTGAACGGGTTCTCGGGCAACCGCTCGTACGCCCGACTGTCTGCCAGGTAGGCCAGCCGCTCGCCGAGGCTGAACACCAGCCAGGCGGCCCACCACACGCCCACCAGGACCGGGGTGCGGGACCGCCACAGGCTGTCCCGCGCGATGCCGGCCACCACCCGCACCGGGACCACGAAGTTCGCCAGCGGCACCAGCCACCCGGCGATCGCCCAGCCGGAGGTGAGCTGCGGCAGCGCGCCCGGGAACGCCTCCAGGTTCTTCCTGGCCCGCCAGGTCCAAATGATCATCAGTACGGCGCTGGTCAGGTAGGCCGCGCCGAACAGCAGGAGGAACGGCACCTCGAGCAGCACGGCACCCAACAGCACGTCGGTGTCCTGCGCCTCGGCGGCGCGGCGGGCCAGCACTGCACCGACCGCCGGGTAGAGCGCGACCAGGATGTCGAGCACCGCCGTGACGGCGACGGCGGCCACCACAGCGCGGCCAAACCCGCCCACCGGGTACGTCGGCACCCCGGGCGCCACGGGCGGCTGCCCGAGCGGGGTGCGACAGATCGAACACTCGTTGAGAGCCGGGGACGTCTCGCCCCCGCAGGTCTGGCACCGCATGTGGTCCGTCCGGGTGTGCGCGTCGGTCAGGAAACGCACACGCTAGACGATCATGCGGTGGCCGGTGACCCCGTCCCGACGCGGGGGTAACCGGGGGCGTGCCGGGCCCAGGGCGCCTGGAGCTCGAACTGCCCGGCGACGCCGAGCAGCAGCAGCTCCGAGCCGGGCGGGCCGACCAACTGCACCGCCACCGGCAGCCCGTCTGGGCGGCGGCCCACCGGCACCACGATCGCGGGCAACCCGGCGATGTTCCACGGGGCGGCGAACGGGGCGTACGTGATGCTGGCCTTCATGTTCGCCGCCCAGGACCGGCCGGACCAGGCGGCGGCCACCGGCGGCCGGCCGGCCAGCGCCGGAGTGAGCAACAGGTCGACCGAGTGGTCGGCGAAGAAGCCGATCGAGCGCTCACGCCAGGCAGCCCGGTCGGCCTCCCGAACGTACCCCCGGCGGTGCGCCCACTCCCCCAACGCGACGTGCCGGCGGTTGCGCCGCTGGAGATCGCGCCGGTCGAGGCCGGCGGCCCGCACGTCGGCGGCGGCCGCCGCGAACCAGGTGGCGATGCCCTGAAGGCCCAGCCGGGTCGGGTAGACCGGGTCGGCGGGGACGGTGTCGTGGCCGGCGGCGGCGAGCAACCGCCCGGCGGCGGTGACCGCGTCCCGGTTGGGCGCGTCCGGCGCGACGCCGCGCACCGGGGAACGCAGCGAGACGCCGACCCGCAGCCGCTGCGGGGGGATCAGCTTCTCCTGCGGCCGGCCGGCCAGCACCTGGAAGCCGACCGCCGCGTCGGCAACCGTGGAGGCGAGCATGCCGTGCTCGGTCAGGCCGAACCAGTCCTCGGCACCGAGCTGGCAGGGGACCACGCCCCGACCGGGCTTCAGCCCGACCAGCCCGCAACAGGCCGACGGGATGCGGATCGAACCGAGCCCGTCGTTGCCGTGCGCGATCGGCACCAGCCCGGCGGCGACCGCGGCGGCGGCACCGCCGGAGGAGCCGCCCGGGGTGCGCCCGGAGTCCCACGGGTTGCGGGTGACCGTGTTGCCGTCGTCGGTGAGGGCCCAGAGACCCAGCTCCGGCATCCGGGTCACCCCGAGGATCACCGCGCCCGCGCCGCGCAGCCGCCGGACCACCTCGTGGTCGGCCTCCGCCACAGCGGTACGCACGGCGGCCGAGCCGTTCCAGGTGGGTAGGCCGGCGACCGGGGTGTTCTCCTTGACCGCGACCGGCACCCCGGCCAGCGGGAGGTTGGCCAGTTCCTCCTGCTCGTCGACCTTCTCCGCCTCGGTGATCGCCTCCCCGCCGCGCACCGTGCGGAACGCGGCGAGGTCGGCGTCGACCCGGGCGATGTGGTCCAGGTGGTCGGCCACGACCTGGGTGGCGGATACGTCGCCCCGGCGTACCCCGCGGGCGATCTGTTTCGCGGTCGCGCCCACCCAGGTCGGCTTGATGTCCTGCACGGCCACCCTCCCCAGCCAGCGGTCAGCCCAGCGCCTGCTCCAGATCGGCAAGCAGGTCGTCGACCGTTTCGATGCCGACAGACAGTCGCACGAGATCGCCGGGAACTTCAAGCGGCGAGCCGGCCGCACTTGCGTGTGTCATCCGGCCCGGGTGCTCGATCAGGGACTCCACCCCGCCGAGGGACTCGGCAAGAACGAAGAGCTTCGCCCGGTTGCAGACCTCCACGGCGTGCTCCTCGCCGCCGGCGGCGAGGAAGGAGATCATGCCGCCAAACCTGTGCATCTGCTTGGCGGCCACCTCGTGGCCGGGGTGCGACGGCAGGCCCGGGTAGATGACCTGGCCGACCTTGGCGTGCCCGTCCAGGTACGCGGCGATCCGCTCGGCGTTGTCGCAGTGCCGGTCCATCCGTACACCCAGGGTCTTGATGCCGCGCAGGGTCAGCCAGGCGTCGAACGGGCCGTTGATCGCGCCCATCGCGTTCTGGTGGTAGCGCAACTCCTCGCCGAGGCCGCGGTCGGCCACCACCAGCGCGCCCCCGACGACGTCCGAGTGCCCGCCGACGTACTTGGTGGTGGAGTGCACCACCACGTCCGCGCCGTGCGCGATCGGCTGCTGGAGGTACGGCGAGGCGAAGGTGTTGTCCACCACCAGCAGCGCCCCGGCGTCGTGGGCGACGGCGGCCAGCGCGGCGATGTCGGCGATGCCGAGCAGCGGGTTGGTCGGCGTCTCGATCCAGACGATCTTCGTGGTGCCGGGCCGGATCGCGGCCCGCACGGCGTCGACGTCGGAGACCTTCGCCGGGGTGTACGTCAGCCCCCAGCGCTCGGCCACCTTCGCGAAGAGCCGGTACGTGCCACCGTAGGCGTCGTCGGGGATCACCACGTGGTCACCCGGCTTGCAGACGGCGCGCAGCACCGTGTCCTCGGCGGCCAGACCGCTGGCGAAGGCGAGCCCGACGGGCCCGCCCTCCAGCGCGGCAAGGCACTCCTGGAGCGCGTCCCGGGTGGGGTTGCCGGAGCGGCTGTACTCGTAGCCCAGCCGCGGGGCGCCGACGGCGTCCTGGGCGTAGGTGCTGGTCTGATAGATCGGTGGGATCACCGCGCCGGTGCGGGCTTCCGGGTCCTGGCCGGCGTGGATGGCGAGCGTCTCGAAGCCGTGACTCATGCCCGAGACGTTAGCCGGTGGGAGACAAACATCCCCCGTCAACGCCCCCGCCGGTGCCAGCTCCCCTTCCACCGCTCGCCACGGGCCTAGAACGACCCGACCGGCTGACGTCCGTGACGATGTCAGGCGGGTGTCCCATACTTGCCGGGTGACCTCGACCGCGCCGCTGCCCTCCCGTCTGGTCGGCGCAGCCGACCGGATCCCGGCCACCCTCGGCCTGTTGACCGGCCCGGACCGGGGCCGGGTCAGTCTTCCGGTGCGACTGGCCTGGTCCGGCCCGACGGACTTCGACGTCAGCGATCCGCGTGAGCGGCTGACGCTCTACTGCCTTCTGCTCGACTGCGGGCAGCGCGAGGATCTACTCCGGTACGTCAACGCGGGCCTGCTTCGGCGAGACTGGCCTCGCATCCGACGGTTGACCGCTCGACGTCTGATCGCTCTCTGGGAGCGGTGTCTGCCTGACCTCGCCGCCACCTGATGGAGGCCTTGCATCGCCGACTTCTCAAGGTCGGCTTCGACGCAGGCGACGATCTTGGGCTGGTGCTGGCGGGCGGGTACGCCATGTGGGCTCACGAACTGGTGAACCGGCCGTCACAGGACATCGACTTCGCCACCGCCTCGACACTCCCGCTTTCGACGGTGGTGCGACGGCTCGCCGACGCCTACGAGGATGCCGGTTTCTCGGCCCAGGTCGTCGAGGCGAACCCACGCATGGCTCGAATGATCGTCTCGGACGACGCCGCCTCCTGCGAGGTGGATCTACTCAAGGAAGCACTCGGGCCACCAGCCCGGCTGAGCATCGGCCCGGTCCTTGCCTTCGAGGACGCGGTCGGGCTCAAGGTGCGGGCCCTGCACGACCGGGCGGCGCACCGGGACTACATCGACATCCACGCCGCGAACAGTCGGCTCGGCTGGACCGAATTGGAGGCTCTCGGCGCGCGACACACAGCAGGGTTCTCCCTCGAAGAACTGGCCGACCGACTCGGAGCCATCGACGAGCGCGACCCAAGGACCTTCATCTCGTACGGCCTGAACGAGCCGGCCGTCGACGAGCTCCAGCGGTGGGCTTGGCGGTGGGAGGCGGATATCAGGACGCGCCTAGCGAACGGCGAGACCGGCCCGACGGGCGTGCCGGAAAGCGAGTGGGACAGCTATCTCGATCGCCTGTGACCCGACATACGCTCGCCTACGCAAAGTGGCGGACGCGCCCGCCGGCTTAACCTGACCGGATGGGCGGGTGCGTGTTCTGCGGGATCGTGGCGGGCGACGGGCCGGCGTTCCGGGTGGCCGACGCCCCGGACGGGGTGGCATTCCTCGACACCCGGCCGGTGTTCCGGGGGCACCTGCTGGTGGTGCCGCGCACCCACCTGGTCACCCTGGCCGACCTGCCGGCGGACGCGCTGGCCGGCTACTTCGGGCTGGTCCAGCGGCTCGCCGTGGCGGTGGAGTCCGGTCTGGGGGCCGGTGGCACGTTCGTGGCGATGAACAACCGGGTGTCCCAGTCCGTGGCGCACCTGCACACCCACGTGGTGCCGAGGACCAAGGGCGACGGCCTGCGCGGCTTCTTCTGGCCCCGCACCCGTTACGCCGACGACGCCGAGGCCGAGGCCTACGCCGCCCGGGTCGCCGCCGCGCTGGACGCCGGCTGAGCTGGCCCCTACGGCGGACCGCCGGACTGACCACCCTGTGGGTGGGTAAGGAACCAGGGCCCGGCGGTGTTGCACGCGGGGAGAGGTACGAGAGGAGTTCCACCGTGTTCCTTCGCCGCATGAAGGCCGAGCTGCCCACCCCCGACCAGGCCCTGCCCGGCCGCCCGATCGCGATGCCGATCGGCGACCGGCACGAGGTCCTCGGGTCGTCGTTGAAGGGGCCGTTTCCGGAGGGCGCGCGGGTCGCAGTCTTCGGTATGGGCTGCTTCTGGGGCGCCGAGCGACTGTTCTGGGTCCTGCCGGGCGTGCTCACCACGTCCGCCGGCTACGCGGGCGGTGTCACGCAGAACCCGACGTACGAGGAGGTCTGCTCGGGCCGGACCGGGCACGCCGAGGTGATCCAGGTGGTCTACGACCCCACGAGGATCAGCTACGAAGACCTACTCAAGGTCTTCTGGGAGAACCACGACCCGACCCAGGGCATGCGCCAGGGCAACGACGTGGGCACCCAGTACCGGTCGGCGATCTACGTCACCGGCGACGATCAGCTCGCCGCCGCCCAGGCGTCCCGGGACGCGTTCGCGCCGATCGTGGCGCGGGCCGGCAAGGGCGAGATCACCACGGAGATCGACCGGCTCGGCGACTACTACTTCGCCGAGGACCACCACCAGCAGTATCTGGCACCCACGAAGAACCCGAACGGCTACTGCAACCACGGGCCGAACGGGCTGAGCTGCCCGGTCGGGGTGGCCCGCACCGCCGGCTGACACCACTCACCATCCGGATGTTGGCCGTCAGCTACGGCACAGACGGAACTACGCGGCGCCTCGACGGAACTCTGTCGAGGCGCCGCTTCACTTCCAGCAGCGCGCTGCTTGTCACCAAGCCAGCCGTAGCCACCTCGACGCGGCCTTCCGTCACTCCGGCTTCAGGAGGACGGTCCAGGTGGTCGTCGTGGTGCTGGCCGCCGCGCCCGTCGCGCTCAGGCCGCCGTACGCGCCGATCGGCACCGAGCCACCGGAGTCGGCGAGCAGCCCGGTGACCCGGCCGCCGCCGGTCTGCGAGCCGTTGCCGCGCACCTGGACGCCGGGCGGGGCGGTCAGGGCGGTGGAGGTGGCGTCGCCGTGCATCCAGTACGACACGGCCCAGCCCGGCCTGGCGGTGACCGGGGTGGTCGGGGTGACCCGCACGGCGGAGCTGGCCGAGTCGGTGGCTCGGGCGTACCCGGCGACCGGGCCGGCCGGGTCGGTCCCCCGGTACGCGGCGAGCACCAGGTTGCCCTTCGACTGCGTGCCGAGGGTGACCCGTACGGTCGACCCCGCGTCACCGTCGCCGGCGACCTTCCACCAGGCCGTGGTGGTGGCGTAGCCGCCGTCGAGGCGGTCCAGCCGGGTCCAGCCGGTGACCCCGACGGGTTCGCCGGTGGTGGCGTGGGTGTTCTGGCTCAGGAACAGCAGCAGCGCGTCGCCCGCCTGGACACCCGAGGGCACCGCGACGGAGTGGGTCGTGACGTTCGCGTTGGCGGTGGCCTGCCCGACGTACGAGATCAGCTCCGGCAGCGGCGCGACGGTGACGTCCCGGGTGACGGCGTCGGTGGCGCCCCGGTCGTCGGTGACGGTCAGCGTGACCGGGTAGGTGCCCGCCTCGGCGTACGTGTGGGTGGTGCTCGGAACGCTCTCCGTGTCGGCGGTCGCGCCGTCGCCGAAGGCCCAGGCGTGGTCCTGGACCGCCCCGTCGGCGTCGGTGGAGCCGGCGGCCGAGAACGTGCACACCAGCCCGGAGCAGGAGGGTGCGAGGTGGGCCACGGGCGGGGTGTTGGCGGCGCCGCCGGAACCCTTGAGCAGCCTGATCCAGTCGATGTCCCCGGCGAAGTAGTCACAGGTGACGTTGACCCCGTCGCACGCGCTCTTGCCTCCGACGGAGAACTGCCAGTTGTTGGCAATCGTCCCGGTGGGGCCGGTGAGCCGGCTGGTGCGCACGCCGTCGACGTACATCTCGACGTACGTGGCGGTGCGGTTGCAGGTCACGGTGTGCCACTGGCCGTCGGCGATCGAGGTGCCGGTGTAGCCGGTGCGCGTCGCGCCGTCTCCGCCCCGGAACATGCACCGGGGCTTGCCCGCCGGCGCCTCGAACTTCCAGTAGCCGCCGGCCGTGTTGCCCTGCCCCTTCTGCATGATGTTGCCGAAGGAGCGCGTGGTGCGGTACCGAATCGTGAACGAGAAGTCCCCGGCCCCGGGGTTGAACTCGGTGCTCGCCGGCGCCAGGTCGACGTGCCCCGGCACGTACTCGTGGTCGGCGGGGTTGTGGTAGGCGAACCGGTGGGCGGTCGCGCCGTCGTAGCGGGTTCCCGTCGCCACCTCGGCGCCGACGGTCCCGTGCTGGCCGTTTCCGCTGCTGTCGGCGAGCACCGTGGCGTCCACGGGCTCGTCCATGCTCCAGAAGGCGACCGTCCGGGTGGCGACCGCCTGCGCCGGGGACGCCGCGACCAGCACCCCGGCGGCGGCCAGCACCGCCGTCGCGGCGAGGCGGCCGACCGTTCGCACACCCCTTCGTCCCGTCGTTGCGCGCATGAGCATCGCCTCCTCCTAGCCTCGCCCCAGACCCTGGCACGGGGACGAACGACCCCCAATACCCCATCGGGACGGAACCGGGCGTCCTGCGGCCGCGGGGCGGCCCCGATCGGCGGAGCCGGGCCCCGACCGGAGGGTGGGGTGCCGGTCAGCGCTGCGGGCTTTCTCACATTCGGGCGGCCTGGAGAGCCGGGCAGGCGGCGGGATCGGGGCGGAAATGCCCGGTGCCGCCGGAGCGACCCCTGCGGCGGGCGCGGATTCTAGCAAGCAGGTAACCGCAGCGACATCGTCTCAGCAGGCGAACTGCGCTCACCTCTGGCAGCATTGTCTGGCATGTGCGGACTGGCTGGGGAGTTTCGCCGTGACGGCTCACGGGCCGACGTCGCGGCGGTGGAGCGCATGGCGGCCACGATGAGCGACCGGGGCCCGGACGACAGCGGGGTGTGGTCCCAGGGGCCGACCGCCCTCGGTCACCGCCGCCTGAAGATCATCGACCTGTCGGCTGCCAGCGGGCAGCCCATCGTCGACCCGGCGGCCGGGCTGACCGGGGTCTTCAACGGCTGCGTCTACAACTACCGGGAGCTGCGCGAGGAGCTCCAGGCCAAGGGGCACCGGTTCTTCTCCTCCGGCGACAGCGAGGTGGTCGTCAAGGCGTACGCCGAGTGGGGGCTGGACTTCGTCGACCACCTGGTCGGCATGTTCGCCGTGGCGATCAGCGAGCGGGACACCGGCCGACTGGTGCTGGCCCGGGACCGGCTCGGCATCAAGCCCCTCTATCTGGCCGAGGCCCCGGGCGTGGTGCGGTTCGCCAGCACCCTGCCGGCCCTGCTGGCCGGCGGCGGCGTGGACACCACCATCGATTCGGTGGCGCTCGCCCACTACCTCAGCTTCCACAGCATCGTGCCGCCGCCGCGCACCATCCTGCGCGGCGTCACCAAGCTCCCGCCGGCCACCGTCCGGGTCTACGAGGCCGACGGCAGCACCCGCGATCGGGTCTACTGGGACCCGGCGTTCACCCGGGGCGAGGAGCGGTCCGGCTGGTCCGCCCGGGACTGGGAGGACGCCCTGCTGGAGTCGCTGACCACGGCGGTGCGCCGCCGGATGGTCGCCGACGTGCCGGTGGGCGTGCTGCTCTCCGGTGGACTGGACTCCAGCCTCGTCGTGGCGCTGCTCGCCGGGGAGGGCCAGCGCGGCCTGTCGACCTTCAGCATCGGCTTCGACGCCGTCGGCGGGCGGTCCGGCGACGAGTTCGTCTACTCCGACCTGGTGGCGAAGACGTTCGGCACCGACCACCACCAGATCCGGGTGGCCGCCCGGGACCTGCTGCCCCCGCTGGAGGCCGCGGTGGCGGCCATGAGCGAGCCGATGGTCAGCCACGACTGCGTGGCGTTCTACCTGCTCAGCCAGGAGGTGTCGAGGCACGTCAAGGTGGTCCAGTCCGGGCAGGGCGCGGACGAGATCCTGGGCGGCTACCACTGGTACCCGCCGCTGGCCGACGTCGACCGGGAACGGGCGGTCGACACGTACGCGAAGGCGTTCTTCGACCGGGACGCGGCCGGGCTGGCCCGGGTCCTCGACCCGGCGTGGCTGGCCGACGGCGACCCGGCCCGCGAGTTCGTGGCCGCCCACCTGGCCCGGGCGGGCGCGCAGACCGCGGTCGACGCCGGCCTGCGGATCGACACCCAGATCATGCTCACCGACGACCCGGTGAAGCGGGTCGACAACATGACCATGGCGCACGGGCTGGAGGCCCGCGTCCCGTTCCTCGACCACGAGTTCGTGGAGCTGGCCGCGAGCTGCCCGCCGGAGCTGAAGCTGGCCCAGGGCGGCAAGGGCGTGCTCAAGGAGATCGGCCGCCGGGTCCTGCCGCACGAGGTCATCGACCGGCCGAAGGGCTACTTCCCGGTGCCGGGCCTCACCCACCTCGAGGGCAAGCTCCTCGACCGGGTACGCGACGCGCTGCACGCGCCGCAGGCCCGCCGCCGCGGCCTGTTCCGCACCGAGTACGTCGACGCGCTGCTGGCCGACCCGAACGCCGAACTCACCCCGTTGAACGGAAACAAGCTGTGGCAGCTGGGACTCCTGGAAATGTGGCTCCAGAGCCACGGAATCGACTGACCGTGGGCGACACATCGTCGACCGGGGTGTCGCGTACCGACCCGCAGCGGGTGCCCGGCCGCCGACGCGAGCGGGTGGGGCCGGGCGGCGACCCGGTGGCTCCCGCCCCGGCCGAGGTGGAGCGGCCCGCCGGGGGCGACGGCGTGGTGCTCGACTGCGGCTGGGGCCGGCTGGTCTTCGGCCAGACCTTCACCGACCAGGCCGCCGTGGCGGCGGTGCTGCGGTCGGAGGCCGCCGGGGCCCGGGACATCTGCATCTACCTGCGTGACCCGCACGTGCTGGTCTCCCGGCTGCCCGACGAGCTCTTCATCGACCCGTCGCTGACGTACCGGCTGCGGCTGCGCCCCGACGGTGCGACGGGACGGCCGCGGCCCGCCGACGAGCCCGCGGCGGGGGACCAGGACGACCTGCCCGGCCTGCGAATCCGGACGCTGCGCGACGCCGACGACGCCGACGCGGTGAACCGGATCTACGCCCGCAACGGCATGGTCACCGCCCCGGTCGACGTGCTGGTCGACAACGCCCGCACGGACCGGTTCCTGCACCTGGTGGCCGAGGACGCCACCGGGGACGTGGTCGGCACGATCACCGGCGTGGACCACGTCGCGGTCTTCGCCGACCCGGACAACGGCGCCAGCCTCTGGTGCCTCACCGTGGACTTCAACACCGCGCCGCCCGGCACCGGCCAGGCCCTGCTCACCGAGCTGACCGCCCGGCTCACCGAGCGCGGCCGGGCCTTCGTCGACCTGTCGGTGCTGGCCGAGAACACCGGGGCGATCCGGCTGTACGAGCGGCTCGGCTTCTATCGCACCGCCACGCTCTGCGTGAAGCGGAAGAACCCGATCAACGAGCGGCTGTTCCTGCCCGCCACCCCGCCGGGGTACGACCGGCTCAACCCGTACGCGAGGATCGTCGCGGACGAGGCGATGCGCCGGGGCATCCGGGTGGAGGTCACCGACCCGGAGTGGGGTGAGCTGCGGCTGAGCAACGGCGGCCGGACGGTCGTCACCCGGGAGTCGCTGTCGGAGCTGACCTCGGCGGTGGCGATGAGCCGGTGCGACGACAAGCGGGTCACCCGGCGGATCCTCACCGAGGCGGGCCTGTCGGTGCCGGGCGGCCGGACCGCGACCTCCGACGACGCCGACGCGGCGTTCCTGGCCGAGGTGGGCCGGGTGGTGGTGAAGCCGGCGCGCGGCGAGCAGGGCAACGGCATCACCGTGGGGGTGCGCACCGCGCAGGCGTTGGCCGCCGCCGTCGCGCTGGCCCGGAGCTTCTGCCCGGACGTGCTCATCGAGCAGATGCACGACGGCGAGGACCTGCGCGTGATCGTCATCGACCACGAGGTGGTCGCCGCGGCCATCCGCCGGCCCGCGCAGGTCACCGGTGACGGGGTGCACGACATCGCCGAGCTGATCGAGCGGCAGAGCCGCCGTCGGGCCGCCGCCACCGGCGGGGAGTCCCGCATCCCGGTGGACGACATGACCCGCGACGTGGTCGCCGAGGCCGGGTACGCGCTGCACGACGTGCTGCCCGAGGGGACGGTGCTGGCCGTCCGCCGGACCGCGAACCTGCACACCGGCGGCACCATCCACGACGTCACCGGCGAGCTGCACCCGGAGATCGCCGAGGCGTGCGTGGCGGCCAGCCGGGCGCTGGACATCCCGGTCACGGGGGTTGACCTGCTGGTTCCCGCCCCCGCCCGGCCGGAGCACGTCTTCATCGAGGCGAACGAGCGGCCCGGCCTGGCCAACCACGAGCCGCAACCGACCGCCGAGCGCTTCGTGGACCTCCTCTTCCCCGGCACACGGGCACCGCAGCGTCTCTGGACACCGGCGGGTGCGGCAAGCTCTCAGGCATGACCGCACGCAAACCCGTCCCGCTGAAGATCGACCTGGACTACCTCCGCCAGGTGCTCATGGAGCTGCTGGAGATCCCGAGCCCGTCGGGGCGCACCGACCACGTGCAGCAGTACGTCGGCGAGCGCCTCTCCGCGCTCGGGATCTCCTCCACGCTGACCCGGCGGGGCGCGCTCGGCGCCTGCCTGCCCGGGCCCCGGGAGACCGGCGCGGACCGGGCGATCGTGGTGCACACCGACACCATCGGCGGCATGGTGAAGCGGCTGAAGGAGAACGGCCGGCTGGAGCTGATGCAGATCGGCACGCACAGCGCCCGGTTCGCCGAGGGCGCGCACGTGCGGATCTTCACCGACGAGCTGGACCGTCTGATCACCGGCCAGGTGCTGCCGCTCAAGGCCAGCGGGCACCGCTACAACGAGGACGTCGACCTCCAGGGGGTCGGCTGGGCGCAGGTCGAGGTCCGGGTCGACGAGCCGGTGGAGGACATCGCCGGGCTGCGCGCCCTGGGTATCGACGCCGGGGACTTCGTGGCGTTCCTGCCCAATCCGACGGTCACCCCCAGCGGGTACGTCAAGTCCCGGCACCTGGACGACAAGGCCGGCGTGGCGGCGGTGCTGACCGCGTTCAAGGCGATGGTCGACGCGGGGGTCACCCCGGCGGTGACCGCCCATCTGCTCGTCACGGTCACCGAGGAGATCGGGCACGGGGCCAGCCACGGCCTCGACCCGGACGTCGCGGAGATCGTTTCCGTGGATGCGGCGGTGGTCGCCCCGGGCCAGCAGTCCCGGGAGGACGCGGCCACCCTGGCAATGGGCGACGGCGTCGGCCCGTTCGACTACCACCTCACCCGCAACCTCGCCTCGATCGCCCGTGAGCACGGGATCGACCTGGTCCGTGACGTCTTCGAGTTCTACCGCTCGGACGTGGCGGCGGCGGTCGAGGCGGGCGCGCACGCCCGGGTGGCCCTGCTCGGCTTCGGGGTGGACGCCACCCACGGCCACGAGCGCACCCACCTCGACGGGCTGGGCCAGCTGACCCAACTGCTCTGCCTGTACCTCCAGAGCGATCTGGTCTTCCCCGAGTGGGACTCCGAGCCGGAGGGCGATCTGGCCGACTTCCCGTCGCTGGCGGTGCAGCCGGCCAGCGAGGAGGGCCCGCGCGAAGGCCCGATCGGCATCGCCGACTGAGCCGGCCGGCAACCGCCCCGGCCCGTTCCCGCCCGGCCTGTGATCGAAATCCGTTGCCGGCGGCCCGGGAAAGTGGATAGCGTGGCAGTACACGTGAAGGGAGGTGGTCCAGAGTTGTATAGCAATCGGACTCGTGAGGTGGCTGTCCGCTAGCCGCTGTCCTCGACAGTGAAATTCGTCCGCCGCGAGGCGGGCATGCACCATCGTCGAGACCGTGTGGCAGCGGTGCGGCGAAACCACGACAGCCACCCGACCCCCGGGGTGCCGGCCCAGTCCAGCCGGCCCGTGCGCGAGCACGGAAGCCCCGGGGGTCGCTCCATGTCCGGCCGAGCCGGATCGGTCAGCTCAGCCGGGGAGGCCGTTTTGTCCATGCGCGAGCTGGTGGTGCTCGGGACGGCCAGCCAGGCGCCGACCCGGCAGCGCAACCACAACGGGTACGTGCTGCGCTGGGACGACGAGGTGATCCTCTTCGACCCGGGCGAGGGCAGCCAGCGCCAGCTCCTGCACACCGGCGTCACCGCCACCGACCTGACCCGGATCTGCGTCACCCACTTCCACGGCGACCACTGCCTCGGCCTGCCCGGCACCATCCAGCGGCTCTCCCTGGACCGGGTTCCCCACCCGGTGGCGGTGCACTTCCCGGCCGGGGGCGCCGAGTACTTCGCCCGGCTGCGGCACGCGTCGAGCTTCCACGAGACCGCCGAGCTGGCCGTCGAGCCGATCACCGCCGACGGGCAGCGGTTCGCCCTGCGCGTCGGCACGCTGGAGGCCCGTCGGCTGCGGCACCCGATCGAGACGTACGGCTACCGGCTGGTCGAGCCGGACGGCTGCCGGATGCTGCCCGAGCGGCTGGCCGCGTACGGCATCGCCGGGCCGGCCGTCGGGGAACTGCTCCGCGTCGGCCACCTGGACGTCGGCGGTCGCCGCGTGACCTCCGACGAGGTGAGCGTGACCCGGCCGGGGCAGCGGTTCGCCTTCGTGATGGACACCGGGCTCTGCGACGGGGTGTACGCCCTCGCCGAGCACGCCGACCTGCTGGTCATCGAGTCGACGTTCCTGGAGTCCGAGGCCGCGCTCGCCGCCGAGGTCGGGCACCTCACGGCCGGCCAGGCCGCCCGGGTCGCGGCCGAGTCGGGGGTACGCACGCTGGTGCTCACCCACTTCTCCCAGCGGTACGCCGACACCCGGCGCTTCGCCGACGAGGCCCGGGAGCACTTCGCCGGCGAGCTGGTGGTCGCCGAGGACCTGGCCACCGTGCCGGTGCCGCCCCGGCGGGTAGCCTCGGGCGAGTGACGATCACCCTGCGCCACGCGACCGTCGACGACCTGCGCCCGGTGGGGGCGCTGCACCAGCGGTCCCGGGTGGCGGCGTACTCGTCGTTCCTGCCGGTGGAGGCGCTGGCCGACCCGACGCCGGAGGCGATGGGGGAATACTGGGCCGAGCGGTGGACCTGGGAGCGCGACGAGCACCTGATGACCGTGGCCGAGCGAAACGGCCGGCTGGTCGGCTTCAGCTACCTCGGCCCGGACGACCAGGACGACCCGTCGACCGGCCTGCTCAACGCCATCCACCTCGACCCGGCCGAGCAGGGCCGGGGCACCGGCCGGGCGTTGATGGCCGACGCGCTGGCCACGATGCGAGGCCGGGGTTGGAGCCGGGGGGTGCTGTGGGTGTTGGAGCGCAATGAGCGGGCCCGCGGGTTCTACGAACGCGGCGGCTGGCAGCCCACCGGCGAGCGCCGCGAGGAGCAGATCGGCGGCGTCCACGTTCCTCAGCTCCGCTACGCCCGCGAGCTGTCGTAACGAGGGCAGTTCAGTCGGGATCACCGATCAGATTCCTGCGACTCGAGGCCGGTTGTGCGCCCCGTGAGGTTGGTTAATTCGTCGGGCGGGGGGCCTCGGTGAACGCGGTGGCGTGGTCGATGGCCCACTGACGGAACGTTCGCGGTGGCGTTCCGAGGATGTCGGACACCGCGGAAGTGACGTATGCCGGCTGTCCCATCGTGGCGTTCCATGCGGCCAGGAGCATGTCCGCTGCCGGACGCGAGGCTTCCGGGGTCTCGCGCCGGAACTCGTCGGGCGGCAGGTCCTCGAACGTGATTGGACGACCCAGCGCGTCACCGATGATGCTTACCTGTTCGGCCTGACTGAGTGACTCGGGGCCGGTCAGGACGTAGTCACCGCCGGCGTGCCCGTCCTCGTACAGGCTCCGTGCGACGACCGCGGCCACGTCTCGATCGTCGACAGGAGCCGTCTCGGCCGCGCCGTACGGCCACCGGACCACGCCGTCGCCACGGATGGCGGCGGCCCACCAGAGTAGTGCGTTCGACGCGAACATCCCCGGCCGGATGATCGTCGAGTCGAGTCCGGCGGCCGCGATGAGCCGCTCGATCTCGGCGTGCAGCGCCGCCATCGGGTTCGGCTGCTGGAAGAACGGATGCGGGGTCCGGTGTGGTGCGGACAGATAGACGACCCGCTGCCTGTGGGCGGCCAGTCGATCGACGACGGCCGCTGCGGTCTGCGGCGGGGCGGTCCAGACCAGGAAGACCGAGCCGACACCGCGCAGCGCGTCGTCGAGCGATTCGGGCACGGTGAGATCGCCGGTGACGATCTCGACGTTGGTGGGCAGTATCGCCGCCGACTCAGCGCGGCGGACAAGGGCGCGGACCGGCACGCCCGCGTCGATCAGCAGGTCGACCACGGCGTGTCCGACTCGTCCGGTCGCCCCGGTGACGAGCACTGGAGGCCGCCCCATGGATGTCATGGCAGCCTCGCCGTCGTCGGCCGAGTCCGGCGGGTGTTTGTCTTTTCCATGGCGTCGAGTAAATCGTTACTCGGTTAAAAATGCAACTCAGTAACGAATGTTACTCTAGCAAGGTGATCGAGCCGGTCGGGCTACGGGCCCGCAAGAAGGTACGAACCCGGGACGCGATCGCCGATGCGGCCATCTCGCTGTTCCTGGCGCGCGGGTTCGACCAGGTATCGGTGTCCGACATCGCCGCGACGGCCGAGGTGTCGAAACCGACCCTGTTCCGCTACTTCGCGACCAAGGAAGACCTGGTCCTGCACCGCTTCGCGGACCACAACGGTGAGGCCGCACGCGTGCTACGCGACCGCCGGTCCGACATCGCGCCGATGGCGGCGCTGCACCGGCATTTCCGCGCCGGTCTCGATCGCTTCGAGCCGGTCACCGGCCTCAATGATCATCCCGAGGTGGTGGAATTTCATCGACTGGTGTTCACCACCCCGAGCCTGGCGGGACGGCTCACGCAGTACATGCTCGACGATGAGGACTCGCTGGCCGCCGCCCTCGGCCCGGGCATCGGGGCCCGACTGCAAGCCGCCCAGGTGATCGCGGTTCAACGCGTACTGGCCCGGACCAACTGGCAGAAGATCGCCGACGGGAGGACCGCACACGATGTGCAACCCGAGGCGGTCGTCGACGCAGACCAGGCATTCACCCAACTGCGCCGTGGAATGGGCAGCTCCTAGCCCGCTGCGGGGGCACACTCCGCCCAGCGCCGCCGAGGGCTTGCAGGCGTCTCGTGCAGCCCGACGTGGATCGGGATGACGTGCACATGCCCGGGGTGACCCCACGACCGGGGGCATGACGACGGCGGTGGCCACGACCAGCGCTCCCGACAAAGGAAAATCCCCAGCTTGCGCTGGGGACCTCTTCCGCAGTCCGAGGGCTCAGCCCAGCGGACCGATTTTCTTCGTCAGGTCCACGAAGGACTGCCAGTTGCCGGGGGTGAAGTGGAGGATGCCGCCGTCGCGGTCCTTGGTGTCGCGTACCAGCACCACGCCCGGCATGTTGTCGGCGACCTCGACGCAGGACCCGCCGTTGCCGCCGGACCTGGTGGACTTCCGCCACTGTGGGGTCATCGATTCCATGACTTCGCCACCTCTTTGATCAGCTCGATGGACTGCCGGCGGGAAAGCGCCTCGTTCCGCACGATCTCCCAGGTTCTCGCGAGCCTAGCAACATCGGCGGGCGCATCGACGATCTGCGCAGTGAGCTGGTTGTCCGCGTGGGCCACCCGGGCTCCGTCGGGCATCTCGGCGATGATGAACTGACCGGCCAGCCCCAGGTACATTCCGGCGTCCACGGGCACGACATGCACCTGGATGTGTTCCCGCATCGCCTGCGCGGCGAGGTGGTCGAGCTGTTCCGCCATGAGCCCCGGTTGATCGAGCACCGGCCGGCGAAGCACGCTCTCGTCCACGACGGCGATGAACTGCGGCGGGCGTTCGCGCTCCAAAATTTCCTGCCGGCTGAGCCTGGATGCCACGATCCGCTCGACCTCGTCGGCGGTGAACCGGCCGCCGGCCAGCGTCGCCCGCGCGTACCGCTCGGTCTGGAGCAGACCGGGAAGGTACGACAGCTCGAACCACCGCAGCGTGGTCGCCTCGCGCTCGAACTCGATCCATTCGCGCAGCCAGACCGGCTCGGAGTCCAGCTTGGCCAGCTCGCGGAGCATCCGGCCGAACCGGTCATCGAGGTGGTAGTGGTCGTCGAGCGCCTTCATGTACTCCTTCGTCGGCGGCCGCCCACCCGTCTCGACAGAGCTGACATGGGAGCCGGAGTAGCCGATGGCCCGGCCGAGTTCCTCCTGGCTGGCCCCGATCGACGCTCGGAGCAGTCGCAGCTCCCCGAGCACATAGTTTGTGGCCGTACCCATCAGTCCCCCAATTTTTGCTCAGCCTCGTCGGGTGTGTCTCGCTTGCTCGCTCGACCAGCCCTCTGACCTGCGCGAACCGGGCGAGCGCGTATCGAGAGTAGCGGCGTCCTCACCAGACTGTCACTACGCGAACCCGCTTCTGGCCCTAAGGCGGGGGTCGGTTCTGCGCCGGGGGGTCGCCCGGTCCATCCACGAGCTGGCGACCCCCACCTGCGCCGCGAGGAGGGGGAGAGGATGAGCGGACACCCTGGAGGTTGGCCCCGGTCCCACCGACCGAAGCCGGACCCGAAGCCGGACCCGAAGCCGACGCCGGACCCGACGCCGAGGCCGGCGCAGCCGTCCGAGCCCGCGCCGTACCTCCCCGGCCCCATCGGGCCGCTGGTGCCGCCGCCGATCTTCCCGAAGTTCGGCCTGGCCGCTGGGGTGCTGCGGGCCGGGGCGGGCGAGCCGGCCGCCGCCGGTCCGTCCCGGGGCGGGGGCGGGTTCCGGAGGTGAATCCCCTGGTCGTCACGGGCGACGTGCTCACCCTCCAACCGTGCGACTACTGCATCGGGCAGACGGTGCTGTGGCTGAAGGTCACCTACGTCCCCCGGTACGCGAACTTCCTGGCGTCGCGGTGGGTGCGGCTGGAAGGGCTGGAGCTGCGGCCCGACGGCACGCCGTGGCGGGAGCGCGTCGTCATGGTCCGGGTGCAGGCGATCATCGACGATCCGCCGGCCCGCCTGGAGCCCGGGGTGCGGGAGCGGTGATGGGCCAGCACCCACCGAGGTACGCCGGCGGCCCGTGTTTTGTCTGCGGCAAGCCGTGGCCCTGCTTCGAGCGGCAGTTGGCGAGCCTCGTCGAGTTCGCCGGCCGGGGAGATCTGCTCGTGGCGTACATGAGTGATTGGTTCCGCCTGGGGGTTGATGAGCGTGCGCGGCGCGGCCTGCCGCCCGACCCGGACATGGAGCTGCGGCACCTCGGGTGGCTCGACATGGTCATGCCGGCCCGGGGGGATCGGCGCAGCGGCGATGCCTGAGGCCGCGCCGCCCAGGAAGCCGCAGTCCGGGGATCTCCTGCACGTCACCCGGGCCGCCAGCGTCCAGTTCATCCGGCCCATCGTCTTCCGCGTCATCCGCGTACACGACGACTGGCACACCTACCACGGGTGGCTCTGGCTCGACGGCTACGAGATCGACGCCAAGGGCGACGCGGTGGCCCGCCGCTCCATCTACGTCCAGCCGGCGGGGCTGCGGCGGCTGAGCTCCACCCCGAGGACGCCGCCCGCGCCCCCGAGGACACCGGTCCCGTCCGAGCGCCGGCGGCGGTGTGGAGAAGGGGCCCCTGCCCTGCAGAATGCGTCAACCGGGCCCCTCCCTACACCCGGTACTTACGATCCGTCCCGATCCGAGTCCGCCGAAAAGTTGATCAGCCCGAGGTAACCGTCGCCGTCCTCGACGACCTTCATCAGCATGCTGTCGGCGTAGATGTTGTCCTTGTCGTTGAAGGTGTCCCGCCCGGTGTGCGTGGCGTACGGCGCTGCGGCGAAAACCTTCGTGTTGAGCGCCTCGTCGAACATCACCTGGGTGGTGAGCACGCGGTTGTTGTTCACGTGCACCATGGCGTGGATGTGCACGGTGCGGCCCCGGTACCAGC
Source organism: Micromonospora sp. RTGN7 (assembly GCF_033804645.1). Lineage (NCBI taxonomy): Bacteria > Bacillati > Actinomycetota > Actinomycetes > Micromonosporales > Micromonosporaceae > Micromonospora > Micromonospora sp. RTGN7. Next base: position 340,537 of record NZ_JAPZLF010000004.1, on the reverse strand, counting down.
CCGGCCAGACGGTGATGAACTCGACGATCCCGTCGGCGTTGGTGACCTGTGCGCCACGCAGGTAACGCTTGTCGTCGGTCGGGGTGAGGTCGGCAGCCTGCCCCTCGGAGCCGCCGCCCGGGGCTCCGCTGGGCGGAGTGCTGCCGGGGGCACCGCTGGGTGGAGGCCCGCCCGGCCCACCACCGGGCGCACCGCTGGGCGGAGTGCCGCCGGGGACGCCGCCGCCGGTCGACTGGCTCTCCGCACCCGAGTACAGCCCCGCCGCGTCGCAGTGCCAGATCTCCACGACGGCGTTCGCCAGCGGAGCGCACTTCTCGCTGTCCTGCACCCGGATGGCCACCCGCAGCCGGGTGCCCGGCCGGTCCTCCCGGATGTCGCGACGGATCTTGTCGGCGTCGAAGTAGTACGGACCCTGAGTCGTGCTCGCGGTCAGCGTGCAGGTGTTCGCGTCGGCGAAGAGCCCGGCCAGGTCGCCCGACGTGCCGGCGGTGGCCTGCGGCGTCACGGTCTCACCGGTCGACGTGGTGACGGTCCCGCCGTCCCGTCCACAGGCGGCCAGCAGGCCGGCCAGCCCGACCGATCCGACGCCCGCGAACAGCCGGCGACGGCTGACCCGCTGCCCTTCGTGGTGGTCGAGGTCGCGGCGCATGGGTCCTCCCGGGTGGCTCGATGACGGATCAACCGATCCGGCACCGACGCTAGGCCGAGGGGTTGGACGGCTCCTGTGCCGAACTTGTGCGCCTGCTGTGCAACGGGACAGGGCCCCTTCCCGGTCGGGGGAAGGGGCCCTGCGGCACGCCGCCAGATCAGGACGCGTCGAGATGCGGTCGGGTCAGTGGGCGCCGAGGTGGGCGAGCAGGTCCTGCCGGGTCAGCACGCCCTTGGGCTTGCCGTCGACCAGCACCAACGCCGCGTCGGACTTCTCCAGCAGCGCGACCGCCTCGCTCACCGGCTGGCCCCCACCGATCATCGGCAGCGGGTCGGACATGTGCCGCTCGATCGTGTCGTGCAGGTGCGCCTGCCCGGTGAACAGGGCGTCGAGCAGGTCCCGCTCGGCGATCGAGCCGGCCACCTCGCCGGTCACCACGGGCGGCTCGGCCTTGAGCACCGGGAGCTGGGAGACGCCGTACTCGCGCATGTAGTCGATGGCGTCGCGGACCGTCTCGGTCGGGTGCACGTGCACCAGCTCGGGCAGCCCGCCCGGCTTGCCGGCGAGGGCGTCGGCGACGGTCGGCTCGCTGCCCGAGTTGTCGAGGAAGCCGTACCGGGCCATCCAGGTGTCGTTGAAGATCTTCGACAGGTATCCCTTGCCGCTGTCCGGCAGCAGCACCACGATCACGTCGTCCGGGCCGGCGGAACGGGCCACCTCCAGGGCGGCCACCACGGCCATCCCGCAGGAGCCGCCGACCAGCAGCCCCTCCTCACGGGCCAGCCGCCGGGTCATCTCGAACGACGCCTTGTCGGAGACCTCCACGATCTCGTCGGCCACGTCCCGGTCGTACGTCTCCGGCCAGAAGTCCTCGCCGACCCCCTCGACCAGGTACGGCCGGCCGGTGCCGCCGGAGTAGACCGAGCCCTCCGGGTCCGCACCGATGATCCGGACCCGTCCCTCGGAGGCCTCTTTGAGGTACCGGCCGATGCCGGAGATGGTGCCGCCGGTGCCCACCCCGGTCACGAAGTGGGTGAGCTCGCCGCCGGTCTGCTCCCACAGCTCCGGGCCGGTGGTCTCGTAGTGGGAGCGCGGGTTGGCCGGGTTGCTGTACTGGTCGGGCTTCCACGCGCCGGGGATCTCCCGGGCCAGCCGGTTGGAGACGTTGTAGTAGGAGCGCGGGTCCTCCGGCGCGACGGCGGTCGGGCAGACCACCACCTCCGCGCCGTACGCCCGCAGCACGTCCTGCTTGTCCTGGCTGACCTTGTCCGGGCAGACGAACACGCACCGGTAGCCCCTGAGCTGGGCCACCAGGGCCAGCCCGACGCCGGTGTTGCCGCTGGTCGGCTCGACGATGGTCCCGCCCTGCTTCAGGATCCCCGCAGCCTCGGCGTCCTCGACCATCCGCAGCGCGATCCGGTCCTTCACCGACCCGCCCGGGTTCAGGTATTCCACCTTCGCGAGCACCGTCGCCCGGATGCCCTCGGTGACGTTGCGCAGTCGAACCAGCGGGGTGTTGCCGATCATATCGACGACATTGTCGTAGTACTGCACCTCGTTGTGCCCTTCGTTGCGGCGCCGGCGACGGCGGCCGGGCCGACATTCATTCGACGCCCAGGGTACGTGCCGTCAGGGCGTCACATGCCCGGGGATGACGGAGTCGCGACGCGTCTCCCACTCCAGGAACCGCTCGGTCTCCGCGAGCACGGAGCCGGCCAGCCAGGTCACCATGACCGCGTCGTCGGCCAGACCGAAGATCGCCAGCGGGATCTCCGGGAGCAGGTCGATCGGCGAGATGATGTACGCCGTCGCCGCGGTCATCAGGGCCAGCCGGAGGCCGCCGTCGTACTGCCCTCTGGTGGTGGCCCTGATCATCCGGGGCAGCGCCGCCAGCCGGGCGCCCAGCGACGGGCCACCCCGTGCCCCGGCGGTCAGCGCCCGGGCCAGCGCCGTGAAGGCCGCGCTCCGTTTCAGTGTCTTTCCCATTCCTACTCCCCTCTTCGTCCGACAGCGTGCGGTGTCCGCGCAAGTGGTACCCGGAATCGTCGGATCCCAGCCCTGGATCGGCCGGTAGGACGACAGCGGCAATGTGGTGAGCGGCGCGATAATGTCGCGGTATGGGGGTCGCTGGTTCCGTCGCACCGGTTGGTCCGCGCTGGCAGCGCGCCCGGCGGGTCGCCCGCCTCGCCGCGATCGGCACGGGCGCCACCGCCGCTGCCGCCGTGGCCACCGGCGGGATGCTGCTCGGCCAGGCCAGGCAGGCCCGGCGCACCATCCCGGCGGCGGAGGCGCCCCCGCCTCGCTGCGACGGCCTCTACGGCCCGAAGTTCCCCGGCCCGCCACTGACCATGGTGGTCCTCGGTGACTCGGTCGCCGCCGGGTACGGCGTGCACCGCCGCCGGGAGACGCCCGGTGCACTGCTGGCCACCGGGCTGTCCCGCCGGCTGCACCGGCCGGTGCGGCTGCACCGGTTCGCCGTGGTGGGTGCCATCTCACCCGGGCTGAGGCCGCAGGTGGAGTCGGCGCTGGAGACCGGGCCGGACGTCGCGGTGATCGTGATCGGTGGCAACGACATCACCAACCGCACCCCACCGGCGCTGGCCGTGCGCTACCTGGTCGACGCGGTCCGCACGCTGCGTGGGGCCGGCTGCGAGGTGGTGGTGGGCACCTGCCCCGATCTCGGGGCGATCCAGCCGATCCGGCCGCCGCTGCGCTGGCTGGCCCGGCGGTGGAGCCTGCAGCTCGCCGCGGCGCAGACGGTGGCGGTGGTCGAGGCGGGCGGCTGGACGGTCTCGCTCGGCGATCTCCTCGGTCCCCGGTTCCTCGCCGAGCCGATCCGGATGTTCGGTTGGGACCGGTTCCATCCGTCCGCGGAGGGGTACGCGGTGACCGCCGCCGCGCTGCTGCCGACGGTGCTCTCCGCGCTCGGCACCGGAACCGAAAGCCGCCCCGGCGAGGGCGTACGGTCACTGCCGGAGGCCGCCCAGGAGGCGGCCCGGCACGCGGGCACGGAGGTCAGTGCCACTCAGGTCCGCGGGCGTGACCGTGGGCCGGCCGGCCGGTGGGCGCAACTGCGCCGGCGGGCCTTCTTCGGCGTCGGCGCGGTGCCACAACCCGGCCCGGCCGCCGACTCACCCACCCTGGAGGGACGGCCATGACCGAGCACAGCGGCAGCCACGGCGGAAAACTCGCCGTCCGGCTGGGCCGGGCGGCGGCCCTGTCCCTGATCGCCGGGACGATCGGCGGCGCGGCCGTCCTCGCCGGCGAGGCGTTCGTCGCCCGCCACCGCCCGTACGCCCAGCCGGAGCTGGGGTTGGCCCTGCGCGCCACGGTGGGACGGCCCGGCGCGCAGCCGCTGCGGCTGGTCCTGCTCGGCGACTCGTCCGCCCTCGGGGTGGGCGTTGCCCGGCTCGGCGACACGGTCGGCGGGCAGCTCGCCCACCTGCTCGCCGAGGGGCCAACCGGCCGCCAGGTGCACCTGTCCTGCGTCGGGGTCTCCGGCTCCCGCTCCACCGACCTGTCCACCCAGGTGGCCCGGGCCCTGCTCGGCCCGCACCCCGACGTGGCGGTGATCCTGATCGGCGCCAACGACGCCACCGCGCTGCGTCGCCCGGCGGAGGCCGGTGCGTACCTGGGGGTGGCCGTGCGGCGGCTGCGCGAGGCGCACGTCGAGGTGGTCGTCGGCACCTGCCCCGACCTGGGGGCGGTCCGGGCGATCGCCCCGCCGCTACGGCACGTGGTCGGCTGGTCCGGTCGGCGGATCGCCCAGGCCCAGACCATCGCCGCGCTCGACGCCGGGGCCACGGTGGTCGACCTGTGCGCCGAGACCGGCCAGGTGTTTCGGGCCGATGCCGGCACCTTCTGCCACGACGGCTTCCACCCGTCCGCCGACGGGTACCGGATCTGGGCGCACGCGCTGATCCCGGCGGTCGCCGCCGCTGCCAACGTCGCCTCCCGCTACTGACCGCCCGCCGGCGGTGAGGGCGGGGCGGTCTGGGTGACATTTCCCGCCGGGCGGGGCGCTTCCGCACCAAGTTACCGGCGAGTTAACGTTGGTTCATGCCGATCGAGTCGTCCCGCGACGCCGTCATCGTCGCCACCGCCCGCTCCCCCATCGGCCGGGCACACAAGGGTGCCCTGCGCGACGTCCGCCCCGACGACCTGGCCGCCACCATCGTCCGGGCCGCCCTGGACAAGGTTCCCCAGCTCGACCCGACTGAGATCGAGGACCTCTACCTCGGCTGCGGCCTGCCCGGGGGTGAGCAGGGCTTCAACATGGCCCGGGTGGTCGCCACCCTGATGGGCCTGGACGGCCTGCCGGGCGCCACCCTGACCCGCTACTGCGCGTCCTCCCTGCAGACCACCCGGATGGCGATGCACGCGATCCGGGCCGGGGAGGGCGACGTCTTCATCTCCGCCGGTGTCGAGATGGTCTCCCGGTACGCCCGGGGCAACTCCGACGGGCTACCGCCCGAGGCGCAGGCGCTGGTGGGTGGCGGCTGGGAGAACCCCCGCTTCGCGGCGGCGCAGGAACGCTCGAAGCAGCGCGCCCAGGGCGGCGCGGAGGTGTGGACCGACCCCCGCACCACCGGCGACCTGCCCGACATCTACCTGGCCATGGGGCAGACCGCCGAGAACCTGGCCCAGGTGCACGACGTGACCCGCGCCGACATGGACGCCTTCGGCGTACGCAGCCAGAACCTCGCCGAGAAGGCGATCGCCGACGGGTTCTGGGCCAGGGAGATCACCCCGGTCACCACGCCCGACGGCACCGTGGTCAGCACCGACGACGGCCCCCGCCCCGGGGTGACCCTGGAGGGGGTGGCCGGGCTGAAGCCGGTGTTCCGCCCCGACGGCCGGATCACCGCCGGCAACTGCTGCCCGCTCAACGACGGCGCGGCGGCAGTGGTGATCATGAGCGCTCAGCGCGCCCGGGACCTCGGCCTCACCCCGCTGGCCCGGATCGTCTCCACCGGCGTCACCGCCCTCTCCCCCGAGATCATGGGGCTCGGCCCGGTCGAGGCGTCGAAGCAGGCGCTCGCGCGGGCCGGGATGACCATCGACGACGTCGACCTGGTCGAGATCAACGAGGCGTTCGCCGCCCAGGTGATCCCCTCCTACCGGCAGCTCGGCATCCCCGAGGAGAAGCTGAACGTGATGGGCGGGGCGATCGCCGTCGGCCACCCGTTCGGGATGACCGGGGCCCGGATCACCGGCACCCTGCTCAACGCCCTGGAGTGGCACGACGGGACCATCGGCCTGGAGACCATGTGCGTCGGCGGCGGCCAGGGCATGGCCATGGTCCTCGAACGCCTCGGCTGACCCCCGGCCGACCCGACGAGCCGGCGGTCAGAGCACCCTGCGGGTCGCCGTCACCTCGGCGGCGGCCCGGGCCAGCACCTCGGCGGGCGGGGCGGCGGCCAGCAGGTCAGCGGTGACCACCCGGAGCTGATCGGTCAGGGCGAGGTCGTTGTCGAGGCGGGGCACCGTGCGTCGGGGCCGGCCCTCGGCGTCCGCGTCGAGGTTCGCGATCTCCTGCACCAGCCGGTGCACCAGGTCGGCCCGGGACACGTTGCCGCCGTCGGCGACCGCCGCCCAGCGTGGCTGCTGCCAGTGCCCGACCTGACGGACCAGCAGTTCCACCGCCCGGCCCAGTTCCGCTGCGCTCACCGTACCGAGTCTACGAAAGGACTGCGGCCCTCCGCTCAGCAGTCAGCAGTCAGCAGTCAGCGGCGCAGGTAGCTGAGCAGGCGCAGCAGCTGCCAGTAGAGGAAGACCAGGCCGGCGAGCAGCCCGAACGCGCAGTACCAGGCGTACCGGCGGGGCAACTCGGCGCGGACCGACCGTTCGACCAGGTCGAAGTCGAGGATGAAGCTGAACGCGCCAGCGAGGATCGCCACCACCGAGAAGACGTACGCCAGCCAGCCGACCTCGGCGGTCAGGCTGTACACCTCCAGCCCCTGCCGGCCGGTGACCAGGTAGGCGACCAGGTTGACCACACTGATCGCGACGATCCCGATCAGGGTGCCGGCGACCAGCCGGGCCAGTCGCGGGGTGGCCCGGACCACCCGGAAGCGGTACAGCAGGGCCATGCCGAGGAAGACGCCGAAGGTGCCCGTCACCGCCTGCACCACGATCCCCGGGTAGACCAGCTCGAACGCCCGGCTGGCCACCCCGAGCAGCAGCCCCTGGAGCACCGCGTAGCCGGCGATCAGAACCGGGTTGGTGCTGCCGCGCAGCGAGATGACCAGCGCCAGGGCGATCGTGGCCAGCGCCGAGCCGGCCAGCGCGGCGGAGATCCACACCGCCTGCGGGACCAACGACCAGGCCACCGCCGCCGTGGCGACCGTGAGCAGCAGCAGCCCGACGGTGCGTACCACCACGTCGTCGACGGTCATCGTCTCGGTGCCGCCAGACCCGAGCACCTGGCGTTCCCGCCGGAGGGTGTCGTCCAGCCGGGTCAGCACCGGGTTGGAACTGCGCACCGCCACCTCCTGACCGACGTACCCCTCTCGCAGTCACTCTGCCCCGGCGGGGTCGGCGGCGGCGGGCAAACGCCGGGTCCGGCGCGGCCCGGACGGGCGGGAGGGAGGCAGAAGGGCGGGCGCCGAGACGACGGCGCCCGCCGCCGCAGGTCGCGGGGGCGGGCGCAGTCGTCGGCGGCGCAGGTCAGTCGTCGCCCTGGAAGAAACTCAGCAGGCGCAGGATCTCGACGTAGAGCCAGACCAGGCTGACCAGGATGCCGAACGCCGCGGTCCAGGAGTAACGCTGGGGCAGGCCCATCCGGACGCCCTGCTCGATCTCGTCGAAGCTGAGCACGAAGCTCAGCGACGCCACCACGATGCAGACCAGGCTGAAGCCGATGGCCAGCGGGCTGCCGTCGCGCAGGCCGGTGTTCACGCCGAACAGCGACAGCACCAGGTTGATCATCATCACCGCGAACAGGCCGACCATCGCCGCGACCATGCCGCGGACGAACTTCGGCGTCGCCCGGATGACCCGCGCCCTGTAGAGCATGGCCATCAGGAAGAAGACGCCGAAGGTGGCCACCACGGCCTGGAGCACGATGCCGTCGTAGAGCGAATTGAACGTCTTGCTGATCATGCCGACGAAGACGCCCTCGACGACGGCGTACGCGACGACCAGCGCCGGGTTCGCCATCTTGGAGAACGAGATGATCAGGCCGAGCACGAGGCCGACCACCGCCGCGCCGATCCACGCGACGCCGAGCAGCGCGTCCGGGACGAGCACCCAGGCGGCCGCGGCGGAGATGCCGAGGATGCCCAGCAGGGTGACGGTCTTGACCACCACGTCGTCGATCGACATCGGCGTCACGGTGGGCGGGGCGGCCGGGTGGCCCGGTGCGCCCGGGTACTGTTGCGGATAGCCGGGCTGCCCGTAGGGCCCGGCCGGGGCGTACCCGGCGGCCCGCTCCCGCTCGGCCGCTTGGCCGAGCCGGGCGAGCACCGGGTTCGAGGTCTTCACTGTCTGGCCTCCCTCAGGGGGTCGTCGCACGTCTACGTGCCCTTCCAGGGTACGGCCCGGGGCCGGATCGCCGCTGATCACCAAGCTGAAGGAAAGCTGAGAGTGTCCGGCCCGCCTACCGGCGCAGGGCGTCGACCGTCGCCTCCGTGGCCCTGGCGATCAGCTTCTCGTCGTACTCGGCGTCGGCCTCGTCGCGGCTGGAGAGGATCGCCAGCACGATGGGAGCGCCGCCGGGAGGCCAGACGACGGCGATGTCGTTGCGGGTGCCGTAGCCGCCGGAGCCGGTCTTGTCGCCGACCTGCCAGCCGGCCGGGACACCGGCCCGGACGAGCCCGTCCCCGGTCGTGTTCGTCCTGAGCCACCCGATGAGCAACGCGCGGTCGTCGGCGGCGAGCGCGTCGCCGAGGACGTACGCCCGCAGGTCGGTGGCGAGCGCCCGGGGGGTGCTCGTGTCGCGCTCGTCGCCCGGGGCCGCCTCGTTGAGGGAAGGTTCGTTGCGCACCGGGTTGGTCACCCGGTCGCCGAGGCCGCGCAGCGCCCGCGCGAAGCCGGCCGGGCCGCCCAGCCGCGCCAGCAGCAGGTTACCGGCGGTGTTGTCGCTGTAGCGCACGGCGGCCTCCGCCAGGTCGCGCAGGGGCATCCCCTTCCCCGCGTGCCGCTCGGTGATCGGCGAGTACGTCACCAGGTCGGCCCGGGTGTAGCGGACCACCTGGTCCAGCTCGGCGGGGGTCGTCGCCGCCAGCACCGCCGCGACGGCGAGCGCCTTGAACGTCGAGGCGTAGGCGAAACGCTCGTCGGCCCGGTGCGCGACGGTGCGGCCGGTGCCGGTGTCGACGGCGTAGACGCCGAGCCGGGCGTCGAAGTCCGCTTCGAGCCGGGCGAACTCCGGCTGCGCCGAGGGGGCCGGCGCGGCCCCGGCGGTCGGGCTCGCCGGCGCGGTGGCCGTGCCTCCGGGCGTCGATCCCGGCGTCGGCGCGGGCGGATCCCCGTTCGGCGAGCAGGCCGCGAGCGGGGCGAGCAGGAGCAGGGCGGCGACGGCCCCGCGAAGCCCTGCGCACCGGCCCGGACGCCCCGGCCCGATGCCTCGACGCCGTCGACGTGAAGCTGAACTCATGTGCCCGGGGCGGGGCTCGAACCCGCACGCCTTGCGGCAGCCGCTTTTAAGGCGGCCGTGTCTGCCGTTCCACCACCCGGGCGGGTGGCACGCGCGTCGACACCGACACGCCCGTGCAGTGCCACCGTAGCGGTTGCGTGACGACCCGGCGTACCTCGTGGGCACCCCCGCACTAGGGTCGAGGCCGTGAGCAGCGCAGCCCCCACGGCCCCCGACGCCGCCCCCGGTGCGGCCCCCCGCTCCGGCGTCCCGGCCCCGGCCGACGCCCGGTGGGCCCGGCTGCGGCGGGCCGCCGGGCGGCACCGGGGCGACCTGGTCGTGGCGCTGCTCTTCACGGCCCTGGCGGGCTGGCTCACCCACGGGCTGTGGCCGGACCCGTCCGGCCGGGTGCTGGCGCTCAACCCGGCGGACCAGGCCCTCTACGAGTGGTTCCTGGCCGTCGACTCGCGCGCCCTGCTCGGCGACTTCGGTCTGCTCAGCGACCGGCTCAACGCCCCGGACGGGGTGAACCTGATGGCCAACACGACGGTCATCGCGCTCGGCGTCCTGTTCGCCCCGGTGACCCTGCTGTTCGGTGCGCCGGTCACCTTCGCCCTGCTCGCCGGGCTCAACCTGGCCGGCACCGCCGTGGCCTGGCACCTGCTCTTCACCCGGCTCCTGCGGGCCCACCCGGTGGCGGCCGCGCTCGGCGCGGGGCTCTGCGGCTTCGGCCCCGGGATGGTCGCGCAGACCAACAGCCACCTGCACATGACCGCGCAGTGGCTGGTGCCGGTGATCGTCTGGCTGGTGGTCCGGCTGCTGCGCGCCGCCGACCCGCTGGCCCGGCCGACCGCCCCCGGCCAGCGGGGCGGGGGTCGCACCTCGGGCCGCGCCGGGGGTCGCACCTCGGGCCGCGCCGGGGGTCGCGCCGATCAGCGGCGGATGCTCACCTCCGCCCTCGGCCTCGCCGCCGTGGCCGGCGTGCAGGTCTTCGTCGGCGAGGAGGTGCTGTTCCTCTGCGCGGTGACGCTGCTGGTGATGGCCGTCGCGTACGCCGTGGCCGACCGGGAACTGCTACGCCGGGCGCTGCCCGGTTTCGCCGGCGGGATACTGCTCGCCACCGGCCTGGCCCTGCTCGCGGTGGCGTACCCGCTGTGGTTCCAGTTCGCCGGGCCGATGGGCGTCGCCGACGGGATATTCAGCCCGGAATACTTCTCGGCCGACCTGCGCAGCTGGTGGGCCCTCTCCCCGCTGTCGATCCTCGGCGACGACGAGGCCGCCCGGCTCACCACCGGCCCGGCGGAATACAACACGTTCCTCGGCTGGCCGCTGCTGCTGGTGGCCCTGGGTTGCGCGGTCTGGCTGGGCCGCCGCCCGCTGGTGATCGCCTGCGTGGCCGGCGCGCTGGTGATGGGTGCGCTCTCCCTCGGCCCGACCGTGCTCCTCGACGGCGTACGGACCGCCGTTCCCGGCCCGTACCACCTGCTCAAGGGCGTTCCGGTCGTGGACGGGGCGCTGCCGATGCGGTTCGCCCTGGCGGTGCTGCCGGTGATCGCGACGCTGCTGGTGCTGGCCGTGGACCGGGCGCAGCGCGGCACCGGGCGCGCCCGTCGGCTGGTCCCGATGGCGGTCGGGGTCGCGCTGCTGCCGGTCCTCCCGGCGCCGCTGCCCACCGCCGACCGCCCGGCACTGCCGGCGTTCGTCACCGGCGGGCACTGGCGGGAGTGCGTCCGCCCCGGCGGGGTGCTGGTGCCCGTGCCCCTGCCCACCCCGAAGGATCCCTGGCCGATGCGCTGGGCCACCGCCGCCGACGCGGCCTTCGGCCTGCCGGAGGGCTTCTTCATCGGCCCGTACGGGCGCGACGGCACCGCCACCATGGGTACCTGGAAGCGGCCGACGTCGGCGCTGCTCACGGGCGTGGCAAAGCAGGGCGGCCGACCAGTGGTCGGCGACGCGGAACGCCAGCAGGCGGGGCGGGACGCCGACCACTGGGACGCGTCCTGTTTCGCCCTGGCCGACCGGACGCCGCACGCCGATGACCTGCGGGCCACCCTGGATCAGCTCTACGGCCCGTCCACCCGGATCGCCGACGCCTGGATCTGGCGGGTCTGAGGACCCGCCCCGCAAAGAAGGGCCCCTCGGCGGCGAGGGGCCCTTCTTTGGGCGATCAGCTGCGGGGGGCCGCCGGCTGGGACGCCTCGACGAACTCCTCGCGCGGGTCGTGCAGCTGGCCGAGCGCCACCACCTCGCGCTTGAGGAAGAACGCCAGCGTCCAGTCGGCCACCACCCGGATCTTGCGGTTGAACGACGGGATCCGGCTCATGTGGTACGTCCGGTGCATGAACCACGCGGGCAGGCCGGTCATCTTGATGCCGTACACCTGGGCGACACCCTTGTACAGGCCGAGGCTGGCCACGCTGCCCGCGTGCTTGTGCTTGTACTCGACCGGCTCCCGCCCACGGATCACGTTCGCGATGTTGTCGGCCATCCGGGCGGCCTGGCGCACCGCGTGCTGGGCGCTCGGCGAGCAGAAGTTGCCCGGCTCCTTGGTCAGGTCCGGCACCGCCGCGCAGTCACCGGCGCTCCACGCGCCCTCGACCACCTGGTCGCCGTCGACGACCTGGAGGGTGGGCAGGCAGGTGACCCGGCGGCGGTCGTCGCGGGGAAGGTCGGTGGCGTCGAGCATCGGCGACGGCTTCACGCCGGCCGTCCAGACAATGGTGTCGGAGCGGAAACTGTCGCCGTCGGAGAGCTTGACCAGCCCGTCGACGCAGGACTCCAGGCGGGTGTCCAGCCGGATGTCCATGTTCCGCTTGAGCAGCTGCTGCACCGTGTAGGCACCCATGTCCCGGTCGACCTCGGGCAGCACCCGCTGGGTCGCCTCGACCAGCACCCAGCGCATGTCCTCCGGCTTGAGTTCCGGGTAGTAGCGCAGGGCGTCCCGGGCCATGTCCTCCATCTCGGCCAGCGCCTCGATGCCCGCGTACCCGCCGCCGACGAAGGTGAAGGTCAACGCGCTACGCCGGACGTCCGGATCCGGCGTGACGGCTGCCACGTCGAGCCGGTCCAGCACGTGGTTGCGCAGGTAGATGGCCTCGCCGATGGTCTTGAACCCGATGCCGCGCTCGTGCAGGCCGGGAATCGGCAGCGTCCGGGAGACCGCGCCGGGGGCCACGATCACGTGGTCGTAGGCGATCTCCGTGGTCGGGCCGCTGATCGGCTGCACGGTGGCCACCTTGCGGTCGTGCTCGATCCGCGTGACCGTGCCCGCCACCAACTTGCACCTGCGCAACTCCCGCCGCAGCGGCACCACGGAGTGCCGGGGGGAGATGTTGCCCGCCGCCGCCTCCGGAAGGAACGGCTGGTACGTCATGTGGGGCTGCGGGTCGACGACGACGACCTCGGCCTCACTGGAGGAGAGCTTCTTCGACAGGCGCAGGGCGGCGTAGAGACCGACGTGCCCGGCACCGACGACAAGGATCCGCTTCGGATTCACGTATCCATCTTTCCCCGGGTGGCTCCGGTAATCCCGTCCGAGACCCCCTTCTGTGACCGAGCACAACACCTGTGAACTGCGCTACGTGCTTCGGCATCCCGCTAGCTGCGACGTAACAACCAGCCCAGCAGCGCGCTGAGCACCACCGCGACCAACAGTCCCACGACGGTAAGGGCGAGGAAGCCGCGGTCGGCGCCGACGTCGGAGACCTCGACCAGGAGCACCCCGAGCACCGCCGAGGCGAGCAGCACCCCGCCGGCCCGGGTGAGCCAGCGCACCACCAGCTCCGGGTCCACCACCGCGTCGTACGGCAGCAGGGCGGCCAGCGCGCAGAGCGAGTGGGCCAGGTAGAGCGCCACCGCCACGGCGAGCAGCCGCCACAGCGCGATGGGCCGCCCGTACCCCTCGGTGGCCAGCAGCCACCCGCCCACGGTGACCAGGGCGGCGAAGGTCGGCCAGACCCGGCGCGGCCCGACCGCCGGCAGCAGCGACACCAGCACGAAGGCGGCCAGCGGCCGAGCGGTGAGGGCCTGCGCCGGGTACGCCAGCAGCAGGCCGGCCAGCACCGTGCCGAAGATCCCGGCACGGACCACCAGCGGGGCTGCGCTCACCCGGAGCACCGCAGTCCGCACCGCCCGGGTGCGGTTCGTCACCACCTCGACCGGATTCACCCGTTCCGCCCTCCCGTCGTCGCTGCCCTCACCGGGCACCCACCCGGGGTGCGGTGGCGAGTCGGGACACGTCCCGCAGGACCTGGTCGAGGCTGCCCGCGCCGGCCCAGGGGACCACCGGCACGCCGTGCTCCCGGAGCTGCCCGATCATCGTGTCCCGGTCCAGCCGCCACAGCCGGAACGCCACCTCCGCCCAACCCCGCCCCCGGCCCGGGGGCTGAAGGTCGGCCGGGAGCGTGTCCACCGCCAGCACGAACCGCCCGGAACGGGCCATCCGGGCCAACATCTGGGCGGAGCGCTCGTCCAGCAGCGGGGTGAGCACCACCACCAACGCGTCCGAGGAGAGCAGGTGCGGCCCGAAAACCTGGTCGTACGACCCATGCGGGGACGCCTCGGCGCGCACGTCGAGCAGCCACTCCAACAGCGTGAGGTATTGCCGACGGCCGGTTGCCGGGCGCAGCCGGCGGGCCGCCGGCCCGTACTCCAGCATCGCCACCCGGTCGCCCCGGTGCAGGTAGTGCTCGCCGATCGCGGCGGCGGCGCGGACCGTGGTGTCGAGCACCGAGGCTGCCCCGCCGACGCCCCCGGAGCGGCCCGCCTCGGCGAGCACGTCGAGCAGGATCACCACCTCGGCGTCCCGGTCCGACAGGGTGGCCGCCACGTGCAGTTGCCGGGCCCGCAGCGACACCCGCCAGTCGATGCGGCGCAGCCGGTCGCCGGGGCCGAAGACCCGCACGCCGGCCAGCTCGCCGCCCTCGCCGGGGCGACGGGAGTGGTGCGCGCCGACCAGGCCGGCCGCCCGGGGCATCACCTCCGCCGCCTCGAACGGCTCCGTCCTCGGGTACACCCCGACGCGGACCGGCTCCATGATCGCGGCCCGGGACACCAGCAGGCCCCCGGCGGCGGCCACCCGGACGCCGGCCGGGCCGACGGGGTGCCGGCCCCAGCGCCGGGCCTTGCCAATCAGCTCCAGGTCCACGGCGGTGCCGGTGTCGACGACGGTCACGAAGGGCCGGTCCACCCCGCTGCGGGACAGGTCGACCCGGGCCCCGCCGACCTGGGCGCGCTCGACCAGCAGCCAGGGCGAGACCCGGGTCCGCACCACTGCCACGTCGTACCCCACGGTGTCGGGGTTGCCGACGGTGACCGTCCCGGTGAACGCTCCCCCCTCCACCAGGTGCTCGGCGTCGGTGGTGATCCAGAGCTGCGGCCCGGCGGTGGGCCGGCGGCGCAGCGCGTACGCGGTGCCCAGCGCGAACGGGACGGCCAGCACGACCAGGTCGACCCGGCCGAGCAGCACCCCGGCGATCAGCAGCAGGCCGGTGAGCAACACCGCCCGGCCGAGCGCCCGGGTGGGCGCCCAGCCCGTCGCCGGCTGCTGCCCCTGCGAGGTGGGCACGGCCGTCAGCGCCCCGGCCGTCCGGCGGCGTGGCTCGGAAGCGCGCCGCTGGCCGGGGCGGGGGTCTGGTCGAGCACCTCACCGACCACGAAGGACGGGTCGACGCGGCGCAGCCACATCTCCGGGCGCAGCGTGATCCGGTGCGCCAGGGCCGGCGCGGCCACCTCCTTGACGTCCTCCGGCACCACGTAGTCCCGGCCGGCAAAGACCGCCCGGGCCCGGGCCAGCAGCAGCAGCGCCAGCGAGCCGCGCGGCGAGGCCCCGACCAGCACCGACGGGTGCTCCCGGGTGGCCGCGGTCACCTGCACGATGTACCGGCCGATGGAGTCCTCCACCACCACGTCCTCCAGCGCGGCCTGCATGGACCGCAGGGTGGCGGCGTCGACGACCGGCTTGATCTCGGCCTCCTCGCGGCGACGGGCGATCCGCCGGCGCAGCACCTCCCACTCCTCGTCGTGGTCGGGGTAGCCGAACGACACCCGCAGCAGGAACCGGTCGAGCTGCGCCTCCGGCAGCGGGTACGTCCCCTCGTACTCGATCGGGTTGGCGGTGGCCAGCACGTGGAACGGCTCGTCCAGCCGGTACGTGACGCCCTCCACCGAGACCTGCTTCTCCTGCATCGCCTCCAGCAGCGCCGACTGGGTCTTCGGGGGTGTCCGGTTGATCTCGTCGGCGAGCAGCAGATTGGTGAAGAGCGGGCCGGCGCGGAACGAGAAGTCGCCGGTGCGCTGGTCGTACAGGAACGAGCCGGTGACGTCGGCGGGGAGCAGGTCGGGGGTGAACTGGAGGCGGCGGAAGTCCAGCCCCAGGGCCTGGGCGAAACAGCGGGCGGTCAGCGTCTTGCCCAGGCCGGGCAGGTCCTCCAGCAGCACGTGGCCACCGGCGAGAATGCCGGCGAGGACCAGCTCCAGGGCGTCCCGCTTGCCGACCACGACCGAGCCGACCGCGTCCAGCACCGCCCGGGCCAGGCGGCCGACCTCGGCGACGGGCACGGTGCGGTCCACGTCGTTCATCAAATCTTCTCCAGTTCGGCGACGATCGCCGCGAGGGCGCGCGGCGACGGGGTACGACGGGGTGGGGTGTCGAGGAACGTCGAGAGCCGGTCGGAGAGCAGGGCGCGGGCGCGGGCCGGGTCGGACTCGCGGGTCACGCCGTGCCGCTGACGCAGCCGCTCGTCGGCCAGCTCGCCGAGGCGGGGCAGAACCCGGTCGGCGAACCGGTCCGGGTTGTTCGCCGACCAGTCCAGCGGCCGTTCCCAGCCGTTGATCGCGGCGCGCAGCGCGTCCCGGGCGGCCCAGTGGTACTGGCCGTCCTCCTCGCCGGAGGACATCCCGGCCGCCGCCCCCGCCCGGGGCCGGGGCGGCGGGGCGAGCGCGGCGGTGACCCGGCGGACGGCGAGCAGCGCGAGCACCCCGGTGACGACCACCCACAGCGAGAGCTGAAGGCCGACCGTACGTAACCCGGCTACCACCACCGCCGTCAGCGCCGCGGCCACCGCGAGGGTCTTCAGGGCTTGCTTGACCCGACCGCCCCGGGCGGCCTCCTCCTGGATGGCCGGCTCCTCCTCGAAGGTGAGCAGGTCCTCGATGCTGGCACTCACGCCGACGCCCCCTCCACCGGCGCCCCGGCGGCCACCGCGGTCAGCTCGCCGTGCAGCCGGCGTAGCGCGGCCCGGGCCTGGTCGCGGGTGCGCTCGTCGATCGGGCGGGTGGCGTACCGGGCCTCCCGGTAGACGTGGGCGAACTCGGCCAGCACGTCAGCGCTGACGATCGCCGGGATCCCGGCGTCGGGGTCGCCGCGCAGCAGACGGGTGACCAGGTCTGTGGAGGTGTCCCCGGTCCGCCGCGCCACCCCGACCGCGTCGGCGGCCTCCTCCAGGCGCACCCAGCAGGCGATCACGGCGGTGCGCGGGTCGATGTCGGCGTCGTCCAGCTCGACCAGGCCGGCGTCGAGCGCGGCGACCACCTCCCGGGCGGTCCCCTCGGCGGTGCGCCGTGCCCGGCCCGACGGCAACGCCCGGGTGGTGCGTCGGGCCGCCCCCCGGACCAGCATCCAGGTCAGGTAGCCGAGCGCGACGGCGATCGCCAGGCCGAGCAGGGCCATCGCGGCGGTGCCGATCCACTCGGGGATGTGCGCGCGGGTGGCCTCACCGGCGTCGCGGGGCTCGGCTGGGATCGAGGGCGGTGGCTCAACCGACGGGTAATCCGGCACGTACGGGATGTTCTCGGCGGCGGGCGGGATGCGGCTGGCACCGAGCGTCGAGTGGCCGGCGGCCAGGGCTGCGGCGGCGAGCAGGGCGGTCACCGCCCCGATCGGCCACCACCTGCGCAGCACGCTGAGGTCCATCGCCACCGCCCCACGCCGTCAGTCCACTCCGGCCAACTGCTTCGCCCGGGAGAGCACGTCGTCCAGCATCCCCGGCGTCAACCGCCCGGTAAAGGTGTTCTGCTGACTGACGTGGTAACACCCCAGCAGTGCCGGTGCGGTCGTGCCGAACCAGTGTGCCCCATGGCCGAACGCCGGTCGCGGGCTGGGCGGGGGAACGCCGTACACCTCGCGCAGCGTCGGCCACCACGCAGCCCAGGCGAACGCGCCGAGCGCCACCACGACGCGCAGGGTGGGCCTGATGAGCGTTACCTCGCGGTGCAGCCACGGCGCGCAGGTGTCCCGCTCGGCCGGGGTGGGCTTGTTGTCAGGCGGTGCACAGCGCACGGCAGCGAAGATCCGGGTGTCCCGCAGGTCGAGCCCGTCGTCGGCGGCGACGCTGGTCGGCTGGTTGGCCAACCCCGCCCGGTGCAAGGCGGCGAAGAGCACGTCGCCGGAGCGGTCCCCGGTGAAGATCCGCCCGGTGCGGTTGCCGCCGTGCGCGGCGGGGGCCAGGCCGAGGATCCCGATCCGCGCGTCGGCGGCGCCGAAGCCGGGCACGGGCCGCCCCCAGTACTCCTGGTCGCGGAAGGCCGCCCGCTTCGTTCGGGCGACGTCCTCGCGCCAGTCGACCAGGCGCGGGCAGGCGAAGCAGTCGCCGACCGCGCCGTCGAGGTCGGCCAGGTCGGTCGCCCGCGCTGCGCGGGCGACCACCTCACCTGGGGTACGGGGCTCAGCCAAGCTTCGCCCGGAACAGTTCGAGGGTGCGGGCCCAAGCGCTGACGGCGGCCCGCTGGTCGAACGCCTCCGGCCGGTCGTCGTCGAAGAACGAGTGCGCGGTGCCCGGGTAGTCGTGGAGGACGCAGGTGCCGCCGGCCGCCTCGATGGCCTGCCGGGCGGTCTGCACACCCTCGGCGGCGGAGGTGCCGTCCGCCTCCGCGCAATGGATGACCGCGCTCTTGCCGGCGTAGTCGCTCCACTCCGGGCGCATCCGCTCCCACGGGAGCATGGGGTAGAAGCCGACGGTGGCGACGATCCGGTCGGAGATGGTGGCCGACCAGAGTGCCAGGCTGCCACCGGCGCAGAATCCGACGCACCCGACCTTGCCGGCGACCTCGGAACGGCCGGCGAGGTAGTCGGCGGCGGCGGCGATCTCGCCCGCCGCGTCGTCCATCCGCAGCGCCATCATCAGCCGCTTCGCCTCGTCGGCGTCCTCGGTCGACGCGCCGTGGTAGAGGTCCGGCGCGAGGGCGACGAACCCGGCCTCGGCGAACCGGTCCGCGACCCCGGTGATGTGCGGGACGAGACCCCAGCGTTCCTGGATGACGATGACCGCCGGGCTGGTCGCACCGTCGGAGGGTATCGCGAGATATCCCGCGCTCCTCGCCCCGTCGCGGCGGTAGCTCACCATCTCGCCCATCGGCTGTCCTCCTAGCGGTCAGTCATCATTGGCTGTTCGCACTGTTACGTGCCGGTAGCCTGCCACGCGCCGGGCGGCTCGGGGAAGACGCACGGCGAGTGGTATTCACCTCCCGTTCACGCGGGTTCGCCAGGTCAGGCCGGATCAGCTCTGGGGGACGAGGCAGAGCAGATAGCCGGTCCCGTCCGCCGGGACGCTGCTGTACGTGTAGTAGGCGCCGCCCCGGGCGACGAAGGGCTCGCACTGACGGCCGTCGCGTGCCTGCTCCTCGCTCTGCCCGTCGAGCCGCCCGACCACGTCGTAGGCGGCCTCGGGGGAGGAGCAGTCGACGACCCGCGCCGTCGCAGCCCGGTGGTGCCCGCTCTCGGTGACGTCGGGCAGGCGTGCCAGGCAGCCCCCGACCCGGGCGGAGGCGGTCCGGTCGGGTGCCAACAACCGGCCCGCCACGTCGTATCGCAGCCCGAGCCCGACCAGCGCCCCCACCAGTACGGCCACCACGCCGAGCACGGTCAGCATCCGCAGCAGGGGGCGCCAGCGGCCACCGTCCTCCGGGTCGCCGTCAGGACCTTCCTCGGGGTCGGGGTCGCCGTCGGCGTGTTCGCCCCTCGGGGCGTCCGCCGGCACCGCCGAGCCGGTGTCGGCCGGCTCCCGGGCGGTGGTCTCGGTCTCGGCCGGCGCGAGGGTGTTGACCTGTTCGTCCACGTGCTGTCCTTCCGGGGGCTCCAACAGTGGAAAACGGTAGCGACGGAGCCACCGTTCCCGCTGCCCCCCGGGACGTGACGTCCATCCCT
Organism: Micromonospora sp. RTGN7; assembly: GCF_033804645.1. Lineage (NCBI taxonomy): Bacteria > Bacillati > Actinomycetota > Actinomycetes > Micromonosporales > Micromonosporaceae > Micromonospora > Micromonospora sp. RTGN7. The sequence continues at coordinate 321,169 of NZ_JAPZLF010000004.1, read as the reverse complement.
AGTGGACGACGCCCGCATGGTCAGGGCCGGCCCCACCGGAGCGGGCTGGCGTCGGCCCCGCCGCACGGATCGAGCCACGGACCGGAGCACGGCGGGAGCCCGCCGGGTGTGTCAGTGACCGTCCAGGCCGAGAACGGGCGGGGTGCTGCCCGCGCCGCCCCGCCAGTCCATGTCGTCCTCGGTCAGCCAGGTGCTCCGGGTGGTCGACTCGTCGTCGTCCCCGGTGGAAGAGGCGGCACCACCGAGCACCCCGGGACGCGTCGCCCCGGCCGCACCCGAACGACCGCCCGCCGCCGACCGCTCCCCCGCACCAGCCGCGCCCGGCCGGCTCGCGTCGGCCCGGCTGGTGCCGGTCGCGGTCCGGCCATCCAGCCCGGCGCCACTGACAGCGGGACGGCCCATCTGGGTGGAACCGGCTCCGCCGGCACCGAGCACCCCACCGGTCGGTATCGCCGTCGAGAAACCCGACAGCGCACCGGTACCTGCACCGGCAGCCCGGGTACCCCGGGCCGTGCTGGCGACCATGCCGCCGGCACCGGCCGTCCACCCGGTGAGCAGCGCACCGGCGCCGAGCGACAGGTCAGCTCCGGCCAGCGACGTACCCGACCCAGGGCCGGTCGGCCCGGCGACGAACTCGGAGCCCGAGTCCTGCAGCGGGTCGTCCTCGTCGAACGCGGCGTGGTGGCTGCCCGCACCCGGGTCGTGGGCCCGACTGGTGCCGGTGTGCGCCGGGGAACCGCTGCGGGGCAGGTTGGCGGGGGCGCTCGCGCCCGGCCCGCTGCGCGGGGCGGACGAGTTGTCATCCACCCCACCCGGGGTGCCCACCGGCGGCGGATCCGGCGGGTTCCACCGGTCGAAGGTGGAGACGTCGTAGCTGGCGGCCAACTCGGCCACCACCTTCACCATCCGCTGGTGCGCCTTTTCCCTCTCCTCCTCGTCCTGCTGGTGGCCGGCGATCGCGCCGATGACGGCCCCGGCCGGGCCGAAGAGCGAGCCCTTCGCGGCGCCGCTGACCGCCTTGTCGTGGTCGTCGGTCTCGTCCGGGCTCTCGGATTCCTTTTTCGCGGAGCGCAGCGGCTCCGAGATCAGCGACAGCCCCTCGTGGACCGAGCTCATCCCGGAGGCCAGGCTGGTGGAGTACCGCACCACCAGGCCCACCCGCCGCTGGAACTCGTCACCGGCGTCACCGGCCCAGGTCCGATCGAGGGCGTCCAGATCCTCGCGCAGGGCACGGCCCAGCCCGTCGACGGTGTCCTTCATCGAACTCCACTCGGCGGCGAGGGTGTCGACCTGATCCGCGTTCCCGGACTGCACGCCCTGGTAGAGCTGCTCATGACTGACCGGCTGGTAGCGCTGTACGTACTCGTCAGACACGGGGGCTCCCCTCCAGACCGAGCGAATCGTCGATGTTACCGAGCACCTGGGCGATGTCGGCGGCGTTGGCCGCGTTCCGCGCCTCGGTCGTGCGGTAGTTGTCGAGGATCTTCTGCGTCGCTTCCTGGACCGCCACCAGGGACTTCCGGAGCCGTTCGACCCGGTCGACGTAGCGGCCGTGCAGGTTGGTGTACTGACGCGTGCTGCTCACCGCGTCGGCGAACGAGCCGAGCGCGGGCGGCCGGCACTGCAGCTCGGTGTTCAGCTTCTTGAGCAACTGGTCAGCCTCGGTGATCCGGGCGGCCAGTCGTTGGTGGAAATCCTCCAAGGACAGAACGTCGACCCTGGTCTTCACACCCATGACAGCATCCCCGTTGTCGTCGTGGCACTAGTCGCGAGCCTCAGCGTAATGGAATCGAGTGGGTCCGGCGACCCGGTGATCAATCGACCGTCGGCCCGACGGTCGAATCAGCCACCGTGGACGGATTCGACCCGTCCGGCACCGGCTGGCTGGAGGCGGTGGGCCTCGGTCCGGCTGTCCCCTCGGTCCGCGTCGGCCCGCCGCTCGGCTCCGGCCGGTCGGAGCCCGACGGCCTGGGTTGCCCGGACCGGGCGGCGGAGGGCGAGTCGGGGTCGAAGTAGTTCCGCGCCGCGTCCGCTTCCAGGGTCGGCCCGGTCGGGATCAGCGCCAGCAACGAAGCCGGGACGGAGAGCGGGGCCACTCCGCCGTAGCCCAGGGCGGTCACCGCGTCGCCGGAACGGGTGCCGAGCGGATAGCGGATGCCCTGGGAGGTGATCAGGTAGACGGTGGAAGCGCCCGTCCCCTGCCCACCCTCGCCGACGCCGGACATCGCCTTCACCAGGGCACCCTTGCCGCCCGGCAGGACCACCCGCTCGGCGGTCCGGACGGCGTCCCGCCCGCTCTGGCGCACCTCGATCGAGCCGGGCGCGGTCGGCGACAGCTCCGGCGGCGTACGGTCGAACACCTCGATCGTCGTCGTCGGCGGCCCGCCCGCCGAACCCGCCCGGTACGTCGCGCAGACCGACGCCCGCCCCGGCCCCGTCTGCCGCAGCTCGGGCAGCTTCTGCGGCATGCCCTCGTCCTCGATCCGCTGCTCGCTGAGCACCCGCCCTGCCTGCTCAGGGGTGATGTCCTTGACCCCGCCGCCGTCGCGTCGCAGCAGCAGCGCGGTGATCTCACCGATCGACACCAGGCCGTCCCGGGTCAGCACGTAGTGCTGGTCGGCGGCGCGGAAGATCTGCCCGACCCAGGCCGGCCCGGTGCCGATCGACAGCCGGCTCCGCTCCTTGTCGCCGGGGATGAACGGCTCCTTCAGTCGCGGCCCGGCGGGCACCGCGTTGATCAACTGCTCGCCGACCTCGATCGGCCGAACTGAGGCCATCTTCAGCGCGGCGATCGCCGCGCCGCTGCCGAGGACCTGCATCCGGGCGTTCCCGGACAGCAGGTAGCGCTGGCCGCCGACCGCGACCAGGAGCGCCTGGCTGCCGAGCGGCGATCCGCCGGAGAAGTGCTGGTTGACGACCAGCCGGGTGGTCGACCGGCGCGGGTCCACCGGGTCCGGGGTGTTGCAGACCGACCACGGTAGACCGACCAGCGACGAACGGTCAGGCAGGTCGTCGGGGGCACCGACGATGCCGACCGTACGGCCACGGGGCCGCTCCCGGATGGACGCCTGTGACATCGACCGGGTCGGCGGGGCAGCGTCGCCGAGGATCAGCCGGGCCGAGGTGTAGTTGAGCGTCGGATACAACCGACCATCGACGAAGACGTAGGTCGCCCCGGTCTCCTTCTCGATCACGAGGGTGTTCGCCTCGAGCGGGGCGCCGCCCTTGGTCATCAGGCCGTACACGCCCGCCCCCGCGAGGACGATGGCCGCCACCATGGTGCTACCGAAGATCGCCAGGCCCAGTCGCCGCATCGGCAGGTCGGTGGTCTCCGGATCGCCCGACAGCAGAGCCGAGACGATGCGGCGGGTGACGAACCGGTACGCCTGAACCTGGTCACGGCGGGTCCGCATGCACTACCTCCGGCGGGGTGGGGGTCCCGGGACGAACGGCTCGGCCGGGCGGCTCGGGTTTCTCTACGATAAGGGCCCCCGGCGACCCGCCGCCTGCCGCCTGCCGCCCGTCGGCCGGCGTCGGACGTCGGCGACCCCGTTCAGAGGAGGAAGCGCAGCGATGACCCAGATTGAGGCGGCACGCGGTCGCGAGGTGGTCGCGCCGGTCGGTGCGCGGGTCGACCGGCGGCGCCGGGGCCGGCTCGGTCCGGTGGCCGTTGGCCAGCTCGTCGTCCTGGAGCTCGGCGTGCTGATCGTGGGCACGGTGTCGGGCGGGCCGATCTGGTTGACCGGCGCCGTCGGCGCGCTGGTGCTCCTCGTGGTGCTGGCAACCTTCGCCCGGCGGGGTGGCCGCTGGTGGTACGAGGACCTGACCCTGCGCCGCCGCCTCAAGCAGCGCGGCCAGGCCGCCCGTCGGGCCGCGCTGTCCCCGGGGGCGGCCGACCCACGGCTGGCCGCGTTGGCGCCGGATCTGACCGTCGGCGGGTTCGAGGATCGGGGCAACCGGCTGGGCCTGGGACAGGACGACCGGGGCTGGTTCGTCGCCTGTGTGGTGACCCCACCGGACGGATCGTCGGGACCGCTGCGCGGGTCGTCGATCGACGACGTGGTGCGGGTGCTGACCGGGTTCACCGGCCCGGCCTCGTCCACCCAGGTGGTCGTGCGCAGCCTGGTCTGGTACCCGAACCCGGGCGCGCCGGCCGCCTTCCGCCGGGATGTCTGGGTGGCCGCCCGACTCTCCGTCGCCGATGCCCGGACCGAGGCGATCAACCGGGGTGGGGGCCTCGACGGCGTACGCCGGACCATGGCGGCGGTCGCCGGCCGGCTCGGCAAGGCGCTGACCACCGCCGGGCTGACCCACCGGATGCTCGACCCGGACGAGTTGTCGGCGGCCGTGCTCACCGCGGCCGGACTCGACGTGGCGGCCCAGTCACAGGTGGAAAGCTGGACGGGCCTGGCGGGCAGCGGCTGGTCGCAGCGCTGTCTGGAACTGCGCAACCGGCCGGATGCACCGGTCGGCGGGCTCGTCGACACGGTGACGGCGATCCCGGTGATGTCACACACCCTGTCCGTGCTGGTCGGTCCGGGAGGCCGGGTGGCAGCCCCGCTGCTGCGTATCGCCGCCCCGGAGAGCCGGCTCACCGACCAACTGGCGGCAGTGCAGGAGGTGGCCCAGCGGTACTCGTACGTGGCCCGCCGGCTCGACGGGCGGCACGGGCCGGCGGCCTACGCCTGCGCGCCGGTCGCGATGGCGGACACCGCGACCGGCGAAACGGCGGTCGTCACGGGTTGATGTTGGAGATCCAGCCGTAGAGTCCGCACACCCAGGCGGCCAGGGGCACCACCGCGACGATCAGCAGGATCTCCAGGATGTCCAGGACGCGGCCCCACACCGGGGAGATGTGCTTGCCGGCCACGGCCAGCCCGTAGACCAGGCTGACCACCGCCATCAGCGCCAGCCCGCCGACCAGCGCCCCCAGTCGCAGGAACACCGGCAGCCCGGTGAAGACCACCGCCGTGGCCAGCGCCAGGCCGACGGAGCCGGCGAACAGCACCGGGATCCGTTGCGCCCGGCTGGCCAGCGGCCGGGCGCGCAGCAGGGACAGCAGGGCCAGCACCGTGCACAGCAGCACAGCCGGCAGCCGGCCGTCGAGGGCGAGGACCACCTCCCCACCGAGGACGACCAGCGAGACCGTCCACAGCAGACCGGTGAGGAACTGGTCGGCCCGGTCGCTGAGGGACAGCAACTGCCGGCTGTCGAACGTCTCGTCGTCGGACTTGAGGTCCTCCGGGCCGGTAGGGATGGAGGGGACGGGGAGGCGGGCCAGCCGGTAGGCCGTCATCGGCAACGCGGGCAGCACCGCGAAGGCGATCGTCGTCAGCAGGGCGGCGGACGCGGCGGCGTCCACCCCGAAGGCGAGGCAGACCATCGCGGCCAGGCCGAGGGCGGCAGCGATCACCGTGGCACCGAGGAACAACGGTGTGCGGTCGCCCACCGCCAGCGCCGCCACCGCGCCGAACACGAGCAGTGTGGTGGCGGCCAGCAACACGTGCGGGGTGCCGAGTGCGGTCAGCTCCCGGTCACCGGCGAGCAGCAGTAAACCCCCCGTTCCGGCGTACACCAGGCTCACCAGTGCCAGGATCGAGCCGGTCCAGCTGTCCCCCACCGCCCGGGAGAGCACGGCCGCGGTGACCAGGGTGGCGACCGCGACCACCAGGGCGACCAGCGCACCCGGGAGCTGCGGCGGCCCGGCGAGGAGCGCCAGAACCGCACCGCCGAGCAGCGCCGCCGAGGCGAACAGGACGGAGAACCTGCGGGTGGTGGCGACCTGCCAGCCGCCCGGCCGCCGGTTGGTGGCGGTCGCCACCGCGTCGACCACGTCGTCGAAGACGACGTCCGGCGCCACCGCGTCGCGCGGGTTGAAATACAGGACCTCACCGTCGTGCACCCCGAGCTGCCCGGCCGTCTGCCCGCCGTCGAGCGGTGGGCCGCCCAGCCGGGCCAGGCTCCATCCACCGTGGACCGTTCCCTGGTCGGCGAGATCCTCTCCGGCGTATCGGAGCAGGGTGGGCAGCAGGTCGGCAAGGGGTACGTCGGACGGCAGGGCGAGATCCATCCGGGTTCTCGGTGCCACGATGGTGACCCGGCTCAGTTCGCCGGTCCCCGTCATCGTCACCAGGGCCTCCTCGCACTCGCTCGTAACCGGCGGTGACCAGCGGCAAGCACCGCCGGGTTGCACCATGCCCACGGGAGATTACCTACGTCGGAGGGCACGTACGATGCCCCCTGACGGATCCCGTCCCGAATAGCCGGACGTCATGCGCAATCGGGGGAGTAACGACGTGAGTACGGTGGTCTTCCGACGCCCCCCGCGGCAGCCCGGTCCCATCCTGCCCCGAGGTGAGGTCCTCCTGGAGCCACCGCCGGAGCTGCCGGAGCAGATGCCCCGAGGGTTGGGCCAGCTGCTGATGATCCTGCCGATGCTCTGCGGCGTCGGCGCGATGGCGTTCCTCTACGCCGGACGCTCCGGCGGGGCGATGACCTACATCGCGGGTGGCCTGTTCGGCGTCTCGATGCTCGGCATGTTCATCGGGTCGACGATGGGCAGCGGCGGCAACGACAAGGCGGAGCTGAACGCCGAGCGGCGCGACTACATGCGGTACCTGACCCAGGTGCGCCGGAAGACCCGCCGAGCGGCGGAACAGCAACGGGCCGCGATGCGGTGGCGGCACCCCGAGCCGGACGCGTTGTGGTCGATCGCGGCCTCGCGCCGGCTGTGGGAACGCCGGACCACCGAGGACGACTTCGGCGAGGCACGAATCGCGACCGGAGCGCAGCGGCTGGCGGTGCAGATCGTGCCGCCGGAGACCAAGCCGGTGGAAGACCTGGAGCCGATGAGCGCGGTCGCGCTGCGCCGGTTCGTCCGTACCCACTCCACCGTGCCGGACCTGCCCACGGCGTTGTCGGTGCGGTCGTTCAGCCGGGTGACACTGCGCGGCGGGCGCGCGGCGGTGCTCGGGCTGAGCCGGGCGATGCTGGCCCAGTTGGCGACGTTCCACGCCCCCGACGACCTGATCCTGGTGGTGGTCGCGGCGGCCGACCGGCACCCGAGCTGGGGCTGGGTCAAGTGGCTGCCGCACGCGCAGCACCACAGCCGGGTCGACGCGGCGGGGTCGCGCCGGTTGGTCTTCACCAACCTCGCCGACGCCGAGCAGGCGCTCTCCAGCGAGTTGTCCGGCCGCCCCCGCTACAGCCGGGAGGCCAAACCGTTCACCAACGGGCCGCACGTGGTGGTCGTCCTGGACGGCGGCGAGGTCCCGGCGAGCTGCCAACTGATCGGGATGGGGCTGCTCGGCACCACCGTCATCGACCTCTCCGGCGCGGTGCCCCGGGACGTCGGGCGCTGGCTGATCTGCCTGGACGTCACCGACGGCACCGCGCTGAACCTGGTCCAGGGCAAGTCCACCTCCCCGCTGGGCCGCCCGGACCAGCTCAGCGCCACCGCGGCGGAGGGGCTGGCCCGCCTGGTCTCGCCGTACCGGCTGTCCCGGCAGACGGTCAGCGAGGAGCCGCTGTCGCGCAGCACGGAGCTGCCGGACCTGCTGGGGTTCGGGGACGCCGCCGCGGTGGACGTCCGGCGGACGTGGCGGCCCCGCTCCCAGCGTGAGCGGCTGCGCATCCCACTCGGGGTCGGGCCGGACGGCACCGTGGTGGAGATCGACTTCAAGGAGTCGGCGCACGAGGGCATGGGGCCGCATGGGCTGATCATCGGGGCGACGGGTTCCGGCAAGAGCGAGCTGCTGCGGACCGTGGTGGCCGCCCTGGCGATCACCCACTCGTCGGAGGAGCTCAACTTCGTCCTGGTGGACTTCAAGGGCGGGGCCACCTTCGCCTCCCTCGACGCCCTACCGCACACCAGTGCCGTGATCACCAACCTGGCCGACGAGCTGCCGTTGGTCGACCGGATGCGCGACGCCCTCGCCGGTGAGATGAACCGACGCCAGGAGGTGCTGCGCGCGGCGGGCAACTACATCTCGCGGTACGAGTACGAGAAGGCCCGAGCCGCCGGTGAGCCGCTGCAGCCGATGCCCAGCCTGATGATCATTTGCGATGAGTTCAGCGAGCTGCTGGCCGCCAAGCCGGACTTCATCGACCTCTTCGTGATGATCGGGCGGCTCGGTCGCTCCCTCGGCGTGCACCTGCTGCTGGCCAGCCAGCGGTTGGAGGAGGGCAAGCTGCGCGGGCTGGACACCCACCTGTCGTACCGGATCGGTCTGCGCACCTTCTCGGCGGTGGAGAGCCGGATCGTGCTCGGCGTGCCCGACGCCTACGAGCTGCCCAGCGCGCCCGGCCACGGCTACCTCAAGTCGGACACCGCCACCATGCTGCGCTTCCGGGCCGCCTACGTCTCCGGCCCGTACCGGGTGCCGGGTCGCCGCGACGCCACCAGCCAGGCCGCGCTGCAACACAGCATCGTGCCGTACGGGGTGGAGTTCGTGCCGATCCAGCAGGTCGAGACGCCGGCGCAGCCGAACACCCCGCAGGAGCCGGCCGAGTCGGGCAAGGTCACCACCATGCTCGACGTGATCACCGAGCGGCTCCGGGGGCAGGGCACCCCGGCGCACCAGGTGTGGCTGCCGCCGCTGGGTGCGCCGCCGAGCCTGGGCGAGCTTTTCGGCCCGCTCACTACCGACCCGACGTTGGGGCTGACGGTGCCCGGTTGGCCGGGTCGCGGGCAGCTCACCGTGCCGGTCGGCGTGGTGGACCGGCCGTACGAGCAGCGCCGCGACGCGATGATGGTCGAGCTGGCCGGATCCGGCGGCAACGTGGTGATCGTGGGTTCGCCGCTGAGCGGCAAGAGCACCATGCTGCGCTCGATGCTGGCGTCGCTGGCCCTCAGTCACACCCCCCGCGAGGTGCAGTTCTTCTGCCTCGACTTCGGTGGCGGGGCGCTGCGCAGCCTGATCCGGCTGCCGCACGTGGCCGGCGTCGCGCGCCGCCGCGACACCGAGGCGGTCCGCCGCACGGTCGCCGAGGTGGTCACCATCATCGACGAGCGCGAGGCGCGCTTCGCCCAGCACGGCATCGACTCGGTGGCCAGCTACCGTCGCCGCCGGGCCGCCGGCGAGTTCCCCGACGACCCGTTCGGCGACGTCTTCCTGGTCGTCGACGGCTGGCACATCCTGCGCCAGGAGTACGAGGAGCTGGAGCAGACGATCACCAACCTGGCCGCCCAGGGGCTCGGCTTCGGCGTGCACGTGGTGCTCACCGCGGCCCGCTGGGCGGAGATCCGCATCAACATGCGCGACCTGCTCGGCACGAAGCTGGAGCTGCGCCTGGGTGACCCGACCGAGTCCGAGATCGACCGACGGGCTGCGGTCAACGTGCCGACGCAGTCGCCCGGCCGGGGCCTGACCCCCAACAAGCTGCAATTTCTGGCCGCGGTGTCCCGGGTCGACGGCAGCAACGCGATCGACGACCTGACCGAGGCGTCGACCGCGCTGGCCGAGCAGGTGGCCGCAGCCTGGCCGGGAGCGCCCGCGCCGAAGGTACGACTGCTCCCCCGCAAGCTGCCAGTCACGGAGCTGGCCCGATTGGTGGACCGCGCCGCGCCGGGCGTGCCGATCGGCGTCAACGAGTCGGCGCTGGCCCCGGTCTATCTCGACCTGGCCGGCGAGCCGCACCTGACCATCTTCGGTGACGCCGAGTGCGGCAAGACCAACCTGCTACGCCTGATCGCCCGGAGCATCGTCGAGCGGCACACCCCGGCGCAGGCCCGGCTGGTGATCGCCGACTACCGCCGGGGCCTGCTCGGCGCCGTGGAGGGCGACCACCTGCTCGAGTTCGCCCCGTCCAACCAGGTGTTCGCCCAGGGGCTCGGGTCGATCCGCAGCGCGTTGCAGAACCGGCTGCCCGACGGCAACGTCACCACCGCCCAGCTCCGCGACCGGAGCTGGTGGCACGGGCCGGAGCTCTACATCCTGGTCGACGACTACGACCTGGTCGCCTCCGGCGGCAACAACCCGCTCAGCGCGCTGCACGAGCTGCTGCCGCAGGCCCGGGACATCGGCCTGCACCTGATCGTGACCCGCCGGGCCGGCGGGGTGGCGCGGGCCCTCTACGAGCCGGTCCTGCAACGCCTGCGGGAGTTGGACTCGCCGGGTCTGCTGATGTCCGGCAACCGCGAGGAGGGCGCGGTCTTCGGGACGTTGCGCCCGAGCCCGCAGCCGCCGGGCCGGGGCACGCTGGTCCGCCGGCGCGACGGCCAGCAACTCATCCAGACCGCCTGGTCGGAGCCGTGACCGACTGCTCGAAGCCGTGACGACTCGGGGCGGGGGGCCCCCCCCCCGGGGGCGCCCCCCCCCCACCGAACACGGCGGAGCAAACCAAGAAAAAACCAAGGGGGGGGGGGCGGGGGGGGCGGGGCCGCCGCCCACCAAAACACCCCCCCCGCGGGGGTGGCGGCCGGGTCCCCCGCGCCCGGCGGGGGGGGGCGGGGGGGGGCCCCCCCCCCCCCGGGGCCCCCCGCCCCGACATCATGATCCGTTCGGCAACAACTCTCGACATCCGCTTGGCGGGACGGTCGACGTCGGCTGACCGATGCTGCGACGACGGCTACTTCCGCCCCGGGCCCTTACGACCCGGGCGCTTGTCCTTCGGCTTCGAGTCGTGGCTCCACCACCACCCGACGAGCGCGATCACCGTCAGCCCGAAAACGCCGTACAGTATCGCGAGGAAACCCTCACCGGTGCTCATCGGAATCCTCTCCCCCGCCGGTCAGCGCCGGCCGTTGAAGCGGCTGGCCTGCACGATGGCATCGTTGACCGAGCGCGACACCGTCTCCAGCACGCCGTCCATGTTCTTGCGCATGTCGCGAGCCTCGCCGAGCACGTCGCCGAGGTCGGCAGAGCCGAGCGTATCGGACATGGCCCGGGTGACGGCCTCCTGCAGGCCCTGCTGCGCGCCGTTGAACGCCTCGGTGATCAGCTCGGCGAGGGTGTAGGAGTCCAGCCGCATGGCCCGGGGGTTGATCTCCAACTCCCGGAGCGTGCCGTCCGCGCCGAGCTCGACGGTGACCATCCCGTCCTCGGTGGCGTGCCGGCTGGTGACCTCGGCCAGCAGCGTCTCCACCTCCGACAGCTGCTGCATCCGCTGCTCGCTGTCGCGCAGGATGCGCTCCAGGTCCGCCACGTTCGGGTCGCTCATGTCAGCCTCTCCGCCGTCCTGGTGATGGGTACGTCAGTCGCCCTTGACCTCGAAGCGCCGCGGCGCCTCGTAGTCGATCCGGATCTGCTCCAAGTCGGGCGCGCTGGGGATGCTCGCCCTCCGCGAGTTCACGTTGACCCACCCGTAGATGACGGCGGCGAACATCGCCGCCACGGCCGCCGCCAGGCCGGTGAGGAGGACAGCGATCTTGGCGGAGAGCGCGGCCAGGGTCGCTCCGATTATCTCGATCGCCACCCGCGCGGCGGCCGAGGTGTACGGGATGAACAGGAGCACGACCAGGCCGATCAGGATGACCAGGCAGGCCCCGGCGAATGCGATCAGCGCCACGAACGACACCACGTAGGCGTTGGAGACCATCTCCAGCGTGCCCGCGATGTCGCCGACCGAGCTCTTGAACTGCTCGATCTCGCCCTTGAAGTTGGTGATCGAGGCGGCGAAGGCGTCCTTGTCGTCGGCCGTCCAGTCGTCGCCCTTGCCGAGGGCGCTGTCCAGGTGGCCGGCGAGCGTGCCGAGATCGTTCGCCATCTCCTTCCAGCCCGTCGCCGCATCGGACATGTCGAACGGGTTGGCCGCCATGGTGCCCACCGCGACCACGGCGATGAGGGCAGTCTTCGCGATCTTCGCGTTCGCCTCGACCATCGCCTTGACGGCCGCGAACATCACGGCGTTGCCCACGCTGACCATGCTCAGTCCCCGTTCCTTCTCGACTAACTCGTCACCACGGTGTTGGCGTTCTCGGCCTTGATCCAGGTGTCCCGCGCGGTGGCCAGCTCGTCGAGGTAGTCCTGGACGGTCTCGCGGATCTCGTCGAGCGCGGTCGCCGCCCTCTCCCGGGTGTTGCCGTACGCCAGGGCGAGCGGCGTGCCGACCACGCCGAAGTGCGGGAAGGGAATCTCGGTGTCCGGAAGCTTGGCCTTGATCGCGTCGAGCCCGTTCGGCCCGGAAAGTGCATTCTTCTGGAGATGTTCCCGGATCGCCTCGATCGCTTCGGACGAGATGTGCTTGCTGGTCATCCGGGATCAGCGCTCCTTCGTCGACGGCCTGACGGGGGACATCCGGCCGAACTGTAGCAAAGGTGCTCGTCGGTGCCCTGCCCCCACGATCGATGCCCCGCCGGGCCGGTAGGCGACCCTTCGCACACACAGTCTGACACTGGTCACTGACCGCCCACAGTGGTTCTGTGCTGCCCCGACGGCTGCGGCTACGGACTGCGTGCGGTGGACTTTGTGGGTTACCGTCAGGGCGAAAGTGTCCGTCGGTGGGGTGTGACCGCTTCACCGCGGGGGAATCGCGGCGCGTCAGCCGCCACAGAAGACGGAAGGGTGTGAAGCATGGCGTTCGAGGTCGAAGCTGGAACCCTGCATACCGCCGCAGGCGACGTACGGTCCACGCGCAGCGAGGTCGACGGCGAGCTGAAGAAGCTGTGGGGCGTGGTCGACGACCTCGCCATCGCCTGGAAGGGCTCGGCGTCCACGGGTTTCCAGCAGCTCATGCAGCGGTGGAACGAGGACACCAGCAAGCTGCTGACCGCGATGGACAACATCGCTGATCTGCTCGACAAGTCGGGCACCACCCACCAGGTGAATGACGAAGAGCAGCAGCAGATGCTGGACAAGTTCCACTCTGCGCTCAACCCGTGACCGTAGGCGACAGCAGAGGAAGACATCGTGACGATCAAGGTTGACTACGCGGTCCTCGAGAACAGCAACGCGCAGATGCAGAGCATCTCGCGGACCATCGACGGAAAGCTCGACACGCTCCGGCAGATGCTGTCCAAGCTCCAGTGGGACGGTGAGGACCGGGCCTCCTACGAGCAGCACCAGACCCAGTGGGACACCGCCGTCCGGGACATCAACAAGATCCTGAACGAGATCGGCGGCGCGGTGGGCATCGCCCGCGAGAACTACGTGTCCACCGAGATGAGCAACTCGAAGATGTGGCACTGAGATAATCGCCGGAGCGGCTCCGGCCGGTCCGACCGGCCGGAGCCGCTCTGTGTCGAGAGTCGCCGGCGGGTCATGGGAGAACGATGCGTACGACAGACGGGCTCCTCGCGGGCCGTCGGCCCGCAGCGGCGCTGCTGGCCGTCCTGGTTGCCACCGGCACCGGCCTGCTGACCACCGCCGTTCCGGCACGCGCCGAGACCGTGCGGGGATACCAGTGGTATCTGGACACCCTGCGGATCTCCCAGGCGCACAAGCTCGCCAAGGGAAGCGGCGTCACCGTCGCCGTGATCGACGGCGGGGTGGACGCCACCCACCCAGACCTGCGCGGCCAGGTGCTGCCCGGGCACGGCATCGGCGGCGACGCTGCCGCCGACGGCCGCCGGGACAGCCACGATCTCGGGCACGGCACGGGCATGGCGGGTCTGATCGCCGGCCGGGGCGGGGGCGAGGATCGCCTGTTGGGCATCGCCCCGGCGGCGAAGATCCTGCCGATCTCGGTCGGCGCGCGCTTCGATCCGGGTGAGTTGCCCACCGCGATCCGCTGGGCGGTGGCCAACGGCGCAGACGTGATCAACCTGTCGCTCGGCGCGCGCGGCCAGGCCGACCAGGCGCAACTCGACGCGATCCGACACGCGCTAAAGAACGACGTCGTGGTGGTCGCCTCGGCCGGCAACCGGGAGCAGGGCGACCTGGCCGTGGGTGCGCCGGCCAACATCCCGGGGGTCGTCGCGGTCTCCGGCCTCGCCCGCAACGGCCTTTCCTTCGCCGGTTCGGTGCACGGGCCGGAGGTGGTGCTGGCCGCCCCGCAGGAACGCATCATCAGCCCTCGCCCGTACTCGGTCTCGAAGAACGGCTACGGCCTGACCGACGGCACCAGCGACTCCGCCGCGATCGTCTCCGGGGTGGCCGCGCTGGTGCGCTCCCGCTACCCGAACCTCGACGCGGCCAACGTGGTCAACCGGTTGATCAGGACCGCCGACGACGCGGGCCGGTCGGGCCGGGACGACGTCTACGGCTTCGGTGCCGTGGACCCGGTGGCCGCGCTGAGCGGCAAGGTGCCGGCGGTCCGGGGCAACCCCCTGGTGGCGGCGGCGGACCCGTCGGCCTCGCCGGCCGACGAGGCTGACGAGTCGGGCAAGTTCGGTGTCTACGGAATCAGCGTGACCAACAAGGTCGGCGCGGCGCTCCAGGTCGGGCTCTGCCTGGCGGTGGTCGTCGGCGCGATCGTCTTCGGCGTGCTGGCGATCCGTCGGTCGAGGCGACGCCGGGCCCTTACCGGCCCGCCCGGTGCCGGGCCACCACCCGGCGGCTGGCCACCGCCCCCAGGTCACCCCCCGGCCGGTCCGGCGCGGCACCCGTCGACGGGGCAGTATCCGGGGCGCCCGCCGCAGCCGGGGCAGCATCCCGGCTACCCGCCGCAGCCGGGGCAGCTTCCGGGTTATCCCTCGACGGGCGCCCCGCCGGCACCGGGGTCCGGCCGGCCAGGTGCCGCGCCACCGGCCCCGCCCGCGCCACCGCGCGCCGACCCGGACCGCTCCTAACGGCCACCGCCGAACGCCACGACATGCCCGCCCACGGGGAGGACACGGATGACTGACAGAACCTCACAGCCGGAACAAGTTGAGGTGCAGACCCCACACATCCCGCTCGGCCCGCCGGTCACCGGGATCAGCTTCAACGGCTTCGGCATGGACAACGTCAACCATGCCCAGACGCCGTCGGACCTGGTCGCCGGCCCGAACGAGGCCGGCGTCAAGACCGAGTGGGACGCCTCCACCCTCCAGGGGGCGATCCAGTGGCTGGAATCCCACGGCTCCTACCTGCGCCGGCTCTACCACAGCATGGCCGACATCCAGGACCTGATGGGCGGCAAGGGAGCCGCTGCCGCCTCCAGCATGCCGTCGGGCATGGGTCCGAAGAGCCCGCTGGGGGGATTCCCCTGGGCGGCCCGGCTGACCGAGAAGCACGCCGCTCTCTACAGCGGCACCGAGGCGGGGGTGCTGGAGCTGGCCAACCAGCTCGACGACGCGGTCGAGGTGCTGCGCAAGGTCAAGGAGAACTACGACACGGCGGAGAAGGCGAACGAGATGACCGCCGAGCAGATCAATCGCATCTTCGCGGAGGCCGCCGGTGGCGGCGGCGAGAGCTAGGGCGGGAGCGGCCTGATGGGTACCAGTTGGGAAGAGATGTGTCAGCAGGTCGTCATCGACGGCCGGCCCGGTGACGTGGCCAGCGCCGCCCTCGGGTGGAGCGAGCTGCTGAAGAACCTGCGCAGCGTCAAGGAGAGCCTGGAGAAGAACACCGCGGACCTGGGGGCGGTCTGGAAGGGGCCGGCGTTTGACTCGTTCAAGACGCACGTCGACGGGATCGCCAAGACCACCGGGCGGCTGATCACCGACGCCGAGGAGGGCGACGGCATCGTCCAGTCCCTGAACGCCGCCGCCGACCGGCTGACCGAGGCCCAGCAGGAGTTCCCGATCCCGGCCAAGTGCGTCAACGACGTGTTGGAGGCCCGCAACGGGCACCTCACCCTCGGCATCGGCTTCTTCGAGGCGAAGGTCGGCCCGGACTTCCTCGGCCTGCTGGACCCGATCACCGGCCTGGCCGACTGGCTCAACGACAAGACCGACGAGGCCGCCAAGGTCTACGACCGGGTCGGCAACCAGTACCAGGGTCAGGCCTCCACCATGCCCGGTCAGCCCGGCACGGTGCCCCTCTCCAATGACCCCCGCCTCGACACGCCGAAGCTGAACACCGGCGGGCCGGGCGGCGGCGCCCCGGGCGGCGTCCCCTCGCTGCCCGCGTCCGCCACCCCCGGCGGCACCGGCGCACCGGACCTGCCCTCGACGAAGAACCCCCACCTGCCGCCCACGTCCACTTTCGAGCCTAAACCGCCCACCACCACCCCGCCCGGCGGCTACGACCCGCCGATCGGCCCGGGTGAGAGCATTCCGGGCGGCGGTGTCCCCGGCGGCGGGCATTACGGGTCCGGCCTGGCCAGCGCCGCTCCCACCCCCGGGTCCGGCGGTCTGCCCGGCACGTCCGGCCTGGGTGCCGGCGGCGGCGTGGGCGGTGGTGCCGGATCGGGCTCGATCCCCGGCGGCGGCGCGCTCGGCCGTCCGGTGGCGCCGATGACGCCGCCGATGATGGGCGGCGCCGGTGGCGCCGGCGCCGGCCGGGGCGCTGGTGGCCGGGGTGCCGGCGGCCGGGGCATCGGCGCGGCGGGCCGCTTGGCCGGCGGGGCGCCGGGCATGCTCGGCGGAGCGGGCGGCGCGGCCGGCGGTGGCCGGGGTGCCGGCGCGGGACGCGGGGCCGGCGGCCCGGGGGCAGCGGCCCGCGGCGGGGTCGGCGGCCGGGGCGGCCTGGCCGGTGCCGGTGCCACCGGAGCCGGCTACGGCGACGACGAGTCGACCCGGAGCACCTGGCTCGACGAGGACGAGGACGTCTGGGGCGCGGACGGCGACAGCTCGCCGGGCGTCCTGCGCTGATCCGCCTACCGGGGCCCGACCACCGCTTGCCGGCTGGTCGGGCCCCGACGGGTCAAGCTGGTCGGGCCCCGACGGGTCAAGCTGGTCGGACCCCGACGGGTCAAGCTGATCGGGCCCCGGCGCTGGTCGGGGTGTCGAGCCGACGGCGGCCGGGGCGCCAGCCCCGCTGTCGGCCGCGCCGGATAACCGGCCGGGCCACCAGCAGGACGATCGCGAGGAACCCGCCGACAATCGCCGCCCAGATCGCCACGACCCGTTCGCGGGCCCACGGGTCGGGCACCGGCGCCGGCTCGGCCATCGCGCCCAGCGGTGGGTTGGCGCGGGTGCCAAGCAGATTGGTGACCGCCCGATACGGGTTGACCACCCCGTAGCCGACCTGCGCGTCCCGACCATCGGGCGGGCTGTCGGCGGTGTCGGTCAGCCGCTCGGCGACCTGCGCCGGGGTGAGATCGGGGTACGCCGCGCAGATCAACGCCGCCACGCCGGAGACGTACGCCGCCGCGAAGCTGGTGCCGCCCTCCGGCTCGGTCAACCAGCCGTCGCCGTTGGGTGCCGGGGCGACGATGTTGTGTCCGGGCGCGGCGATGTCGACGTAGTCCCCGCTGATCGAGGTGCCGACGTGCCCGCCCTGCTCGTCGACGCCGGCGACGGCGATGACGCCGGGATACCCGGCCGGGTAGGCGGGCTGGTCCCGCTGCTGCTGCTGGTTTCCGGCGGCGGCGACCACCACGACCCGCTTGGCCAGCGCGTACTCGATGGCGGCGGCCAGCTCGGGCCGGGGCAGGGTCTCCAACGAAAGGTTGATGACCTTGGCGTCGTTGTCGACCGCGTACCGGATGGCCTGGGCGATCTGGCCGGGCAGGCTCTCGTCGTTGGTGCGCCGGGTGTCCGGCAGCACGCGGATCGGCAGGATCCGGGCGGCCGGCGCGATGCCGCTGAACGGCACCCCGGTCTCCGCCCGGCCAGCGATGATGCCCGCGACCATGGTCCCGTGCCCGGCCTGGTCGCACTGGCCCTGCCGCTGCTCCAGGCCGTTGAAGTCGCGGCCGGCGCGGACCTGCCCGCGCAGCACCGGATGGACGGAGGAGACACCGGAGTCGATGACGGCCACGATGACCCCGCCGCCTCGGGTCAGCCGCCAGGCGGCCGAGGGCTCCAGCCGACGCAGCGGCCAGGGGGTCGCGGTGAGCCCCGGCTCACCGGCGGGGCCGCACCGGGGCGCGGCGCGGACCGGCGTCGGTGGTACGACGACGGTGGTCAGCAGCGCGACCACGGCTCCACAGAGGACCGCCTGCCGCCGGGCCGACCCTCTGGCATCACCCGCCCGGATCGGGCGGTGGTTCCCGGGGCGTTCGTGCACGCCGCCCAGGCTACCGAGCCGACGCCCGGCATGGAGCGCCGGGCGGGCACCACGCCCGGCGAGGGCGGGCACCGCACCCGACAAGGGCGGTTTTGCCGGTCACCGTCCGATAGGGTCGGCTCGACCCGGTGTGCCGAGGCGATGATGAGGAGAGACGGATGAATGCGCGGCTGACGGCCCTGTGTCGAGGCGCTCTGGCGGTCGCGGTCGGGTTCCCGCTGGTCGCCGTCGGGATGCCCGCGCCCGCCCTGGCCGCCGTGCCGGCGCTGGAGCGGCAGTGGCACCTGGACGCGCTGCGGGTCACCGAGGCACACGAGATCTCCACCGGCGAGGGGGTCACCGTCGCGGTGATCGACACGGGCGTCTACGCGGCCCACCCGGACCTGGCCGGCCGGGTCCTCGACGGCAGGCGGCTGATCGGCCGGGACGACAAGGGCAAGGTTGACGAGCGCAACCACGGGACCGGGGTGGCCGGGCTGATCGCCGCCCGGGGCGGAGGCCGGGGTCACGCCCTGGGCATCGCCCCCAGGGCGCGGATCCTGCCGGTGACCATCGCGACGAACACCTTCGCCGGCAGCAACCTGCCGGAGGGCATCCGGTACGCGGTCGACCGCGGCGCGAAGGTGATCAACATTTCCAACGGTGGCCCCACCACCAGCACCGCTCTCGACGAGGCCGTGCGGTACGCGCAGTCCAGGGACGTCGTGGTGGTCGCCGCCGCGGGCAACGCCGAGCAGGGGGACGCCGAGGTGCTCTACCCGGCGCGGCTGCCCGGGGTGATCGCGGTGGGCGCGACCGACCGGGACGGCGAGCCGTGGTCCGGCGGGACCCGGGGTGAGCAGATCGCCATCACCGCCCCCGGGGTGGACATCTCCACCACCGCCGGCCGATGGTCCGACCTGACCGAGGGCGGCTACGTCACGGTGGACGGCGGCACCAGCGCCGCGGCGCCGCTGGTCGCCGGGGC
This sequence comes from Micromonospora sp. RTGN7, assembly GCF_033804645.1. Classification (NCBI taxonomy): domain Bacteria; kingdom Bacillati; phylum Actinomycetota; class Actinomycetes; order Micromonosporales; family Micromonosporaceae; genus Micromonospora; species Micromonospora sp. RTGN7. The sequence goes on along the minus strand of NZ_JAPZLF010000004.1, from coordinate 302,227 downwards.
GGCGGCACTGATCCGGGCCCGCTACCCGCAGGCGAGCGCGGCGGAGGTGGTCAACCGGCTGGTGTCGACCGCCCGGGACGCCGGGCCGCCCGGCCGGGACGACCGGTACGGCTTCGGTCGGCTCGACCTGGTCCGGGCGTTGACGGCCGAGGTGCCCCCGGTCGACGCGAATCCCCTGGGCGCCGTACCGGTTGCGGAGTCGGCCGAGGAGACCACGGGCGGGCGGGGCGGCGGTGTCGACCTGGGCTGGCTCGTCCCGCTCCTGATCGGGCTGCTGGTGGCGGCGGTCCTGGTGGTGCTGGTCGTGGTGCTGTTGGTCGGCCGGCGGGCCAACCGCGCGGCGCGGCGGTAGGGTCACCCCCTCGGGCGGCTCACTCCACCGGGGTGAGCACGAGCAGCGACATGGCGTTCGGCCCCAACTCGAAGTTGGCGCTGATCGCGTCGGCGGTGTCCATCGTGTACCGCTGCACCCGCTGGAGGGACCCCTTCGCCGGGTCGTGCGCGTAGTTGCTGGTCACCGCGTCGACCAGGTACCGCTCGACCCGGATGCGCCGGTTGGCGAACTCCGCCGGCAGGTTCCCGACGTTCACGGTGACCCCGTGCGTGACGTTGCGGCTGGTCCACTGGTAGTTGGTGATGAGCACGGCCACCCCGGACGCGTCCCGGGTCGCCAGCGCGTTCACGCCCAGGCCCTTCGGGGTGAGCGCGTCCGAGCCGGCGGAAACCCGGATCTTCTTCAACATCCGCTGCATCCGGACCAGGTTGTAGTACGGGTACCCGGCGCCGTCCGTGCCGTCGACGAACATCGACTTGCGGTCGTTGCTGCTGTGGTTGAACACCCAGTGCATCGGCACGTCCGTGCCGCCCTCGACGTAGAAGTAGCCGAGGGTGGCCATGGCCGCCGCCTGGGTGAGCAGGTCCGCCGCGAAGGAGGTGCCGGTGTTGCCGCCGGGGAAAACGCCGTACTCGGTGACGAAGGTCGGAATCTTGTCGGGCAGGCCGCGCTCGCGCAGCCAGCGCTGGACCGTGCCCTTCTCGGTGGCGACGGCGGCCACGTCGTCCCGCCGCTGGTACTGGTGGTACGAAAGGAAGTCGAGCCGTTTCGTCGGGTCGGGGTCGTCCCGGTAGTGGTCGAGGAACTCCTGGAGGTACGGCTCGTTGAAGGCGTGCGTGACCGGGCCGCCGACGCGCAGCGGGTGCACCGGACGGAGTTCCGCGTTGATCTCGTTGACCAGCTGGTAACCGATCCGGTACCACTCGTAGTACTCGGCCGCCGACATGGCCCGCGCCTCGTCGGGCCGGGTCTCCCAGGGACGGTCGGGTTCGTTGAAGATCTCGACGTAGCGCAGGGCCGGGTAGCGCTGCTTGTAATGCCGGATACCGTTCTTGAGCACCTCCCGGCAGCGCTGCGGGGCGGCCGTCGTCATCAACTCCTGCTCGCACTGGTCGACGTTCATCAGGATCCGGCCCGAGTAGGCGGTCGCCTGGTCCAGGTAGCCGTACATGGTGCCGCCGTCCGGCGCGACGGGGTCGTAGTCGTACCGGTCGGTCGCCGGGTCGTGGTAGGCGCCCGGTGCCGACCAGACCCGGGTGAGCACGGGTTTCAGGTCCCGGACCAGCCGGGCGTCCGCCGGGCCGAGCGGGGCGGACGGCCCGGCCTGGTTGTGGTAGGCGGCCGGGTTGTTGAGCAGGCCCCGGGTCACCCCGGCGTCCACCGTGACCAGTGCCGTCTCGTACGTCCTGGCACCGCTGGCCTGGTCCTCGGCCGGGTCGGAGCGCTGGCGCAGCGCCACCACCGAGGCCAGCAAACTCACCATGATCATGAAGCCGGCCAGCAGGCCGAGTCGGATCGAAACCCTCATCGCGGCTCCTCCTTCCAGTCTCGGCCGCGCGCCGTCGGCGGGGCATGTCGGGCCCGCTTACGGCCACCGGCGGCGCTCAGCGCGGCGGCGGGGCCAGCCGCAGGCGGGCCAGGCCGGTCCGGAAGGCTTCGGTCGAGGCGGGTTGGGTGGTGAAGCGCCAGTCGCCGGTGCCGCCGTCGGCCCGGTCGTACTCGAACCAGATGAACCCGACCACGTCGGTCCGGCCGGCCATCCAGACGAACAGGTCGCGGATCCAGGGCAGGCGGTAGCTCCCCGGCCGGCTGCCCGTCTCGGTGATCAGCACCGGGCGGTCGGTGAACGCGCGGAGCTTGCGCAGGGTCGGACCGAACAGTTGGGTGGCGGTCCGCTCGCCGGTCGAGTAGCCCACCATCCCGATCCAGTCGACGTACCGGTCACCGGGGTAGAGCGCCTTCAGGCTCACCTTCGGCACCGGCCGGATGATGTTCGGGCTCCAGATCCAGATGACGTTGGTCGCGCCGACCCGGGTGAAGACGTCGTGCACGTGTCGCCAGGCCTTCACGTACTCACCGGACCGGTTGCCCGAGCGGTGCTCCGACCACGGGTACCAGGACCCGTTCATCTCGTGCGCGAAGCGCATCCCGACCGGCCACCGCTGGGCCCGGACCGCCGTCGCGAAGCGCACCAGGTACTCGTCGTGCTCCCCGGCGATGATCCGCTTCAGCGCGTACTGCGGCTGGTCCATGCCCTGTTTGACGCCGCCCCACGGCTCCCAGGAGATCACCGGGATGCCGCCGTTGCGGTAGGCAGCGTCGACCCCCTCGGGCCGGAACTCGTCGGTCCACTTCACGAAGTACTGCAACAGGGTGGGCCGGGCCCCGGCCTTCGCCGCGATGCCGTCGATCTCCGACCGGGACCACGGCACCCGGGGTGCGCTCAGCCCGAACCGGTAGCCGGTCGCCGACATGACGTCCGGCTTGGCGGGGATCCTGGTGACCGACGTCCCGTCGCCGGCCAACCCCGCCGCACCCGACGGCGGCGCACCGGCCGGCGGCACGGACGTGGGCGGGGCACCGAGGGCGCGGTGCACGACCCAGCCGCTCAGGATGACGAGCACCACCGTGTTGGCGACCATCCAGAGGTGGAACTGTCGGGATCTGGTCCGGGTGTGCTCAGACACCGAGCATCACCGACGCCACGAGCATCGCTCCCCCCAGCAGGTAGGGCACCAGGACGAACGGGTTACGCCGGCGCTCGCCCTGGAAGCCGCCGGCGCGGGTGCCCCACCCGGCGTTGTGGGCCATCCGGAAGAACCCGACCACCCGGACCGGCATGAGCACCAACGTGTTGATCATCATGAACGCCGGCAGGTAGATCAGGTCCCGGGGCCGGAAGGCGAAGTGCCGGGCGAACCGGATCATCAGCGACAGCGCGGTCATCGCCGCGCTGAGCACCAGGATCGCCCCGATGAACTGCCAGCCGCTCAGGTTGCCGGGCAGACGCAGCTCGTCATAGATGGTGACGGTCTCCCCGACCAGCAAGGAGACGGCCCAGGACAGGTACGAGCCGACCAGCACGAACGGCACCACGATGTCGGCGACGTAGAAGGCGGCGAGCACTGGCGTCCGCCGAGTCATCCAGCCGAGCATCCGCATGGTGTTGTACTGCGAGCCACGGGCCCAGCGATACTGCTGCTTGACCAGTTTCCGCAGCTCAAGCGGCGCGTCGGTGTAGACCAGCGAGGTGGACTGGTAGACCGTGCGGAAGCCGGCCTGCAACGTGTAGTTGGTCAGCGTCCGGTCGTCGCTGACCTCCAGGAACACGCCGAGGAAGCGCTCGGAGAGGAACCGTTCCATGTTCCGGACCAGGATGAACCGGCGGAAGGCGATGGTCCGTCCGGGCAGGCAGCCCACCGTGCCGAGCACGCTCATGGCCGGCATCGAGTACTCGTTGCGGACGTTCTCCAGCCAGTCCGCCCACCGGGTCAGCACCGTGCGCTCCGGGTTGAGGATCCGCTGCCGGGTGGTGACCCCGCCGACCCGGGGGTCCCGGAACGGTTTGATCAGCTCCACCAGGGTGTTCCGGGTCCAGATGGTGTCCGAGTCGACGAGTACGGCGATGTCCCCCGTCGCCATGCCCACCCCCACCTGGAGGGCGTTGCGCTTGCCGGCGATCTCCGTCCACGCCCAACGCACCCCGACCTCGGCGCAGATCTTCTCCAGGGTCGTGTTGCGCGGCCCGTTGATGACCACGATCACCTCGGTCGGCCGCTGCTCCAGGATCCGGTCCAACACGGACCGGAACAGCTCCTCCTCCTCGTCCACCACCGGGATGATGACCGAGGTGCTGGTCGCGTACGGGGCCGTCCAGGGCCGGTACGACGACGACAGCACGACCCGCATCAGCCACAGTGCCCAGATCATCATCATGAACAGGGCGAACAGGTACAGCTGCCCCTTGCTCAGCCAGGAGTTCACCTGGAGCAGGAACGCCAGCATGTCTGCTCTCTCCCGTACAGATCGTCGACGAAATCGGCCGGTCAGCGCACCGGCGGTTGCTCGGACCCCACCGACCGGCGTAGCAGCAGCGCGACCGTGAAGCCGGTGGGCCGGAACAGCCGGTCGACGTCGTACTGGCTGCGCAGCAGCGGTTCCTTCGGGTCTCCGAGGCCGCGCAGCGCATCGTCGAGCCGGCCGGTACGGATCACCCAGACCCGTTGCGGCTGACCGAGGCAGGTGGCGACCTGGGCGCACTCCCGGGCCGTGAACGACCCCCCGGTGCGGGCCGCCTGGGCCAGCAGCACGTCCCTGGGTCGGCTCGTCATCGGGGTGTACCGGGCGACCGCGTCCCGGGCGACCCGCTGATCTCCACCGACGTTACCGCCGTAGACCGCGACGTCGCCGGCCGCGCCCTCCTCGACCAGCAGCGCACCCAGGTCCCGACTGGCCTGGGTGTGCCCGTCGGTCTCGCGCAGTTCGAGTTGGCTGGGCACGGCCACCAGAGCCACCACGACCACCACGGCCAGCCCGCGCAGCACCGGCGCCCGGCTCAGCGCCGTGGCGGCCAGCAACGCGAAGGCGGGCAGCACGAAGAGCAGGTATCGCGGCAGCCAGAGCGGGGTGACCTGACTGACCAGGTACAGCCCGAGCACGGGGACGAAGGCCCACGCGGTGTAGACCACCGCCGGCCGGCGCAGCGACATCCCGACCAGGGCCAGGGCCAGCACGACCCCACCCAGCAGGGCGTCACCGGTCAGCCCAGCGGGCAGGTCGGCCACCCGGTCGAGGGTCGCCGCCGGGATCCAGGACACCTGGGTCTGCTGGGACCGGGCCAGGTATACCACCGGCAGCACGGGCAACGACCCGACCACCGCGGCCACCAGCCACGCCCACCCCGCCCGGGGCCGCATCAGCAGGACCACCAGCGCGTGCCCGGCCAGCAGCAGCAGCCCGACGAACTGGCCGAGGCCGAGCAGGGCGACCGCGCCGGCGTACGGCACCCAGCGGGCCGCGCCGGGGCGGTCGATGGCCCGGACCAGCAGCCAGGTGGCGAGCACCGCGGCGAAGAGCGCGATCGCGTACGGCCGGGCCTCGTGGGCGTAGCGGGAGGTGCTCGGCAGCACCGCGAAGATCAGGCCGGCGGTCAGCCCGACGCGTGGGCTGGCCAGCCGGGTGCCCAGCGCGCCGACGAGACCGGCCGCCCCGGCCATGGCGAGCATCGACGGCAGCCGCAGGACCAGTTCCGAGTCCCCGAACGGGCCGGTCACCAGGTGCATGAGTGCGTAGTAGGGGCCGATCGCCGCGTCGAAGTTCTGGACCACCGCCCACAGGTCGCCCCACGAGACGCCGGCCATCCCCCAGGTCGCCAGCTCGTCGCCCCACAGCGCCGGCCAGGTGATCCGGGCCAGCCCGAGCAGGCCCATCAGCAGGGTCGGCGCGATCCAGGCCAGCCGTCCCAGCGAGCGTCCGGCCCGGTCACCGGGGCCGTCCGGGTCGGCGGTCAGACCCTCTTCCCAGCCGTCGCGGACAGGAACCTCGACAGGAGCTTCCGTCGCCCGCACGCGGGGAATGATCAGGGTGCGGTCTCTGTCGTCCACCATGGGCTTTCGGGGGGAGGGGGCGTAGGGCCAGCGCCAGGGTACCCGCACCGGATGACGCGGGGGTTTCTGCCCGCGCTCCGCTGGCCGCCCGCGCCCGCCCCCGCCCCGGCCCCGCCGGGGACCCCGACGTGCCGGCCGGGGCCCTCGACGCCTCCCGGGGTCGGTCGGCGTTTCGTCCCCTCAGGAGGAGGCGGGCGTCCGGACCGGGGCGGGCGTCGGGGCCAGCGTCGTCGGCAGCGGCGGCAGGGGCGGCGGCGTCGGCCTCGGGGCCGGGTCGACCGACGCCCGCTCGGATGGGCTCGGCGCGGGGCCGCCCGTCGGATCGCCGGCCGACGTCGGAGCCGGGGCCCCGGTCGGTGCCACGGGCGACGGGCGCGCGCCGGTCGGCCCGGACCGGAACGGCGCCAGCTCCGGGCAGTACGGGTACGCGGGCGCGACCGGCTTCGCGGCGATCAGCCCGTCGGTGTCGCAGTCCGGGTAGCCGAGCCGGATCGGGTTGCCGTCCTGGTCGAACAGTCGGGCGTGCTCCACCAGCCGCCCCTCGCTGTCGTAGACGAAGACGTCGCGGACGTCGGACGTCTGCTCGGAGGTGGGCTGGTAGCCGGACTCGTTCCAGCCCAACCGATCGTCGGCGTCGACGAACCCGGCGAACGCGAAGATGACCAGGACCGCCGTGCCGGCGCGCACTGCGATGCGGGGCCAACGCGTCAGCACCGGACCGCGCCGGCCCAGCCACACCGAGGCGGCGACGCAGACGGCGAGGAGCAGCAGCGCGGCCAGCGTGCTGCCGCCCAGCCTCGGCAGCAGCCCGAACGGCGCACCCGTGGTGACCACGGTGATCAGCATCGCGGTCAGGTAACCCCGCAGGAACCACCAGGCGGGGCGGAGCAGCCGCAGGTACTCGCTCGCCGAGGCGTACCCGAGGATCGGGCCGATGCGGGCGTCGGCCCCGCGCAGCCGGCCGCGGAGCCGGGCCGCGACGGCGGCGGCCCGCTCATCCAGGTTACGGGCGGCGGCCGGGCCCCCCGCGCCGGCCGCCGCCCGCAGGTCTGCCGCGTACGCCTCGGGCGTGCCCAGCCGGTCGGCCAGCGGCCCGCCCCCCTCGGCGGCGACCTCGGTCAGGTGCTCGGGCAGGTCCTCGGTCAACTCGTCGCGGACCGTCGGCGGCAGGTCGGCCAGCGCCGCCCGGACCCGCGTCACGTACTCCGCGATCTCCTGCTCCATGACGGTCATGCCGTCACCCCCCGATCGTTGAGCAGACTGTCCATGGTGGTGGCGAACGAGCGCCAGAGCTTGCCGGAGCGGGCCAACTGGTCCCGGCCGGCGGCGTTGAGCGAGTAGTACTTCCGGTGCGGGCCGGACTCGCTCGGCACCACGTAGGTGGTGAGCAGGCCGGCGGCGAAGAGCCGCCGCAGCGTGCCGTAGACGGAGGCGTCGCCGACCTCGTCGAGGCCCGCCTCGCGGAGTCGGCGCAGGATGTCGTAACCGTAGCCGTCCTCCTCCCGGAGCACGGCCAGGACCGCGAGATCCAGCACGCCTTTCAAGAGCTGCGTGGTATCCACGCACTGCACACTACTGTGCAATGCGCATTACTGCAACGAGTCCCTCCGGGCGCATGTCGGACCGCTGTTCGTCCGGCTGCGCCCCGGCCCCATCCGGGCGGGTCAGAGGTAGAGCTTGCGGAGCTCGCGGGCGATGTCCGGGACCTCGGTCAGCACACCGCTGGCCACCGCCATCACGAGGTTCTCGGCCTGATCCACGTCGACATCCTGAATCGGCGCCTCGTTGAGGGCGAGAAAGACTCGTGCGGACGCCCAAGCGAGACGCTTGTTTCCATCGACCAAGGCGTGGTTCATGCAGACCGAGTGCAGCAGCGCGGCGGCCTTGCTCCAGAGATCGGCATACGCCTCCTGGCCGAAGACGACGGTGGCCGGGCGAACCCCGGCGGATGAGAGTAGACCGATGTCGCGGACCTGTGGCGTCTCGCCCAACACGATCGAGGCGATTTCCACGAGGTCGTCGACCTCCAGATAATCGGTCACTCCGCCAGCCGTCGCAGCAGCTCGGCATCCCGCTCGGCGACCTCCCGCGCAAGGTCCCGCACCCGGGATCGACGGCTGTGTGCCGAGACGTACTCTTCGACCGCCACGACGATGGTGGCGTTCATCGACCGGCGCTCCTGGTCGGCGAGCTGCTTGAGGCGCTCGTGCAGCCCATCAGGAAGATTGACCGTGGTGACCATATGGAAATCATACCGGCCGCACGCAGGGACAATCAGCCACGCCGGGGCACCCGACATACCGGTCGACGGGGCGGGCGCGCAGGTGGCGGACGGGCAGCAGGCTTCATCCCGTCCGCGCACGTGAACGGGGCACGGCTGACTGGTTGCCGAGCGGCTCGTTCAACCAGCGCAACCCGGCGGACATGACGAACAGGGACCGCCGGGCGATCGCGTCCCCACGCCGATCGAGCACGTACCCGTCGACCCACGTCCACCCGTCGTAGGTGGGCCAGTCGTGCACCCGAATCACGCGGAGCACGACCGGTTTGACGAATTGAACGCTCGCAGCCCGGGTGAGGTGGAGAACGTCCCCCGACCTCGGCAACCTGGGCTCAGTCATCGGGCGTGTCCTGGTTCGCCATGATCTCCTGGGCCTCCAGCAGGAGACCGATCCACCCCAGGTGCCTGCCCGGCTCGACGGGGCAGCCACGGCTGTTGAGCTCCAGGACGCCCGCCTGGACCCAGGCCCCCATGTAGGTCACCGCCTCGTTGGGGGCCTTGGCGAACTCCTTCAGCATGGCTGCCCGGCGCGGGATGCAGGGCCACGGTTCCCCACAGCCGAGGCAGGGCCCACCCGGGTACGCCGGGGGGTGCTCCTCCATCACCGTCGCCCCTGGCTGCTGATCCCGCCACCAGCCTTGGCGGCATGCGGGCGGATGACCCGAGGTAGGGGGGCATGGCCAGCGGCAGTGGTTGACGTAGTCATCCCCCGATAATGCCCCCGCCGTTGGCACGTGTCAACGGATACTGCCGTTGTGTCATTACAACGATGATCGCCGACCTACGGTCACGACATGGAGCGGGTTGACTTGGTGGGCGCTGCGGAGATCCGCGTGATGCTGGGCAATGTGTCCCGGCAGCGCGTCAGCGTCGTGACCAACTCCAAGAGCTTTCCCGACCCGTACCAGGAGTTGACCATGGGGAAGGTCTGGCGGAGGACCGACGTCGAGAAGTGGATCAAAGAGCACCGACCGGACCTGGCGACAGACTGAGCAGAGGCCCCGGTCAGCGCCTCTCGCTGCTCCGGTCGGCCGTAATGAGGCCCGGCGATCAGCTCGACCGCTGGAGGCTCCAGGCGATGCCGTCGAGGATGTCGTGCTCCGAGGCGACCACCGAGGACATCCCGGCGCGCTCCATGATCACTCGCAGCACCATGGCGCCCGCGCCGATCACGTCGGCCCGCCCCGGGTGCATCACCGGGTCGGCGAGCCGCTGCTCGCGGGTCTTGCCGAGCAGTTCGGCGGTTACCCGGGCCACCGCGTCGTACGACACCCGGGCGTGGTGGATGCGCTCCGGGTCGTACTCGGTCAGGCCCTCGGCCAGGGCCACCACGGTGGTGACCGAACCGGCGAGCCCGACCAGGGTGGCGGCCTGCCGCCCCGGCACCGCCTCTAGGGCCCGGTCCACCGCCGCCGTGATGTCGGCCTGCGCGGCGGCGATCTGCTCCGGGGCGGGCGGGTCGCCGTGCAGGTGCCGCTCGGTCATCCGGACGCAGCCGATGTCCACCGAGATGGCCGCCTCGACGCCGCCGGAGCGGGTGCCGACCACGAACTCGGTCGACCCGCCCCCGATGTCGACGACCAGGTACGGCTCCTGCGCGTCGGCGGGCAGGCCGCGCACCGCTCCGGTGAACGAGAGCCGGGCCTCCTCGTCGCCGGTCACCACCTCGGGGGCCACGCCGAGGGTCTGCTCGACCATGGCCCGGAAGTCCCCGGCGTTGGAGGCGTCCCGGGACGCCGAGGTGGCGCACATCCGCACCCGCTCCACGCCCAGCTTCTCGATCTCGGCGGCGTAGGACGCCAACGCGACCCGGGTCCGCTCGATCGCCTCGGGCACGAGCCGGCCCGTCTTGTCGACCCCCTGGCCGAGCCGGACGATCTCCATCCGGCGGCTGAGGTCGACCAGCGGCGCCTCCGGCCCGGCGGACGGGTCGGGCAGGTCGGCGACCAGCAGTCGGATCGAGTTGGTCCCGCAGTCGATGGCGGCCACACGCGTCGTCACGCCAACAACCCTACGGCAGCCGCCTCGCCCCGCTCGATCCGCTGTCGACGGCGGCGGCGCAGGTCCGGCAGCCACAGGACGACGCCGACGAGCAGCAGCACAGAGAGCAGCGGCAGTCGCCACCACCAGGCGACGGTGGCCGGGGGCGCGGGCGGCGGGTCGGCCACCCAGGGGCGGGCGGTCTTCGACCACGCCAGGAAGGCGTCGCCGATCGGGAGGACGCCGAGGGCGTACCGGCGAGTTCGCGGGGTGTCGACGGGCAGGCCGACCAGGTCGCCGTAGTTGGCCAACGCCCCGGCGAGCGCGGCGTCGCTCTGGGACTGGGCCGCGCCGAGGGTGACCACAGTGGCCGACAGGCTCACCCCGAGCAGCAGCGGCCCGGAGTCCACGTCGCCCGGCCCGTCCATCCCGTCCGGGTACTCCCGCACGGCCGGGCCCAGCCCGAGCGGCGTGACCACGAACCGGTCCCGGAAGCGCAGGTACTGCTCGCGGGCGAACGTCGGGTCGACGTCGACCAGGAAACGCTGGATCACACTCTGCGAGGTGGCCCGGGCCACCTCCACCGGGGCCCCGGTGGCCGCCTCCACCCGGTGCGGCATCAGGCCGGTGCCCGGGTCGAGGCGCTGCCGTACGCCGTCGAGCCAGCGCGTCACGGTGCCGGCGAAGCGGGGCGGCAGCAGCGTGTCGTGCAGCCGCAGTGAGGCCACCGCCACCGTGGAGTCCACCGGCCAGGCCTGCCCCGGGTACGCGGGCAGGTACGGCGAGGCGGACGCGTCGAATGCCGCCCCGATGCCGGCCGAGGCCTCGGCGAACCGGGCCGCCTCGGCCGGGTCGCGCCGCTCCGCCGGTTGCAGGGCGAGCACGCCACCACGCAGCCAGTTCGTCCAGCCCTGCCAGAAGATCCCATACGCGGGGGTCAGGCCGGGGTCGAACGGGCCAGTGCCGGCCGGCGACTCCAGTCGGGCCAGCGCCCAGCGGGCCTCCCGCAGCGCCGGCTCCCGCCGCCCGGCCGGCTCGCGCAGGCCCAACTCGACCCGGGCCAGCCCGTACAGGGCGTGGGCGAAGAACCAGCCCTCGGGGAAGAGGGCCTGGGCGTCGGAGCCGGCACCGTCGTCGAGGGCGGCGCGCAGGAAGGCGAGCTGCCGGGCCACCCCCGGCGGCTCACCGGCCGGCCCTGCGGTGGCCGGTGCGACGAGGCGTACCACCCCGAGGAGGGCGGCGGCGCTCAGCAGCACCGCGCAGACCCGACGGACGATGTTCACCAGGACAGCATGGCCGGGGCGATCAAGGACACGCGCCACCGGCGCTCCCCGTCACAGGCGCAGCAGCATCCGGGTGTTGCCGAGGGTCTTGGGCTTGACCCGCTCCAGGTCGAGGAACTCCGCGACGCCCTCGTCGTAGGAGCGCAGGAGCTGCTCGTAGACCGGCTGCGGCACCGGGGCGCCGTCGATCTCGGCGAAGCCGAACGAGCCGAAGAACCCGGTCTCGAAGGTGAGCACGAAGATCCGGGCCACCCCGATCTCCCGGGCGGCGTCGATCAGCTCCTCGACGATCCGGTGCCCGAGCCGCCGGCCCCGGCACCTGGGGTCCACGGCGACCGTGCGGATCTCGGCCAGGTCCTCCCACATCACGTGCAGCGCCCCACAGCCGACCACCGTGCCGTCGCCACCGGCCGCCACCCGGAACTCCTGCACGTCCTCGTAGAGGGCGACGGTGGCCTTGCTGAGCAGCCGGCGGTCACCGGTGTAGGTGTCCACCAACCGCCGGATGCCGCGCACGTCGGAGGTGCGGGCACGGCGTACCACGATCCCGTCGGGCACCGACACGGTCAGTCGCCCGCCGGTACGTCCACGCAGGGGCCGGCGGCCCACCACTTCTCCACCAGCGCCAACGTCTCGTCGCCGAACGGGTTGACCCCGGGGCCGGCACCGAGCGCGTGGCCGAGGTGCACGTGTAGGCACTTCACCCGGCCGGGCATGCCGCCGGCGGAGATGCCCGCGATCTCCGGCACCTCGCCGACGGCGTCCCGGCGGGCCAGGTAGTCCTCGTGGGCGGCCCGGTAGCGGGCGGCCAACTCCGGGTCAGCGGCCAGCCGCTCGGCCATCTCCTTCATCAGCCCCGCGGACTCCAGCCGGCTGCACGCGGCGGTCGCCCGGGGGCAGGTCAGGTAGAACAGCGTCGGGAAGGGAGTCCCGTCGGCCAGTCGCGGGGTCGTCTCCACCACGTCGGGCAGCCCGCAGGGGCACCGGTGGGCCACCGCCCGGGTGCCGCGCGGGGTGCGTCCGAGCTGGGCGGCCACCGCGGCCAGGTCACGCTCGGTGGCCGGTTGCCGCTCCGGCGGGGGTACGGAGTCCGCCGCCGGCTCCGGCGGGGGTACGAAAGTCACGGTGCCCATCTTTCGTCGGTGCTCTCAGGTGCTGCTCACTGGCCGGGGCGGTCGGCGTTCGCGGCCCGCACGCTCGACCAGAGGGTGTCGTACCAGGGATCGGGGGTCTGCGGCCGGGCCGGTGCCTTTCCGCCGCCCGCGTCCCGGGCCGCGCCGGCCGGGTCGTTCAGCACGATCACCGGGACCTCGCCCGGATAGACCATGTAGAACCGCTCCCGCGCCTGGATGGCGATGTACTCGTCGTCCTGCCACTTCACCGCCTCGGCGGAGAGGTCGGCGATGAGCTGCCGCTGGGCGGCCTGCGCCGCCTCCATGCGCTCGATGTCCGCCTGCTGGTCCAGGTAGACCCGGACCGGGTAGGTGTACCCGAGGGCGAGCGCGATCAGCACCGCGAAGAGCACGGTGGCCCGCCCGGTGAAGCGTCGGGGGTGGGGTGCGGAGAGCCGCTTGACCGTGCCCCCGGCCGCCGTGCGACGGGCGGCGGCGGGACGGTTCGCGGACCGTACCGGATCGGTGGCCCGGGCCGACCCGGACGAACGGCCGGTGGCGCGCGCCTCCGCGCGGGCGCCGTCGCGGGTCGACACCCGGGCACGGGCCCCGCCCGGCCGGCCGGAGTGACCCGGCCGGCGGGCAGGGCGCTGACCACCCGGTGTGCGGCGCTGCTGCATCGTCACACCCCTCCCCCGAGGCTCGCTGGGTGTCTCAGGCGGAACGGTAACGCGGGAACGCGCCCGCACCGGCGTACCGCGCCGCGTCGGCCAACTCCTCCTCGATGCGCAGGAGCTGGTTGTACTTGGCGACCCGGTCCGAGCGGGCCGGGGCACCGGTCTTGATCTGGCCGCAGCCGGTGGCCACCGCCAGGTCGGCGATGGTGGTGTCCTCGGTCTCGCCGGACCGGTGGCTCATCATGCAGCGGAAGCCGGCCCGGTGGGCCAGCTCGACGGCGTCGAGGGTCTCGGTGAGCGACCCGATCTGGTTGACCTTCACCAGCACCGCGTTGGCGGACCTCTCGGCGATGCCCCGGGCGATGCGCTGCGGGTTGGTGACGAACAGGTCGTCGCCGACGATCTGGATCCGGTCGCCGACGGCGGCGGTCAGGGTGGCCCAGCCGCTCCAGTCGTCCTCGGAGAGCGGGTCCTCGATGGACACGATCGGGTAGTCGCCGACGAGCTTGGTGTAGTAGTTGCTCATCTCCTCGGCGGACTTCGCCGCGCCCTCGAACGTGTAGGTGCCGTTGTCGAAGAACTCGGTGGCGGCGACGTCCAGGGCGAAGACGATGTCGGTGCCCAGCCGGTACCCGGCCTTCTCGACGGCCTCGGCGATCAGGTCCAGCGCGGCGGCGTTGGTGGGCAGGTTCGGGGCGAAGCCGCCCTCGTCGCCGAGCCCGGTGGAGAGGCCCTTCTTCTTCAGCACGGACTTCAGCGCGTGGTAGACCTCCGCGCCGGAGCGCAGCGCCTCGCGGAAGCTGGGCGCGCCGATCGGCGCGATCATGAACTCCTGGACGTCAACGTTGGAGTCGGCGTGCGCCCCACCGTTGAGGATGTTCATCATCGGCACCGGAAGCAGGTGCGCGTTCGGGCCGCCCAGGTAGCGGAAGAGGCTCAGCTCGGCACTGCCGGCCGCGGCCTTGGCCACCGCCAGGGAGACACCGAGGATCGCGTTCGCGCCCAGCTCGCCCTTGTTTTCCGAGCCGTCGATGTCCAGCATCTTCTGGTCGATCAGCCGCTGCTCGCTGGCCTCGTACCCGATGAGCTGGTCGACGATCCTGTCCTCGATGTTCGAGACCGCCTTCTCGACGCCCTTGCCCTGGTAACGGTCGGCGTCACCGTCGCGCAGCTCGACCGCCTCGAAGGCACCGGTGGAGGCGCCGGACGGCACCGCGGCGCGGGCGATCGTGCCGTCGTCGAGCCCGACCTCGACCTCGACCGTCGGGTTGCCCCGCGAGTCGAGAATCTCCCGGGCGACGATTCCCTCGATGGTTGCCACTGAGTCGCTCCTCGTATGTGTGGTTCCGGTCCGTATGGGCCGCGACGGTGCGGCTGAGGCAGGTGTTGAAACGCAGCGTATCGGGCGGCGGTTCGGCCCACCGCGTCGCCCGGCACGCCGTCCCGGCAGCGCACGTCGGACATTCCCGGATTCTCAGCCCTCAACCGGAAACGAGTTTGCGCGACGTGGACCCGATCGGCAAGGCTGACCGCCATGCCCGCTGCCTCGACCACGTTCCGCGTGCTCGCTCTCTCGGTCATCGCATCGCTCTCGGTCACCGGCTGCCAGGCCATCGACGACGCCGGACGGGCGATCGGCCGGTCGGACCTCGTCAACGACCTCGCCGCCCGGCTGGACCGGGCGTTGGAGCTGACCTACTCGGCCGATTACCAGCTCCCCGGCGGCCGGGCCGCCGCCATCGCCCAGGCCCAGGCCCCGGCCCGCTCGGCGTACATCTGGCCGGGCGGGAAGCTGACCGTCACCGCCGAGGCCACCACCCGGTGCGAGACCGGCCCGGCGAAGATCGTCTGCACGCTCCTCGCCCCGCCCGTCACCACCGCGAAGCCCTCGGTGGCCCTGTTCACCGAGGCCAAGCAGCGCGGGCTGATCACCCCGCCGGTGGTGGTCGGGCTGCTCACCGAGGCCGCGCTCGACCCGCAGGCCGTCGTCGGCCAGAGCGACACCACCCTCGCCGGGCACCTCGCCACCTGCGTGGACGTGCAGCGCTCGGCCGGCGACTTCACCGCCTGCGTGACCACCGAGGGCGTGCTCGGAAGCTTCACCGGCAGCCTGGACGGCACCCCGATGGAGCTGGCGCTGACTCGCTACAGCAACACGGTCGACGGGACGAGCTTCGAGCTTCCGGCCGGGGCCGGCGTCGTCGACCGCCGCTCCGCCGGCTCGTGACCATCCCGCCGACGCCCCTGCACCGTGGGTTCGTGCCGGGGGCTGACCGGGCCGGAACGCCGCAGCCCGGTGACCTCGCCCTGGCGGTCGCCGGACGGAAGCTGCTGACCGGCCCCGACGGCCGGTTCCCCCGGGTGGCCGAGCTGCCCGCCGACAGCGACTGGGTTCCGCTGGGCACCCTCGACGGGGTGCCCACCTGGGGTGTCGACCTGGCCGACGAGCAGGCCCTCCCGGGCCGCTGGTGCAGCTGGCGGACGCTCGCCGCCGAGCTGCCCACCCTCCTGGCCGACCTGGCCGGCCGGGCGCTGGCCGTGCTCACCTGGCGGCGTACCCACCGGTGGTGCGGGGCGTGCCGGGCCGAACTGGCCGACGTGCCGGGCGAGCAGTCCCGGCGGTGCCCCGACTGCGGCCTGTACGTGCCGATGCAACTCTCCGCCGCCGTGCTGGTGGCGATCACCCGGCCCGGGGCGGCCGGCGGCCCCGAGGAACTGCTGCTGGTGCGGCACGCGGACGGGCCGCCGGGGCTCTGGGCGCTGGTCGCCGGGTATGTGGAAGCCGGCGAGTCGCTGGAGGCGGCGGCCCGCCGGGAGGTCGACGAGGAGGTCGGGCTCTCCCTCGGCACGGTCTCCTACTTCGGCAGCCAACCCTGGGCGGTGTCCGGGCCGGGGGTGCTGCTGGCCGGCTTCACCGCCACCGCCGCCGACCCGGCTGCCGAGCCGGTCGTCGACGGGAAGGAGCTGGTTGAGGCCCGCTGGTTCCCGCTCGACGGGCTGCCGGCCGAGCTGCCCTCGGCGTACTCGATCTCCCGGTGGCTGGTCGACCACGTCGCCGCGCGACCCACGGGCTGAACCGCGCCGGGCGGAGTCGCCGAGGGGCGGCCCCGAGTTGCTACACCCCCAACAGGGTGCGCAGGTGGCGCGGAGGCGGGCAGTTGTGGGCGAGCATCGCGTCGTGCCACTCGCGCACCGACACCCCGGCGGGGCGCAGGGCGGCGATCTCGGCCATCTCGCTGTAGCCCACGAAGTAGGTGGAGAGCTGGGTGGAGGTGAGCAGGGCCCGCCGCCACTTGCCGGCCGCCTCGCCCTCCTCCTGGAAGCCCCGGCCGGTCATCAGCGCCATCGCCTCGGACTCGGGCAGGTCGTCGCAGTGCACGAGCTGGTCGAGCAGCGCGTTGATGGTCATCCGCAACTGCATCTTGAGCTGCTGCAACCGCACCGGCAGGCCGCCGAAGCCGAGACCGGCCATCAGCTCCTCGGTGTAGACGGCCCAGCCCTCGATGAACGGCCCGGACTCGGCGAGCGCCCTGACCCGGGTGGGGCCGGCGTACCGGCGGGCGTGGGCGAGCTGGAGGAAGTGCCCCGGCATCGCCTCGTGCACGGTCAGGTTGCGGATCATGTGGTCGTTGTATTCCCGGTAGAACGACTCGACGCGGGCCGCCGGCCAGCCCGACGGCGTGGGCGCGATGCAGTAGAACGTCGGCACGTTCGCCGTCTCCAGCGGGCCCGGCGCGTCGCAGTAAGCCACCGCCACGCCCCGGGCGAACCCGGGCATCTCCTGGATCACGCACGGATCGTCGACCAGGGTGACCAGATCGCGCGCGCGGACGAAACCGGTCGCCTCGTCGAGGGTGATCGCGGCGAGGTCGACGATGGTGTGGTCGTCGGGGTGCTCGGCGGCCAGCAGGTCCAACGCCAGGCGTACCGTCTCGTCGTCGCCCGCGCCTCCGACCAGCTCGACCGCCGCCTCGCGGATCTCGGCGGTGACCCGCTCCAGGTTGGCCCAGGCGCGGCGCTGCACCTCGGCGGCGCCCAGCTCCGTGTCGAGGGTGTGCCAGAGCCGGGCCTCCCAGCGCCGCCGGCCCAGCCGGGGGTCGCGCCCCGGGCCGGCGTCGGCCGCCAGGCCCGCGCGTAGCCAGGCCACGAACTCCTCCAGCGCGGCAATCGCCGCGGTCGCCGCCGGCTCCACCCCGTCGTACAGCGCGGGCACCTCGGCCAGCAGCCGGGGCACCTCGTCGCGGACCAGCGCCGCCGCGCCGGTGAACTGCCCGACCGCCGTCTCGGCGTGGATCCGGGGCATGTCCCGCAGCGTCGCACGCGCGGTCGCCAACGCATCCGGTACGGCGGCGAGCCGGCCGGCGAGGCTGGTCAACCGCACCTCGACGGGGGCGAACGGGCGGGCCACCAGGGCGTGCAGCAGCGGGCCCGGGTTGTGCCGCAGCGGGTCCCACTCGTGCGCTCGGATCTCGTCGGCCTCGAACAGCTCCCGGTCGACCAGTGCGGTGAGCAGGGCGTGATCGACCTGCTCCTCGACGTCAAGGGCGTCCGGGTCCAACTCGTAGAGCGCGTCGGCCGCGTCCCGGAGCATCGCCCGGTCGGCGGCGACGGCGTCGGCGGAGAGGTCCGGCAGCCGCTCGTCGCACCGGTGGTCGCCCGCGGACGAGGCGAGGCCGGGCCGGCTCTCCAGCAGGGCGTCGACGATCCGTTCGGCACGGGGTGCGAAGGATGACATGCGACGACCCTAGCGGGGAGCCGGCACCGGCGTTCGACGTCAGTTGGGCCGCTTGCCCGCCTTATCGACCACGACCCTGGTCAGCACCGCGGTGGTGGCGGTGAGCATCCCGGCCTTGCCGGTCTCGTTGTCCCGAACGAGGTAGGAGCGCTCGCCGAGGTACTCGAAGCTGGTCCGGTCGAAGATCCACTCGGTGCGCGTGCCGAACTCGTCGGTACGGCCCACGGCCACCCCGGCCCGCCCGGCGGCGTCGACGGACTCCGGCACCAGGACCGCCCCCGGAATCCGGGCCGCCGCGCGGTAGAGGGCGGCGTTGACCGCGGGCGGCAGCAGGCTCTCCCGCAACGCCTCACCGATGTAGTCGAAGGCCGCGTAGTCGCGGGGCAGGTCCCCCTGGTCCGCCACGGCGTAGGCGTGCCGCAGCAGCGCCTCCGGGTCCGTCGGCAGGTTGGCATACGTGCTGTTGGCGGGGGCGCCCACAGCCTTGAAAGTCTCGCCGCGCTCGCGGATGAGCGAGACGCCGCCGGCCTGGGACAGCCAAATCTCGCGGTCGTGCACCTCATCGAGCACCTGCGCGTCCACCCCGGCCTCCTTCGGGCGGTCGTCAACGTCGTCAGGGAAGACCAGCCAGGCGACCTTGCTGCGGACGTAGACGAAGCTGCCGCCGGCCACCGGCGCCGCCGGCTTGGCTGCGGCCACCAGGGCGATCTGCTCCATCAGCGGGGCCACCCCGGCGGCCTCGCCCTGGAGCACGGTGACGTACTGGTTCATGGGGGTGCCCGATCCGGGGTCCGACCCGGGCAGCCCGACGGTGGCGACCAGCACGGCGGCCAGGGCGGTGGCGGCCACCGGCACGGCGAGCCATACCAGCCGACGTCGGGGTCGGACCGTCGGCCGGTCGGGTGCCGTCGCCGGGGCGGGGGCGATCTCGTGCATGAAGGCTTCCTTCAGGACGCGATGGCGGTCGGCGGACAGCTCTCCCTCTGGCGGTGGTGGCACCAACCGGGCGAGGGCGGTGCGCTCGGCAGGATCAAGCCGTGGGTTCATCGGTTCATCTCCTGGATCGACCGGGCCGCGATTGCGCGGCCACCCTGTACCTGTCCGCGAACCGGCGCGGGTTCCCGGGCCGACGGCGGTGGGAGCCCCGGGGCGAGCGCCTGCTCGGCCAGGGCACGCAGTTTCGTCCGGGCCCGGGACAGCCGGGACCGGACCGTGCCGATCGGCACCCCAAGCGCCTCGGCCGCGGTGGCGTAGTCCAGCCCCGACCAGACACAGAGGGCGAAGACCTCCCGTTCGGCCGGGCGCAGCGTGCGCAGCGCCGCCGTGACCGACGCCACCCGGTCGGCGTCGTCCATCCGATCGGTGACCTCGTCGGCGAAGTCCGGGGCGGTGTCGGCGCGCGGGACCCGGGCCAGCGCGGCCCGGTGCCGACGGGCCGCCCGGTTCGTGTTGCGCAGCACGTTCGTGGCGATTCCCAGCAGCCACGGAAGGACGCTGTCGCCGTCGGGCCGCAGCTTGCCGCGCAGTCGCCAGGCCTCCAGGAAGGTCAGCGACACCACGTCCTCGGCGGTGCTCCAGCAGCCCGTCCACCGGTACGCGTGCCGGTGCACGACGCGGGCATGGTCGTCGAACAGCTCCCCGAACGCTGCTTCGTCGCCGGCGCGGAGCCGGGCGCGATATGAACTGTCCACACCCTCTTCTGTCCGCTCGCCCGCGCGGGTTCCCGCCGCAGCCGACACGGGCTGCGGGCCGGGCTCGGCGCGCGGCCGGCGGGTCAGCCGGTGTTGCCGGCCCGTTCGGCGGCGCGGACCGCCTCCGCGTAGGCGAGGGCGGTGCGACGGAGGGCGGCCTCCGGGTCGATACCCGTCTCCCGAGCCGCCGCCACGGTGGCCAGCAGCCCGGCGCCGAGGCGCGCCTCCGGGTCGACCTGCGAGTCGGCCGGCGGCGGCGGTACGGCCAGGCCAGCGCGGGCAGAGCGTTCCAGGATCTTGCCGGCGAGGGCGAGCGCGGGCAGGCTCGGCGCGATGCCGTCCAGCACGGAGTCCCGGGTCTTCTCGACCCGCTTGATCCGCTCCCAGTTGGCGGTGATCTCGTCCAGCGTGGTGGCCTGGTCGTCGGCGAAGACGTGCGGGTTGCGCCGGATCATCTTGTCCACCAGGTCGCCGGCCACGTCGTCGACGTTCCACCGCTCGCCCGAGGGCAGCTCCTCGGCCAGCCGGGCGTGCAGCAGCACCTGGAGCAGCACGTCGCCCAACTCCTCGCGGAGCGCGTCGGTGTCGTCTGCGCCGATCGCGTCGTACGCCTCGTAGCACTCCTCGATCAGGAAGCCGGCGAGGCTGCGGTGGGTCTGCGCCCGCTTCCACGGGTCGCCGCCGGGCGAGGAGAGCCGGTCCATCACCTCGACGGCGTCGAGCAGCCGCGCCCCGGGCGGGTCCCACGAGCCGTACATCAGCTCCAGCTCGGCCAGACCCGGCTCGCGGGCCAGCCGCAGCCCCAGCTCCCGGGCCAGGGACTCGTCGCCGGCCGGACCGGCCAGCCAGACCACCGCGCCGTGCGCCGCCGCCGCGTCCAGCAGCGCCCGGGTCGCCGGGCCGTCCGGCACGGTCACCTCGGCGCCCGCCGCCCGCACCGCCGTGGTCAGCTCGCTCTCCGCCCCGGCCAACACCGGGTTGCCGCGTACGACGTCCCAGGCGGCGGAGCTGAGCAGCCCGGCCGGTAGCCGGGGCGAGGTGACCAGCAGGACGATCCGGGCCGTCATACCCCGGGGGTCGCCGGGGCGGCCGACTCCGTGGCCGGGGCCTCGGGGGTGGAGATGTCGGTGACCGGGCCGTCCTGGTCGATGTACGGCAACGAGTAGAAGATCAGCGACTGACCGGTGCTGACCACCGACGGCACGCCGATCGGACGGTACCGGGGGTTGATCGAGGCCCCGGCCTTCTCCGCCTCCTCCTGGAGAGCCGAGCTGAGCGCGGTGGCGCTGCGCACGAAGCCACCCTCGGTGCCCTGGCTGCCCTCGCGGCCCTCGCCGAACGCCTGCCGGACCTGCGCCACGGTCAACCCGGACTGGATCGCCCCGGTCTTCTCGATGGCGCGGTAGATGGCCATGATCGACTCGTCGCTCGGCGCGGCCGGGGTCAGCTTCGCGACCAGCGCGGAGGAAATGTCCACCCACTCGCCCCAGAGCTGCGTGTACTCGGCGGCGGCCGGCATCCGGAGCTGCTGCTCCAACTGCTCGGGCTTGACCTCGTCAGGCACCGCGATGCCGTTCCCGGTCACCACCCGCCGGCCCAGCTCGATGCTGACCAGCAGGTTCAGCACGTCCTGCCGGGTCACCGAGGAGCGCGGTTCCTCTGCCCCCGGGACGGCGCCGTTCTGGCCGGCCTGCGAGCGGATCGCGGCGGCGTACTTGGACTGGGCATCGTCGTAGATCTCGTCCACCCGGTCGATGGAGTACTTCGCGTCGCCGACATACGCGGCGACGTCCGGCGCGGACTTCCCGCACGCGGCGAGGGAGAGGGCACCGAGGGCCGCGACGCTGGCGGCGGCGATGAGACGGCGAGCACGCATGACGGTCACTCTCTCATGCGTGCCCACCGGCTGGGACGCCGCCCACCGGGCCACGCGCCGTCCGCTCATCGGGCACCCACCACTGCGGGGCTGGCAGAACCGGCCAGCTCCTCGGGCTCGCCCGTATCACCTTCCGCTCGCCACTGCGGGGCTGGCAGAACCGGCCAGCTCCTCGGGCTCGCCCGTATCACCTTCCGCTCGCCACTGCGGGGCTGGCAGAACCGGCCAGCTCCTCGGGCTCGCCGAGGAGGTCCTTGAGCAGTTGCCCGCACCACTGGAGCAGGGCCTGGTCGCGCAGCGGCTCGCCGCCGATCCGGCGGGTGCTCGGGCGGGGGACGCTGACCTGGTCGAGGGCGGACTTGTAGACCGAGTCGGGGTGATAGCGCTTGAGCCGCAACTGCTTGGAATCGGGCAGCGGCAACGGGCCGAACCGCAGGTGCTTGCCCTGCATGGAGACGTCGGTGAGGCCGTACCGGCGGGCCAGCAGCCGGAACCGGGCCACCGCGACCAGGTTCTGCACCGGGGCGGGTGGCTCGCCGTACCGGTCGGTCATCTCGGCGACCACCTCGTCCAGGCGCCCGGCGTCGCGGGCCTCGGCGAGCTTGCGGTACATCTCCAGGCGCAGCCGCTCCACCCCGATGTAGTCGTGCGGCAGGTGCGCATCGACCGGAAGGTCGATCTTGACGTCGGCCTCCTCCTCGGGGCGCTCACCCTTGAACGCCTGCACCGCCTCGCCGACCATCCGGACGTACAGGTCGAAACCGACACCCTCGATGTGGCCGGACTGCTCGCCGCCGAGCAGGTTGCCGGCGCCCCGGATCTCCAGGTCCTTCATCGCCACATACATGCCGGCACCCAACTCGGTGTGCTGGGCGATGGTGGTCAGCCGCTCGTGGGCGTGCTCGGTGAGCGGCTTCTCCGGCGGGTAGAGGAAGTACGCGTACGCGCGCTCCCGGCCCCGGCCGACCCGGCCGCGAATCTGGTGGAGTTGGGAGAGGCCGAGCAGGTCGGCCCGCTCCACGATCAGCGTGTTGGCGTTCGGGATGTCGATGCCGGACTCCACGATCGTGGTGCAGACCAGGACGTCGAACTCCTTCTCCCAGAAGCCGACCATCACCTTCTCCAGGGCGTCCTCGCCCATCTGGCCGTGCGCCACCGCGACCCGGGCCTCCGGCACCAGCTCACGAAGCCGACGCGCCGCCTTGTCGATCGACTCGACCCGGTTGTGCAGGTAGAAGATCTGCCCGTCGCGGAGCAGCTCGCGGTGGATCGACGCGGCCACCTGCCGCTCGTCGTACGCCCCGACGAAGGTCAGCACCGGGTGCCGCTCCTCCGGCGGAGTGGCGATCGTCGACATCTCCCGGATGCCGGTGATCGCCATCTCCAACGTGCGCGGGATCGGGGTGGCCGACATGCTCAGCACGTCGACCGAGGCACGCAGCGTCTTCAGATGCTCCTTGTGCTCGACGCCGAAGCGCTGCTCCTCGTCGACGACCACCAGGCCGAGGGACTTGAACCGGGTGGCCGCCTGGAGCAGCCGGTGGGTGCCGATCACGATGTCCACGGTGCCGTCGGCGACCATCTCCAGGGTCCGCTCCGACTCCTTCAGGGTCTGGAAGCGGGAGAGCTGCCGGATCTCCAGCGGGAACTGGCCCATTCGCTCGGCGAACGTGTTGTAGTGCTGCTGCACCAGCAGCGTGGTCGGCACCAGCACGGCGACCTGCTTGCCGTCCTGCACCGCCTTGAACGCCGCCCGCACCGCGATCTCGGTCTTGCCGTACCCGACGTCGCCGCAGATCAGCCGGTCCATCGGGACGGTCTGCTCCATGTCCCGCTTGACCTCCTCGATGGCGGCCAACTGGTCCGGCGTCTCCTGCCACGGGAAGGCGTCCTCCAGCTCCCGCTGCCACGGGGTGTCGGGGCCGAACGCGTGCCCCTTGGACGCCTTCCGGGCGGCGTAGAGCTGGATGAGCTGGGCGGCGATCTCCTTGACCGCCTTGCGGGCCCGGGCCTTGGACTTCTGCCAGTCCGAGCCGCCCATCTTGTGCAGGGTGGGCTGCTCACCGCCGACGTACCGGGAGAGTTGGTCGAGCTGGTCGGTGGGGACGAAGAGGCGGTCGGCGGGCTGGCCGCGCTTGCTCGCGGCGTACTCGATGACCAGGTACTCCCGGGATGCCCCGTTGACGGTGCGCTGCACCAGCTCGACGTACCGGCCGATGCCGTGCTGCTCGTGCACGACGTGGTCGCCGGCCTTCAGCTCCAGCGGGTCGATCGTGTTGCGTCGCCGGCTGGGCATCTTGCGCATGTCTCGGGTCGAGACGCCCCGGCCGCCGGTGACGTCGTTGCCGGTGAGCAGCACGAACCGCGCCGCCTCGTCGACGAAGCCGCTGGTCAGCGCGCCACAGGTGATCAGCACGCCCCCGGGATCGGGCGCATCCGGGATCCTCTCGGTGAACCTCGCGCCGAGGCCGGCGTCGCGCAGCACCTCCACCGCCCGCTGGGCGGGGCCGTGCCCCTCGAAGACCAACGCGACCGACCAACCCGCCCCGGCCCAGCGTGTGAGGTCCTCGACCAGCCGGGGGGTCTCGCCGTGGTACAGCGGGGCCGGCTGCGCGGCCAGGGTCACCGCGATGGCGTCGTCGGGGGCGACGTCGACCTCGGCCGGCCCGTCCTCCCAGGGCTGCCGGGCGGGGGCCGTCGCGTCCGCCTCGACCAGGCCGAACGGGGCGAGGGTCCACCAGGGCTGACGCAGCGCGCGGGCCGCGGCGCGTACCTCGGCCAGGGTCTTGAAGGCCGCGGCCCCGAGGTCCACCGGGGCCTGGCCGCCGACGGCGGCGGCGGCCCAGCTCGCCTGGAGGAACTCCTCGGAGGTACGGACCAGGTCGTGCGCCCGGGTACGGATGCGCTCCGGGTCGCAGAGCAGCACGTGGGTGCCGGCCGGCATGCAGTCCAGCAGCAGCTCCAGCGAGTCCCCGCCGACCAGCGCGGGAGCCAGGGACTCCATCCCCTCGACCGGGATGCCCTCGGCCAGCTTGTCCAGGATCTCGGCCAGCTCCGGATGCTCGGCGGCGAGCGCGGCGGCCCGCTTCCGCACGGCCGGGGTGAGCAGCAACTCCCGGCACGGCGGCGCCCAGAGCAGCGGTACGGCCTCGATGGTCCGCTGGTCGGCGACGGCGAAGGTGCGGATCTCCTCCACCTCGTCGCCCCAGAACTCGACCCGGGACGGGTGCTCGTCGGTGGGCGGGAAGACGTCGAGGATGCCGCCGCGCACCGCGAACTCGCCGCGCTTGGTGACCAGGTCGACCCGGGCGTACGCCATGTCGGTGAGCAGGCGGGCCACCTCCTCCAGGTCCGCCTCGTCGCCCGCGGCGAGCCGCACCGGATCCAGGTCACCAAGGCCCCTGAGCTGCGGCTGGAGCAGCGACCGGACCGGCGCGACGACCACCCGCAGCGGCCCGGCGCGGCCGTGCGCGTCGGCGGCGTCAGGGTGGGCGAGCCGGCGCAGCACGGCCAGCCGGCGGCCGACTGTGTCGGAGCGGGGCGAGAGCCGCTCGTGCGGCAGCGTCTCCCAGGACGGGAAGACGGAGACCTGCTCGGCCGGCAGGAGGCTACCCAGCGCGGCGGCCAGGTCGTCGGCCTCCCGGCTGGTGGCGGTCACGGCCAGCACCGGCCGCCCGGCCCCACCGCCGGCGGCGGCGTCCGGGTCCGTCGCGTCGGCGTCGTTCGGGGCCTTTGCGACCGCCTGGCCGGCGTCGTTGATCGGGTCCGCCGCGACCGCCGCGACGGCGAACGGGCGCAGCGCCGCCGGGGCGGTCACGTCCAGGCCGTCGACCTGGGCGGCTCCGGAGCGCGCCAGGTCGCGCGCCCGGGCCAGCCCGGGGTCGGCCAGTGCGGCGGCGAAGAGTCCGGTGAGCAAAGTGATCACTTCCCAGTGACGCGGTCGTGGCACACGACAGTTCCCCCGCGTCCGGCGCGGACGGGGGGTTGACAGCACCTCAGCCTATCCCCGCCCACCGACGGGCACCGGCAGAGCCCGGTCGCCGGTCCCGGCCGCCCCACAACCACAGCCGCACGCCACGTCGCGCCACGGATCATGGACGGTTCTCGTCGGCGGCGCACAGGAGCTGTCCAGGAATCGTGGCTTGACCGGGGAGGCGGGGGATGGTCGAGTCAGGGCGTGACAAGACGACGGCGGCTGGTCGAGCTGAGCCAGGTGATCAGCGACGGGATGACCACGCTGCCGGGCTGGCCGGCGCCGCAGATCACCGAGTGGCTGACCCGGGAGGCGTCCCGGGCGCGCTACGCCCCGGGCACAGAGTTCCAGGTCGGCCGGATCGACATGATCGCCAACACCGGCACGTACCTGGACACTCCCGCGCACCGGTGGTCCGACGGGGCCGACCTCACCGGCGTCCCGCTGGACCGCCTCGCCGACCTGCCGGGCCTCGTGGTGCGGGTGCCCGCCGGCACCCGCGCGGTGGACCGCCAGCTGCTCGACTCGTACGAGGTGGCGGGGCGGGCGGTGCTGCTGGACACCGGCTGGTCCGCGCACTTCGGCACCGACCGGTACGCGTCGCCGGACGCGCCGTACTTGACCGGTGACGGCGCGGCGTGGCTGGTCGAGGCGGGGGCGACCCTGGTGGGCATCGACTCGATCAACATCGACGACATGAGCCCGGCGGCCCGGGGCGAGCGCCCGGCGCACAGCGCCCTGCTGGCGGCCGGCATCCCGATCGTGGAGCACCTCACCGGGCTGGATGCGCTCCCCCCGACCGGCTTCCGGTTCACCGCCGCCCCGCCCAGGGTGGCGGGGATGGGCACCTTCCCGGTGCGCGCGTTCGCCGTCCTCGACGGCTGACCAGCACGGATCGCCAGGGCAGCCGGGGCGGGGTGCCAACGGCCCCTCAAGACCCACCTCGGCCGCCGGCGACTGCGGGACAGCGAGCAACGGTCTGTGACGGCAAGCTGTCGGAATGCCACGGGTGCCTCACATTCCCCGAGAGTTGGCGTTCCTCCCTTTCTCCGGCAGCCGGGCCGTCGCCGCCGGCCTGGTCACCTGGCGGATGCTCCGTGGGCCGTCCTGGTGCCGGCTACTGCCCGACATCTATGTCCACGTCGACGGGTACCGCGAGGACGACCACCGGATGTGGTGCGACGCCGTCGCCCTGACCCTGCCGGGGGGAGCCGCCATCAGCGGCCTCAGTGCGGCGTTCCTCTGGGGCGTCGACCTCCTTCCGCCCGCCAGCCCGGTCTTCGTCACGCTTCCGGGTACGGCCCGTCGACGCTCCACCCCGCGCGTGTCGGTCAACCAGCGGTCGCTGTCGACCCAGGACGTCACTCGGTTCGCCGGGCTGCCGGTCACCACCGGCAGCTGTACCGCATTCGACCTGGGGAGGCGGTTGCCCCGGACAGACGCGCTGGTCGCGATGGACGCGCTGCTGCATCGGCGGGTGGTCGGGCTCCCCGCGTTGGCCGGTTACCTGGACGCCCACCTCGGCTGGCCCGGCACCGCCCAACTGCGCGAGCTGCTCGGGCTGGCCGAGCCGCTGAGCGAGTCGCCAATGGAGACCCGGCTCCGCCTGCTCCTGCACGACGCCGGCCTGCCACCCCTGGTCGCCCAGCACGAGGTGCACGGTGAGAACGCGCGGGGCGGACGCGTCTACCTCGCCCGCGTCGACCTGGCCTACCCACAGTGGCGGATCGCCGTCGAATACGAGGGCGACCACCACCGGCAGCGCGCCCACTTCCGACGCGACATCGCCCGGCTGAACGCACTCCGCGCCGCAGGCTGGCTGGTGCTCCGCTGCACGGCGGACGACGTGCTCCGACACCCCACCCGCACCACCCACCTGGTGGCCGCAGCCATCCGAGAACGCCGTGGCCTTCAGAGGTGATCAGGACGCCATGGACGCTACAACGCCCGTTTGACGTCCATGGCGTCCTGATCACCGGGCGGGGGGCGGGGGGCGGGGGGTGGGGTGGGGTGGGGTGGCAGCCCGGTGGGGTGGGGTGGGGTGGGGTGGCAGCCCGGCGGGGGGGGTGGCACGACGGCGACCCCCGGTTACCCGGGGCGGGCATCGGCTCGCAAATGCCGCAAAATGGGCGGATGCCCCCTAGGCTGGCGGCGTGGACGACGAGCCGGATCCGCCGGTGCGCGAGTGGCTGCCCCGCACCGCCGCCCTGCTGCTCGGCACCCTCGCGCTGGCCACCGCGTTCATCGCCGCGTACGTCGGCGCGCTGCACCAGCCCACCCCCCGCGACGTGCCGGTCGGGTTGGTCCTCGGCGACCAGCACGCCGAGGCCGTGCTGACCGCCGTGCGCGCCGAGACCGACAGGATCGAACCCGTCGGGTACGACGACGCGGCGGCCGCCGCCGACGCCCTGACCGCCCGCGAGGTGTACGGCGTGCTCACCTCCACCCCACAGGAGGGGTTGCGCCTCACCGTCGCCAGCGCCTCCGCTCCGGTCGCCACCAACCTGGTCGAACAGGTGCTCGGCCAGGCCGCCCGGCGGGCCGAGCTGCCGCTGGCCGTCAACGACGAGGTGCCGGTGGCGGGGGGCGACCCACGCGGCCTGGTCCCCTTCTACCTGGCGGTCGGCTACGTCCTCGGCGGCTACCTCGCCTCCACCGCGCTGGGCCTGGTGACCGGCACCGCCCCCCGCACCCTGAGCCGCGCCGGGCTGCGCCTCGCCGCCCTCGCCGCGTACGCCGTGCTGCTCGGCGTGGTGGGCGCGCTGTTGGTCGGGCCGGTGCTGGACGTGTGGGACCACGACGTGCCGGCGGTCGCCGCGGCCGGCGCGCTGGCCGTCCTCGCCGCCGCGATGATCGCCGCGGCCGTGCAGGGCTGGCTCGGCCTGCTCGGCACCGGCCTGGTCATCCTGCTGCTGGTGGTGCTCGGCAATCCCGGCTCCGGCGGCGTCTACCCCCCGGAGTTCCTGCCCGGCTGGCTGCGCGGGATGCACCTGTGGAACGTGCCCGGACTGACCACCGACCTGATCACGTCGGTGGTGTACTTCGACCGCCGCTCGGCGGGCCGGCCGGCGGTCGGGCTGGCGCTCTGGGCGCTGCTCGGCGTCGTGGGATTGCTCACGGCCACCCTGGTCCGGGGCCGGCGCAGCTCCGCCCGGCGGCCCCGGAGCACCCCCGCCACCAGCGACGACCCGGCCCGGCCGGGCTGACCGGGGTCCGCCGGCGCCCCCGCCACGGCGGAAAGCGAGAACCCGGGGCCCCTCCTGTCCGAGGGGTCGGCGCGGATACGATCCAGGGAGTCGGACAGCGCTGTCCTTCGTACTCACGTAAGGAGCGCACCGTGACCGACCAGCATGACCACGACGGCCCCGACGCCGCGCTGCGGGCCGATATCCGCCGCCTCGGCACGCTGCTCGGGCAGACCCTCGCCCGGCAGGAGGGCCGCCCGCTGCTCGACCTGGTCGAGGAGATTCGCGCCCTGGTCCGCTCCGACGCACCCTCCGCCGCGCAGCGCCTCGGCGGGCTGGACGTGACCACCGGCACCAGGCTGGCCCGCGCCTTCTCCACCTACTTCCACCTGGCCAACATCACCGAGCAGGTGCACCGGGCCCGGGACCTGCGCCGACGCCGGGCGGCACACGGCGGCTGGCTCGACCAGGCGGCCAAGATGATTGCCGAGCGCGGTGTGCCGGCCGAGGAGATCGCGGCGGCGGCCCGCCGGCTCGCGGTACGCCCGGTCTTCACCGCCCACCCCACCGAGGCGGCCCGCCGGTCGATCCTGTCGAAGCTGCGGGCGATCGCCGACGAGCTGGACACCGAGACCTCCAACGCGATCCTCTACGGGGCCAGCGACGAGGGGCCGGCCAACCGGCGCCTGGCCGAGCTGCTCGACCTGATGTGGCAGACCGACGAGTTGCGGCTGGACCGGCCGGACCCGACCGACGAGGCCCGCAACGCCATCTACTACCTGCGCGACCTGTACGCCGAGGCCGCCCCGCAGGTGCTCGACGACCTCGCCGACACGCTGCGCAACCTGGGGGTGGAGACGTCGCCGACGTCCCGCCCGCTGACCTTCGGCACCTGGATCGGCGGCGACCGGGACGGCAACCCGTTCGTCACCCCGGCGGTCACCCGGGAGGTGCTGCGCATCCAGCACGAGCACGGCATCGCGGCCACCGAGACGGCGATGGAGAACCTGATCAAGGAGGTCTCCGTCTCCCGCCGGCTGCGCGGGGTGTCACTGGACCTCGCCGCCAGTCTCGCCACCGACCTCGACGCGCTGCCCGAGGTGGCCACCCGGTTCCGCCGGGTCAACGCCGAGGAGCCGTACCGGCTGAAGGCCCGGTGCGTCAAGGCGAAGCTGGCCAACACCCGGGAGCGGCTGCGCCGGGACACCCCGCACGTGCCGGGCCGGGACTACCGGGGCTCCGCCGAGCTGATCGTCGACCTGGAACTGCTACGTGCCTCGCTGGCCCGCAACTCCGGCCAGCTCACCGCCGTGGGCCGGCTCGCCTCCACCATCCGCACGGTGTCCGCGTTCGGCCTGCACCTGGCGACCATGGACGTGCGGGAGCACGCCGAGAAGCACCACGAGGTGCTCACCCAGCTCTACGGTGCCATCGGCGAGGTCTCCGACTACCCGTCGCTGACCCGCCGGGAGCGGACCAAGCTCCTCGCCGACGAGCTGACCGGCCGCCGGCCGCTGTCGACGCTGGACACCCCGCTGACCGAGAGCGCCCGCAAGACGTTCGACGTGTTCGCCACGATCCGCGAGGTGCAGGACCGGTTCGGCGCCGAGGTCGTCGAGTCGTACATCATCTCGATGACCCTCGGCGTGGACGACGTCCTCGCGGCGGTCGTGCTGGCCCGCGAGGCCGGGCTGGTCGACGTGCACAGCGGCCGGGCCCGGATCGGCATCGTGCCGCTGCTGGAGACCCCGGCGGAGCTGGACTCCGGCGGCGAACTGCTGGACGAGCTGCTGTCGCTGCCCGCGTACCGGGCGCTGGTGACGGCCCGCGGCGACGTACAGGAGGTGATGCTGGGCTACTCCGACTCGAACAAGGAGGCCGGCATCACCACCAGCCAGTGGTCGATCCACCGGGCCCAGCGGGCGCTGCGCGACACCGCAGCCCGGCACGGGGTGCACCTGCGGCTGTTCCACGGCCGGGGCGGCACCGTCGGGCGCGGCGGCGGCCCCACCCACGAGGCGATCCTGGCCCAGCCGTACGGCACCCTGGACGGCGCGATCAAGGTCACCGAGCAGGGCGAGGTCATCTCCGACAAGTACACCCTGCCGGCGCTGGCCCGGGAGAACCTGGAGCTGACGGTCGCCGCAGTGCTCCAGGCCACCCTGCTGCACACCGCCCCCCGGCAGCCCGCCGAGCTGCTGGAACGCTGGGACGCGTCGATGGACGTGGTCTCCGACGCGGCGTTCCGGTCGTACCGGTCGCTGGTGGAGGACCCGGACCTGCCGGAGTACTTCTGGGCGTCCACCCCGACCGAGCTGCTCGGCGCGCTGAACATCGGCTCCCGCCCGGCCAAGCGGCCGAACACCGGGGCCGGGCTGGCCGGGCTGCGCGCCATCCCGTGGGTGTTCGGCTGGACCCAGACCCGGCAGATCGTGCCCGGCTGGTTCGGGGTGGGCTCCGGGCTGGCAGCGGCGCGCGAGGCCGGCCTCCAGGACGTGCTCACCGAGATGAACCGCAACTGGCACTTCTTCCGCACGTTCCTGTCGAACGTCGAGATGATGCTGACCAAGACCGACCTGAGCATCGCCCGCCGGTACGTCGAGACCCTGGTGCCGGAGAAGCTGCACCCGATCTTCACCAAGATCGAGGAGGAGTACGAGCTCACCAAGCAGGAGGTGCTGGCCGTCACCTCGTCGCCGGCCCTGTTGGAGAACTCGCCGGTGCTCCAGCGCACCCTCGCGGTGCGGGACACCTACCTGGAGCCGCTACACCACCTCCAGGTGGCGCTGCTGCGGCAGTACCGGGACTCGGGGGCGGCGGGCCGGGCGGTGGCCACCGCACCGGGCGGCCGGCGCGCACCGAGCGACGGGACCGCACTCGAGCGGGCCCTGCTCACCACGGTCAATGGCATCGCCGCCGGCATGCGCAACACCGGCTGAGACGTGAGAAAGGTCCCCCACCGGTGTGTCTCGCCCGGCGGGGGACCCTTCTCAGTACGTCGGTGTCAGTAGGTACGGCGTAAGCGCCGACCCACCGGGGAGGGGTGCCGGGCGTCAGAAGTCCCCGCCGCCGAAATCGCCCCCACCGAAATCACCGCCACCGAAATCACCGGCCTGGTCACCGCCGCCGAAGTCGCCGGACTGGTCACCGCCGCCGTCGCCGAAGCCCTCCTGGCCGCCGGCCTCGGCGCCGTACCCCGGGTCGGCAAACGCCGGGGAGAAGAGCGCATCGGCGATCAGCATGCCGCCGAGCACCCCGGCGCCCGCGCCGAGCGCCGTCTTCCACCACGGCGTGGAGTACCAGCCGGCCGGCACCGGCCGTCCCTGCATCCGGCCACCCGGGTAGTAGTAGGGCGTGGCCTGGCCGGGCTGCGGGCCGGCCCGGAAGGACTGCCCCTGCACGTTGACCTCGCGCTCCCGGGTGAGCTGGCCGGCGCCCTGCGCGGAGGCCAGCGGCGGCAGCTCGGGGCCCGGGTCGATGCCCAGCGCGATCCGGGCCGCCCGGGCGTACGCCAGCCCCTCCAGGGCGGTCTCCCGGGCCAGCCGGTACTGCTGGACCGTGCGGGCCTGCTCCAGTTGGCCGCCCGCCGCGTTGTACCGCTCGCCGGCGTCGACCAGGGCCTGCCGCACCGCCGGGGAGTCGCCGTGCAGGTTCATCACCTGGCCGCCGAGGCGTTCGTACCAGCGCTGGGCATCGGCGCGCGTGTCGGCCAGGTTGCGGGCCTCCCGGGCCGTGCTCTCCCGACGCCACCAGACGAGACCGCCGACCAGCAGCGCCACCAGGATGACCGCGAGCAGAAATTCCATGTCATCGAACGTACCCGGCGGCGTCGCGTCGTACGCGTTTGGCAAGCTCTGGTGATGAGCTTCTCAACGCTGGCCGTGGTGGTGCTCTGCCTCGCCGTCGGCGGTGCGCTGGGCTGGTTCGTCGCCCGGTCCCGGGGAGCGGCCGACGTCGCCCGGCTGGAGGCCACCCTGGCCGCCACCCGGGAGGGCGAGGGGCGGCTGGAACAGTCGATGCGGGCACTCAGCTACGAGGCGACCGCGCAGTCCCAGGAGGCGGTGGCTCGGGCGGTCGCGCCGCTGCACGACACCCTCCGGCGCTACGAGTCCCGGGTCGCCGAGCTGGAACACGCCCGGGTCGACGCGTACGCGGAGCTGCGCGAGCAGGTCCGCGCGATGGGCGCCGTCTCCGGCGAGCTGCGCACGGAGACCAAACAGCTCGTGGCGGCGCTGCGCGCGCCCCAGGTGCGGGGGCGCTGGGGCGAGCACCAGCTGCGCCGCATCGTCGAGGCCGCCGGGATGCTGGAGCACTGCGACTTCAACGAGCAGGTCACCGCCACCACCGACCATCAGGGGGTACGCCCCGACCTGGTGGTCCGGCTGCACGGGGGGCGCACCGTGGTGGTGGACGCGAAGGCACCCTTCGACGCCTACCTGACCGCGATGGAGGCCCGCGACGAGCGGGGCCGGAACACCCACCTCGACGCGCACGCGAAGCACCTGCGGGCGCACGTGAACGCGCTCGCGGCGAAGACCTACTGGGCGGCCTTCGACTCCAGCCCGGAGTTCGTGGTGCTGTTCGTGCCCGCCGACCCGTTCCTCGACGTGGCGTTGCAGCGCGACCCGACGCTGCTGGAGCACGCGTTCGCCCGCGACGTGGTGCTCGCGACGCCGGCGACCCTGGTGGCGCTGCTGCGCACGGTGGCGTACTCCTGGCGGCAGGAGGTGCTGGCCCGCAACGCGGTGGCGGTGCACTCGCTGGCCCGCGAGTTGTACGGCCGGCTGTCCACGCTTGGCGACCACGTCGGCAAGCTCGGTGCCTCGCTCGGCGGGGCGGTGACGGCATACAACCGGGCGGTCGGCTCGCTGGAGGCGCGGGTGCTGGTCAGCGCCCGTAAGCTCGCCGAGCTGGGCGTCTCCGACCAGGAGCTGGCGGTTCCCGCCCAGGTCGAGGTGGCCCCCCGCCAGCCGCAGGCGCCGGAGCTGGCGGAACCGACCTCGGCGCTGGCCGACCGGCCCGGATCGACGGACCGCTAGCTGTTGCGGGTCAGGCCGTCGTTGACGGCTCGAGGAGTTCTGCCTGGTGCGCCGCGGCCCACTGGGCCAGTTGTGCGAGTGGGCCGTTGGCGAACGACTCGCCCAGAGGCGACAGCTGGTAGACGACGCCGCGACGCCCCGGTACGCGTTCGTCGTTGCCCTGTCGGACGACCAGCCCCCGCCTTCGCAGGCGTTGCAGCGCCTGTGTCAGGACTTTGTCGCTGATGCCCGCGATGCGTTCCAACAGGTCGTTGCGTCTCGTAGGGCCGGCGCGCAGTGCCGACAGGACAACGGGATCCCACGCGTGGTTGATGAGTTCGACTGCCGTACGGACATGGCAGTCCGACACGAAGGTCTGGCAGGCTCCGTCAATCATCCTCCCAGTGTCCCCGCGAGCTCCTACCGGATGGTAGGAGTCGCCGTCCTAGCGTTCTCCAGGTCATCCCACTGATCAAGGAGATCACCGTGAACGTAGGAATTCTGGGAACCGGCAACCTCGCCACGACGCTCGGCCGAGCATGGGTGGTGGCCGGCCACACGATCGTGGTGACGGGGCGCAGTTCGGCAAACGCCAGCCGGGCCGCCGGCCAGATCGGCGACGCGGCGCAAGCTGTCGGACCCGCCGACTTCGCAGCACGGGTCGACGTGGTTGTTGTCGCGGTTGCCTGGGAGGGCCTGGAGGAAGCACTCGTCCTCGTCGGTGGGGCCGATGGCTCCCTCAACGGCATGACGGTGATCGACTGCACCAACGCCGTCGACTTCGCCACCGGGAGGCTCAAGCCGACGTCGGGCTCGGCCGCGGAGCTTGTCGCTCGCACTGCGCGGGGCGCCCATGTGGTGAAGGCATTCCACCTCTTCGCCGGAGCGTCCTGGCCCTACCCGGGACCGCAGGACTCGGCACCGGTCGTGGCGATCTGCGGCGACCAGCCCGACGCCCTTGAGCGCACCGCAGCGCTGACCACGGATCTCGGCGGGCGGACTGCGGTGATCGGTGGGCTGACCAGTGCGCGTCAGTTGGAGGAGGCCGCCGGATTCGTCATGCGTGTCGTGGCAGCGGGGTCGAACCCCAGGTTCGCCGTCCCCGATGTGGATCCGGCGTCCCTCAACGCGGGATCGGCCACGGCCAACTGACCATCCGGATGCCCGACGGGCCGTGACCCGCCCGATCGCCGACATCGCCAACGGGGGAGATCGACCGCGGACCGGGGCGAATTCATCGCCGGCGAGCCCGGCCACCTGGTCCACGTCGGCCTGCGGTGTCACCGGCAGCCCGTCCCCGCCGGCTGGGGAGGGCTGCCGGGTCGTCCCGGTTCGGTCGGGTACGGGTCAGGCGCGGCGGGCGGACTCGACGACGAACGGGATGCCCTGCTGGCAGGTGGTCATCATGTCCGGTTTGGGCTGGCCGGTGACCGTGACCCTGGTGCCGGCCGTGAGGACGTCGGCGGGGCCGCCGACGAGCTGGTAGCCGTCCAACAGCCGGCAGCCGGGCTCCACCCCGGCCTCGACGGTGCCGGTCAGCGTGGCCGCGTCGGGGCCCGGTGGACGGCTCGGGCCACTGCTCGGAAGCTTGGTGGGCACCGCCGAGGACGGCATCGCGGTCGGGGTGGCCGGGTCCGTCGGGGTCGGGCTGGGCAAGTCGGTCACCGGCGATCCCGAGGGGCTGGGGGCGGGCATGCCGTCGCCGACCCCCTGGCCGCCGCAGCCGCTCAGTGCGGCGCAGACGACCAGGGCGGCGAGGGCCATCCGAGAGGTCTTCATATCTGTTGGGACGCGCACGGGAGGCGATCCGTTCCGGCGAGGCGGCGGACGTCGATCAGGCGCGGCCGGCCGCGGCCTTCATGTCCCGCTTGAGCTCCTGCGGCAGTGAGAAGGTCAGCCGCTCGTTGGCGGTGACCACCTCGTCCACGTCGGTGAAGCCCCGCTCGGCGAGGTGCGTCAGCACCTCCTGAACCAGCTCGTCCGGGACGCTCGCGCCCGAGGTGACGCCGACCGTGCCGGCGCCGGCCAGCCAGGCGTCGTCGATCTCGTGCGCGAAGTCGACCAGGTGGCCGGCGCGGGCGCCGGCATCCAGGGCGACCTCGACCAGCCGGACGGAGTTCGACGAGTTACGCGAACCGACGACCAGCACCACGTCGCACTCGGGGGCGATCTCCTTCATCACGTGCTGCCGGTTGGAGGTGGCGTAGCAGATGTCGTCGCTGGGCGGCGACTGGAGCAACGGCAGCCGCAACTTGAGCCGGGCCACGGTCTCCAGCGTCTCGTCGACCGACAGCGTGGTCTGGGAGAGCCAGACCACCTTGCTCGGGTCGCGGACGGTGACCTTGTCGGCGTCGTCCGGGCCGTCAACGAGCTGGATGTGCGCGGGGGCCTCGCCGGCGGTGCCGACGACCTCCTCGTGCCCCTCGTGGCCGATCAGCAGGATGTCGTAGTCCTCGGCGGCGAACCGCTTCGCCTCCTGGTGAACCTTGGTCACCAGGGGGCAGGTCGCGTCGATCGCCTTGAGGGAGCGGGCCTTCGCCTGCTCGTAGACCTCCGGAGCGACACCGTGCGCGGAGAAGATCACGGTGGCACCCTCCGGCACCTCCTCGTTCTCCTCCACGAAGATCGCGCCCTTGGCCTCCAGGGTGCGCACCACATGCTTGTTGTGCACGATCTGCTTGCGTACGTAGATCGGGGCGCCGTAGAGCTTGAGCGCCTCCTCGACGGTCTGCACCGCCCGGTCGACACCCGCGCAGTAGCCGCGGGGCTTGGCCAGGAGCACGCGCTTGCCGGTCTGGGGAGTCGCCTGAGCCTCGGTCACCCCCCCATCCTACGTGCCCACCCCACCCCACCCCCGACCCACAACCCACCCCCGTCCACCCCACCCCCACGCCCGCCCACCTCACGCCCACCCCGGTGATCATGGAGTTGACGGTGACCCTATGCCCCGATATAGCCGGTAAAGCATGATCAGCGGGGAGGGCGTGGGGTGGGGCGGATGGGGGGCGTCCGTAGGGTGAGGGGGTGAGTACGGGTGAGAGCGGGCGGAGCAGCTCCGACGAGCCGTGGCCGGTGCGGGTGGTCAGCCAGAAGGTGGGGGCGTGGATCGCCCGGCTCGGCTGGGTGTGGGTGGACGGGCAGGTGGCGCAGATCAGCCGGCGGCCCGGGGCCAGCACCGTCTTCCTCACCCTCCGGGACCCGTCGGCCGACCTGAGCCTGACCGTGACCACCAACCGGGACGTACTCGACGCGGGCGCCCCCGAGCTGAGCGAGGGCGCTCGGGTGGTCCTGCACGCCAAGCCGGAGTTCTACGCGGGCCGGGGGACGCTGAGCCTGCGCGCCGACGAGATCCGCCAGGTCGGGCTCGGCGAGCTGCTGGCCCGGCTGGAGAAGCTGAAGAAGCTGCTGGCCGCCGAGGGACTGTTCGACCGGGCACGCAAGCGCCGGCTGCCGTTCCTGCCGGGCCGGATCGGGCTGATCACCGGCCGCGCCTCCGCCGCCGAACGGGACGTGCTGACCAACGCCCGGCGGCGCTGGCCGGCCGTCGACTTCCGCACGGTCAACGTGGCGGTGCAGGGCCCGAGCGCCGTCACCCAGATCGTTGACGCCCTGAAGGTGCTCGACGCCGACCCGACCGTCGAGGTGATCGTCATCGCCCGGGGCGGTGGCGGCATCGAGGACCTGCTGCCGTTCTCCGACGAGGCGCTGTGCCGCGCGGTGTTCGCGTGTCGTACGCCGGTGGTCAGCGCGATCGGCCACGAGGCGGACGCTCCGCTGGTCGACTACGTCGCCGACGTGCGGGCCTCGACCCCGACGGACGCGGCCAAGCGGGTGGTGCCCGACCTGACCGAGGAGCTGCGACTGATCGGGCAGGCCCGACACCGGCTGGAACGGGCCGTGCGGAACCTGGTCGACCGGGAGTCGCACCGCCTCGACGGGCTCCGGTCCCGGCCGGTGTTGGCCCGGCCGCAGGTGATGGTGGAGCAGCGGGTCACCGAGGTGACCTCCCTGCGCCAACGGGCCGGGCGCTGCCTGGACCACCGCATCGGCGCGGCCGGCGACGAGCTGCGGCACACCCTGGCCCGACTGCGCGCCCTCTCCCCCGCCGCCACCCTGGACCGGGGCTACGCGATCGTCCAACGGGCCGACGGCCACGTGGTCCGGGCGGCCGGCGAGGTGGACGGGGGCGATCCGTTGCGGATCCGTCTCGCGGAGGGCGAGCTGGTCGCGACGGTCGACGGCTGAACGCACGACGCCGGGCAGGCGACCAGAAGCACGACGCCGGGCAGGCGCTCAGAACGCACAACGCCGGGCAGGCGACCAGGATGAACAGCCGCGGCGCTC
Source organism: Micromonospora sp. RTGN7 (assembly GCF_033804645.1). Lineage (NCBI taxonomy): Bacteria > Bacillati > Actinomycetota > Actinomycetes > Micromonosporales > Micromonosporaceae > Micromonospora > Micromonospora sp. RTGN7. The sequence continues at coordinate 264,132 of NZ_JAPZLF010000004.1, read as the reverse complement.
GGGCGACGAACGCCGCGGCGCCCGTGGACGCCCTCGGGGAACGACCCCGGCGGGCGGGCGGGTGGCGGCGCGCGGGTGGCCGGGCCGCAGCGCGGCCGACGGGTGAGGATGTGCTGGGATGGGACCGATGACTGACGAGAAGAACGCCGGGCCGGACGCGCGGCTCAGCTACGAGCAGGCCCGCGCCGAGCTGGCATCGGTGGTGGAACGACTGGAGACGGGCGGCACCTCGCTGGAGGAGTCGCTGTCCCTCTGGGAACGCGGCGAGAAGCTGGCCGGGATCTGCCAACACTGGCTCGACGGAGCGCGGGCCCGGATCGACGCCGCCCGCCAGCAGCAGCCGGACGCCTGACGACGGGTGCGGGGTGTCAGCTGAACAGGTTGTACAGCTCCTTGGGGGCCTCGACGACCTGGTCGGCCGGCGGGCGCTGGGCGGCGGTCGCCGTGCCGTAGTCCGAGTACGTGATCCGGACGTCCTGCGCCTTGTTCTGGCCGGACGCCGGGATCTGGATGACCAGCTCGCTGAGCCGGCCCTGCGGGTCCAGCTTCGCCGTGAACGGCAGCGACTGGGCCTGCTGGCCGAGCGCCTTGATCAGCTCGGCGTTCAGGGAGCCCGCCTCGGCGGCCTTCGACACGTCGATCGTGCCCGCGTACGCACCCTCGCCGGTCTGCCGTACCTCGGTGACGCCCTGGGTGAGCACCTCGCTGCCGGCTGGGTCGACCTTGTCGAAGTCGAAGCCCAGGTTGCGGTTGCCCTTGATCCGGGCCTGGTCGAGGTGCTGGTACTTGCCGAGATTGAGGTTCTGCACGCCGGGCAGCTTGGCTGCCTGGCCGCCGAGGTCGAGCTTGACCCAGCTGTCCGGCTTGAAGTGCACCAGGTCCAGCTTCATCGACACGTCCGAGGAGGCGTCGCCGATGGTGAGCTTCATCTCGGCGCTCTGGCTCGGCTCGTGCACCCGCCCTTCGGCGGTGGTGCCGACGCCGGCCATGGTGAACCGGAAGTTGCCGTTACGGATCTCGTTGGTCGAGTTCAGCAGTGCCTGCTTGGCATCGCCGGTGCCGGGCGAGGCGCTGCCCGGGGTCGCGCTGCCGGGGACCGCGCTGCCGGAAACCGTCGGGGACGCGGAGGCCCCCGCCTCGCCGGTCCCGGTGCTGTTGCAGGCGGCCAGACCAGGAGTGAGAAGCGTCGCGGCGAAGACCGCCGCGCTGAAGCGTCGAATGGTCACGTCAACCTCTCCAAGTGGGTCGTCCGGTCCGCGAAGGGTGCCGGAGGCGTCGCGCCGTAGCCCGAGCACTGGCTCCGACGTACGGGTCCCGTCCGGCTGGCGCGCCGGCGGGGTCGCGTACCTTCTGTTCCCTGTCGCCGCCTTCGGCAATCACTGTCCGACCCACCCGAAGCACAAGCTCCCCGGTGGGCGGCAGCGTCCACCGCCGCCCACCAGGGACGGATCACTTCTTGAACATCTCGTAGGTCTCGTCGGAGGCCTCGACGACCTGGCTCGCCGGGGGCTTCTGCACGGCCGCGGCGGTGCCGTAGTCGGAGTACGTGACGGTCAGCTTCTGCGCCTTGGCGTCCCCGGCTGCGGGCACGTCGACGGCGAACTCGCTGAGCCGCCCCTGCGCGTCGACCTTCGCCGTGAAGGGCAGGGCACTCGCCTTGCCGGCCAGGTTCTTGACCAGCTCGTCGTCGAACATCTCCGCGCCGGTCGCCTTGGTCACGTCCAGGGTGCCGGCGTACGCGCCCTCACCGGTCTTCTTGACGTCGGTGACCGCCTTGATCAGCGCCTCCCCGCCTGCCGGGTCGACGTCGGTGAAGTCGAACTGCAACTCCTCGGCGTCCTTGATCTTGGAGCGATCGAGGTGCTGGTACTTGCCCTTGAACTTCTTGGCACCGGGGATCGCGTCGGCCATCGGGCCGGTGAAGTCCATCTTCACCCAGCTCTCGGTGTCGAGGTAGATCAGGTGCATGTCCATCGAGAAGCTCTCGGTGGCGGCGTCGCCACCGGTCATCTTCATCTCGGCGCTCTTGGACGGCAGGTGCACGGTGCCGCCACCGCTGAGCTCGCCACCGGTCATGGTGAAGGTGAAGTTGCCCTTGCTGATCTCCTTGGTGGACGCGAGCAACGCCTCCTTGGGATCGGCGGGCACCGCCGGGGCGGCGGCGGACGCGTCGCCGGCCGAGGGCTCGGCGGCGTTATTGCAGGCGGTCAGGCCTGGGACGAAAAGGGCGGCGGCGAGGACACCGGCGCTCCACCGTCGAAGGTTCACGTGATTCTCTTTCCGAAGGACTGCCGGGGGAGCAGTTGCGCGTGCCCGGGGCTTGAGTCGGGCAGCGTAACGGACCGCGCTGACCTCCGCGGTCCGTCGATCGGCCGGGTCGGACGGCTCGTTCCCCCTAACGGAAGGCGTCCTAGCGGAAGGCGTCCTAGCGGAAGGCGTCCTAGCGGAGGGCGTCGGCGAGCCGGCGCAACTCGTTCTCCCGAGCGTCGCCGACCACGATCACCGTACGGCCCGGTTCGAGCAGCACCAGGGCCTGCTCGTTGCCCCGGGCGGTGTACCGCTGCCAGTTGCGCCCGCCCACCTCGGTGGGGCCCTGGGGCTGCGCCGCGGCGGTCAGCTCGGCGGGCAGCAGCCGCTCCGGCGGCACGTCACTCTGCACCACTTGGGCGCTCCGTCCCTCCGGGGTCAGGTAGCCGATCCGCAGGTTCGAGCCGCCTTCGACGCTCCGGTAGCTGGCGCTGACCGTCTTCCACTCTGAGTCGAGCCCGGCCGGCTGGCTCACCGGGAACGCGTTGGCCGCGCGGGCCTGCTCCAGCGCGGGGGCCGGGTCGACCGTGGTCGGCTGGTCGCCGCCCAGGAAGCCCCGGTAAAAGGCCAGCAGCAGGGCGATGGGGACGAGCAGCACCAGCAGCGAGATCGCCATGTCCTTCGACGAGCGTTCGGACCTGGCCTTCTCCCGACCCGGCGGCGGCGCCGGCGGATCAGCCACCGGCCCGCCCGGCGCGGCCGACGGCGGGTCCGTGGACGGCGGGGGGGCGGGATTGTCGTCCGGGGCGGGGTTGCCTGCGGACGCCGGCTCGACCAGTGCCGGCTCCCCGACCGTGGCAGGTGGGGTCGGTGGGGTCGGTTCGGGTGTCGACGGGGTCGGCTCGGCGGGGGCTCGCTTCGCGGGCTGTGCGGGATCCACCTCCCCATTCTTCCAGCCTTCCGGCTGGGACTCCACGCACGCCGCTCGGGCCGACCGGTGAACACCGTGAACCGTTCCACCGTCCGGTTGCCGGGAAGGTGGCCACCAACGCCCCGACCCGGCGATACGTTGACAATTATGTGAGGATCAGCGGCAAAGCCGGCGGCGGCGACGGCCGCATGCTGCCGGTCCACCCCGCAACGTCGCGAGGAGGAAGCCGTATGACGAGCACCAGGCCACGGACCCCCCAGGACCTCGACCGCAATCTCGCCCTCGACCTGGTCCGGGTCACCGAGGCCGCGGCGATGGCCGCAGGCCGGTGGGTCGGGCGGGGCGACAAGGAGGGCGGCGACGGGGCAGCCGTCGACGCCATGCGCAAGCTGATCAACTCGATCCCGATGCGGGGCGTCGTGGTGATCGGCGAGGGCGAGAAGGACAACGCCCCGATGCTCTTCAACGGCGAGGAGGTCGGCGACGGCACCGGTCCCGAGGTGGACGTCGCAGTGGACCCGATCGACGGCACCACGCTGATGAGCAAGGGCATGCCGAACGCGCTCGCCGTGCTCGCGGTGGCCGAGCGGGGGGCGATGTTCGACCCGAGCGCCGTCTTCTACATGGAGAAGCTGGCCGTCGGCCCCGCCTACGCCGACGTGGTCGACATCAACGCCGGGGTGGCCGACAACCTGCGCCGGATCGCCAAGGTCAAGGGCACCGACGTCTCCGAGGTCACCGTCTGCGTGCTGGACCGACCGCGCCACGACGACCTGGTCACCCAGATCCGCCGGGCCGGCGCCGGTATCCGGTTCATCTCCGACGGCGACATCGCCGGTGCCATCGCCGCCGCCCGGGGCGAGTCGGACGTCGACGTGCTGATGGGCATCGGCGGGACCCCGGAGGGAATCACGGCCGCCTGCGCCCTGAAGTGCATGGGCGGGATGATGCAGGCCAAGCTGTGGCCGCATGACGCCGCGGAGCGGGAGAGGGCGCTCGCCGCCGGGCACGACCTGGACCGGGTGCTCACCACCGACGACCTGGTCACCGGCGACAACTGCTTCTTCGTGGCGACCGGGGTCACCTCCGGCGACCTGGTGCGCGGCGTGCGCTACCGGGCCGGCGGGGCATACACCCAGTCGATCGTCATGCGTTCGAAGAGCGGCACGATCCGGGTGATCGACTCGTACCACCGGCTGGAGAAGCTGGCGCTCTACTCGACGATCGACTTCGACGGCCGCCCGCTGGCCGAACAGGAGTGACCAAGTGGCCGTCACCACTGCGCCGGCACCGCCGACCCTGACGGCCCGCCGTCGGATCGCGGCCGTCGGGCTGGCGGTCGCCTCCGGGGTCGGGGTCGCCGTGCAGTCCCGGATCAACGGCGAGTTGGGCGTACGCCTGGCCGACGGGATCGCCGCTGCGGTGGTCTCGTTCGGTCTCGGCCTGCTGGTGCTGCTGGTGCTGGTCCCCGCCACCCCGGGCGGGCGGCGGGGCCTGTCCGTGCTGCGGACGGCGCTGACGGACGGGTCGCTGCGGCCGTGGCAGTGCCTCGGCGGTGTCTGCGGGGCGTTCCTCGTGGCCACCCAGGGGCTGACCATCGGCACGCTCGGCGTGGCCGTTTTCACCGTGGCGGCGGTCGCCGGGCAGTCCGGAAGCAGCCTGCTGGTCGACCGGGCCGGGATCGGCCCGACCGGCCGCCAACCGATCACCCCGAACCGCCTGGTCGGCGCGGCGCTGACCGTGCTGGCCGTGCTGCTGGCCGTGGGCGACCGGCTCGGCGACCCGAAGACACTGGGGCTGGCCCTGCTGCCGTTGCTGGCCGGGGTGGGCATCGCCTGGCAGCAGGCGGTCAACGGTCGGGTCCGGATGGCGTCGGGCAGCGCCCTGACCGCCACGCTCGTCAACTTCGCCGTCGGCACGGTGGCCCTGCTGGTCACGTTCGCGGTGGAGCTCGCCGTCCGGGGCCGCCCGGCCGGCGGCTTCCCGAGCGAGCCGTGGCTCTACCTCGGCGGGCCGGTCGGCATCGTCTTCATCGCGATCGCCGCGGCCATCGTCCGGTTCACCGGGGTCCTACTGCTCGGCCTGGCCACCATCGCCGGGCAGGTGGTCGGCGCCGTCGCGCTCGACGTGGTGCTGCCGACAGCGGCCTCGCACCCGGGCTTGACCACGCTGTTGGGGGCCGCGCTCACCCTGGTCGCCGTGCTGGTCGCCGTCATCGGCCCGCCCGTGAGACGGCCAGGAGGGATTTCTACGCCCCGCTGACGGGCCGGCGGCGGGGTCAGGCGGCGTCGGAGGAGTGGCCGGGGAAGAGGTGGGCCGACGGGTCGATCGCCACGGCGGCGTTGTTGACCGCGGTGGCCGCCTCGCCGAAGCCCGTCGCGATCAGCCGGACCTTGCCCGGGTACTCGGTGATGTCCCCGGCGGCGAAGACGAGGGGCAGGTTCGTCGCCATGGCGCTGTCCACCACGATGTGCCGGCGGTCCAGCCGCAGCCCCCACTCGGCGATCGGGCCCAGATCGGCGGTGAATCCGAGCGCGGCCACCACCGTGTCGACCGGCAGGGTCTCGGTGGCGCCGCCCCGAACGGTGATCTCGGCGCCGGTCACCGTGCTCTCGCCGTCCAGGCGGGTGACCTCGGCGTTGACGAGGATCCGGACGGGCAGTTCCTGCACCCGGGCGACTGTGCCGGCGTGCGCGCGGAACCGGTCCCGCCGGTGTACCAGGGTGACCGAGCGGGCCAGCGGCTGCAACGCAAGCGCCCAGTCGAACGCCGAGTCACCGCCGCCGACGATCAACACGTCCCGGTCGGTCAGCGCGGCCGGCTCCGGCACGAAGTAGACGATCCCGGCTCCGGTGAAGCTGTCGGCGACCGGCAACGGGCGCGGGCTGAAGCTGCCCAGCCCGCCGGTGATAAGCACCGCACCGCAGGTCAACTGCTCTCCGCCGGCGAGCCCGAGCACCGGCTTGCCGTCGGCGCGGGACAGCTTCTCGGCCCGGGTGCCGAGCAGGTACCGCGGGTGGAACGGGGCGGCCTGGGCTACCAGGTTGGCGACCAGGTCCCGACCCTTGACTGCCGGGAAGCCGGCCACGTCGAGGATCAGCTTCTCCGGGTACATCGCGGTGATCTGGCCGCCGGCCTCGGGCAACGCGTCGATCACCGCCACGGAGAGCCCTCGGAAACCGGCGTAGTACGCGGCGAAGAGCCCCGTCGGACCGGCACCGATCACTGCGACATCAACCTCGGGCATGACAGACCGTCACTTTCCGCTCGCTGATCAACGCGTGCTGATGCCGACGGTAGGCCCGGCACGAGGTCGGGGCAAGCACGTCTCACGGCGGGGTGTCGACGGGAGGGCGGGCCGCGGGGCGGGGCCGGCGTCAGGGAAGGGCGAGCGGGGGGTCCACCGGGTACGGGTCGACCCCGGCCCGGCGACGCCGGAAGAGGATCGCGGCGACCACGCCGCCGACCAGCCCGAAGAGGTGGCCCTGCCAGGAGATCCGCTCGTCGGTGGGGAGGACGCCCAGCAGCTGCCAGCCGTAGAGCAGGCCGACCAGCAGCACGACGCCGAAGTTCCACCAGCTCCGCTCGACGATGCCCCGGGTGATCAGGATGCCCAGGTAGCCGAAGATGACCCCGCTGGCCCCGACCACCACCGAGTTCGGGGAGCCGGTGAACCACACCCCCAGCCCGCTGACCAGAACGACGACCAGGGTGGACCAGAGGAACCGACGGAAGCCGGCGGCGAGCACGAACGTGCCGAGCAGGATCAGCGGCACGCTGTTGCTGTAGAGGTGGTTGAAGTCGGCGTGTAGGAACGGCGAGAAGAGCACTCCGTCGAGGCCGTCGATGCGGCGCGGAATGATGCCGCCGGCCAGGTCGAGGTCGATGCCGAGGCCGACGTCGAGGGCCTCGACCAGGAAGAGGACCGGCACGACGGCGCACATGGCGACGAAGGCTCGGCCGATCGAGGCGTAGAAGGCCTCGGTGCCGAAGTGCCGCGGATCGCCGCTGCGGAAGCCGCCCTGCAGGGTCATGCCCAACAGCTACCAGCAAATCGGGGCGACCGCCACCCGCGCGGCGGCACGGCGGGGGCAGAACACGACGACGGCGGGGTGGGCGCACGCCCACCCCGCCGTCGCGGCGTCGAGGATCAGTAGGTGTGGTTGTTCTGGAAGTAGTTCCACGCGCCGCACGGGGTGTTGTACCGGCCCTTGATGTAGCCGAGGCCCCACTTGATCTGCGTCGCCGGGTTGGTCCGCCAGTCGTCGGCCACCGAGCCCATCTTGCTGCCCGGGTACGACTGCGGAATGCCGTACGCCCCGGTGGAAGGGTTCTGGGCCTTGTGGTTCCAGCCGCTCTCCTTGTTCCAGAGCTTGTCCAGGCACGGGAACTGGTCGATCCCGAAGCCCGCGTTGATCATCAACGCGCAGCCGGTCTCACGGTTGCCGCTGTACTCGCTGCACGAGGCGGGGACCGGGCCGTCGTACGGCTTGCTCGTCTTGGTCGCCGCCGCCTTCTCAGCGGCCTTCTTCTCCGCCGCCTCGCGCTCCTTCTTGCGGGACGCCGCGGCGGCCTCGGCCTCGCGGGCCCGCTCGGCGGCCTCCTTCGCCGCCTCGGCGGCGCGCAGCTTGCCCCGGTACTCGGTGGCCCGCTGCCTGGCGGAGGTGATCCGCTGCTCGGCCTGGCGTTCGTGCTGGTGGTCGTACTCGGCCTGGTCGGCCTGGAGGCCGACCTGCGCGGTCAGGCCCTGTTGCTGGGTTTTCCGGTCTTCGCCCAGATAGAAACCGCCGGCAACGCCCACGGAGAGCAGGGCGACGGCGGCGGTACGGGCGCCGAAGCGGCTCCACAGCCGACTCACGAAGTGGTCCCTTCGTCGGAGGCAAGGACAACGGCGCGATCCCGATCCGCGAGGGGATGGGGCCGCCCCGATGAGCGCCCCGACCCTGCCGGTCGCAGCCGACGCACCCGCCTCCACCCGCCCCGCCGTCGGACGACGAACAAGGACGGACGATATTCAGGCACGTGGACGCTCGATGGACACCATCGCGCACGGTGAGGCGGATGGGAAACCACCGATCAAAATTGTGACTTGGGCCACAGGCAAAATCAGGATGAACTAGCAGTTAACGGACACAATTCGTGATCAGATCGGAACCTCCTCCAGAAGATCGGTCACCATCGCCGCGATCGGCGACCGCTCGGAGCGGGTCAGCGTGACGTGCGCGAACAGGGGGTGGCCCTTGAGCGTCTCGATCACGGCGGCCACCCCGTCGTGCCGCCCCACCCGCAGGTTGTCCCGCTGGGCGACGTCATGGGTGAGCACCACCCGCGACCCCTGACCGATCCGGGACAGCACGGTGAGCAGCACGCCCCGCTCCAACGACTGGGCCTCGTCGACGATGACGAAGGCGTCGTGCAGGCTGCGGCCCCGGATGTGGGTGAGCGGAAGCACCTCCAGGATGCCCCGCGCCATGACCTCCTCCAGCACGTTCTCGTGCACCACCGCGCCGAGGGTGTCGAAGACGGCCTGCGCCCACGGCGACATCTTCTCGGTCTCGGAGCCGGGAAGATATCCCAGCTCCTGCCCGCCGACGGCGTAGAGGGGGCGGAAGACCACCACCTTCTTGTGCCGACGGCGCTCCATCGCCGCTTCCAGGCCGGCGCAGAGCGCCAGCGCGGACTTGCCGGTGCCGGCCCGGCCACCGAGCGAGACGATGCCGATCGAGTCGTCGAGCAGCAGGTCGAGCGCGATTCGCTGCTCGGCCGAGCGCCCGTGCACGCCGAACGCCTCCCGATCGCCCCGAACCAGCCGGACCGTCTTGTCGGGCAGCACCCGGCCGAGCGCGGAGCCGCGCCCGGAATGCAGCACCAGCCCGGTGTGACAGGGCAGCCCGGCCGCCGCGTCCACGTCGAGGGTCTCGCCGGCGTAGAGCGCGCCGATCTCCTCCTCGCCCAACTCCAGCTCGGACATCCCCGTCCAGGTCGGGTCGCTGGCCTGGCCATGTCGGTACTCGTCGGCGCGCAGCCCTACCGAGGCCGCCTTCACCCGCAGCGGCATGTCCTTGCTGACCAGGGTCACGTCCCGGCCCTCGGCTGCCAGGTTGAGCGCGACGGAGAGGATCCGGGCGTCGTTGGACTCGTTACGGAAGCCGGGGGGAAGCACGCCGTCGTCGGTGTGGTTCAGCTCCACCCGCAGGGTGCCGCCGGCCTCGTTGGCCGGCACCGGCCGGTCCAGCCGATCGTGACGTACGCGCAGCTCGTCGAGGATGCGCAGGGACTGCCGGGCGAACCAGCCCAGCTCCGGATGGTGCCGCTTGCCCTCCAACTCGGAGATAACCACGAGTGGCAGCACCACCTCGTGCTCGGCGAACCGGTGAAACGCCGCCGGGTCCGAGAGCAGGACCGAGGTGTCCAGGACGAATGTCTGGCCGGCTGGTCGAGGCTCCTCAGGCTCGACCGGAGCGGCCTCGCGGCGGCTCCGGGTGGCGCGGCGGGTCGTGGCAGTCGCGGCCGGGGTCTGGTCGGCACCGGCGGGGGTACGGCGAGTCGTCACAGGCCTGCTCCGACGAATGGGCACCCGGCCATCCGCGTTCCGCCTCGTCCGGTGCCCGGGGACACGGGGTCGGATGCGGGCCCCGCGCGAGGTCGCAGATCCGGGCTGGCCGGCTGGCCCGGGAGAACCCCGTGCCATGACTAGACGCTAGCCGCGCCGGGCCGTCCCGGCTAGGGGTTGACCACCGGATCTCCGGCGTCGCTCGAGTGACCAGCAACGGCGGAACCGGCCGGGATGCATGCCCCCTGCGCGCATCCCGGCCGGTGGGACCACGATCACCGGTCTGACGTGGTCCCGACGGTGCGCATCCGCCGCGGACGGCGCACCGTGCTCGTGCCGCTCCCGCACGCGGCGACGATCCGGCCTCTCCGCCGGCCCACCGGAGCCGACAGCCGGTCGGGGCCACCCGCAGGAGCCGACAGCCGGTCGGGGCCGGTCAGCGCTGCCACCGGACCAGGGCGCCGGTGGAGGGCCGGGCGCTGGCGGTGGCCGGCGCGGCGACCGCGACGCCCCCGGACGGAGCGGCGAAGGAGGAGCCGGTGTAGGTGGTGCCCTGCCGGGCGGGCGGGCGGTGCCGCTCGACGGCCGGCGGCGGTCCGGACAGGGCGGAGGCGATGGCTGCCTGCGCCTCCCGCCGACGCCGGTTCCAGGCGCCCCGGTCGCCGTCGAAGTACCCCTGCCGGTAGCCGAAGCGGTAGCCGATCCGGTAACTGAGCTGACCGTGCAGCCGTCCGGCCGCGTAACTGGTCGAGCCGAGGACGAGGACGAGGAAGACCGCAAGGAAAGGACTCATCCGTCAGCGATCCTCCCGCTCGACGGAGGCGGGCTCGGCGGCCAGCAGCCGGTCCAGGTCGTCGATGCCGACCTCCTCGGTCAGCTCGACGCTGATCCGGCAACCGTCCAGGACCACCTCGGCCACGGAGGAACGGCGGATCTCACCGCCGGCGTCGTAGACCCGGACGCTGAGCTCGGGGCATCCGAGGTGGGTCCGCCAGGCGTTCCACTCCTCCCGGTCCCCGACGTTGAGCGACAGGAAGCGGCAGCCCCGCGCGAGGTAGAGGCGCCACGGTGCGCTCAGCCCGGCGGCCACCCCCTCCGCGATCAGGCCGAACGCCTGGGCGCGGGTGGCGAGATCGGTCACCGCACCCCCCTTGTGCTGAGCAAGGGACGCATGCGAGCACCAATCATCTCAGGCACGTGACATACGGCAGATTGTCCCATGGGCGTGACAGTATCAGCTTTTCGTCCGATCGCAGCGGCACGCACACGTTCCCGTTACACACAGATGAAACCCCTTCTTGAGCGGCATCTGAATGGCGAACCGAGGAGGCCGTACGTGTGTCTCACTCACGTGACACGAGCGCTTCCGGCACTCCAGGGACGCCGCACTGGCCGTACCGTCACGGAGTGACCGAGAGCGCTCACGCCCGGAAGTTTGCCTTCGCCGCCTTCGTCCGCCGGGCCCTCGACGACGCCCGGGCCATGCGTGCGTGGAGCGGCACGGAGGTCTCCCGGCGCACCGGTGTTTCCCGCCAGACCATCAACCGCTGGGTCCGAGGGGACTGGGCCAGCGACCCGGAGGCCGAGCGGGTGGTCGCCTTCTGCGAGGGGCTCGGTCTGCACCCCACGCCCGCCTTCGCGGCGCTGGGCTGGAACCGGGCGACCACCGCACGCTCCGCCCCCGCCCCGCCACCGATGGACCCGGACGTGGAGGCGCTGCTGCGCCGGCTGATCGACCCGAACGTCTCGGACGTGGAGAAGTTCCACATCCGAGAAACCATTCGTTACCTCGCTTATCGCCCACCCCTGCCGATCAATGTCCGAAAAAGGGGTAATCGGGCGGGCTAGTTCCTCAGATAGCGAAAGAACGGCAGACCGAACTCATTCGTTTCTCTCCGGGGCCGGAACGGGCGCGCTAGCGTCCCTATTCGTACTGCTTGGGCTCGTCATCGGCGGGGGACGGGACAAGGCCGAACCCAGCCCTGCGGGACAGAAGGAGGGGTCTGTCCATGACCCTGAAGTGGTTGGCAATCGTGGTCGCGGTGGTGTCGCTGACGTCGGCCGTGACCGGCAATGTGGTGATCGTGGTCGGCGGCGGGCAGCTTCCCGTGGTCGCCAATCTCCTCGCGTTCACCACCGCCGGCACGGCGGTCGTCCTGGCCGTCGTCGCCGAGCTGCACGACCGGCTCAACGACCGACTCAACGCGCTCAGCAAGCTCCTGGTGACCCGGCTCGACGAGATCGAGGCCCGCACCGGCGACCGGAACACCGGATTCGTGGAGGGCTACCTGCTCAGCCACGGCCAGGACGCCGAGATCGTGCCCTTCGGACGCCGGGGTCGGGGAGCCGCCGAACGCTGACCCGGGCCGGTCCGGGAGTCTCGTCTTCACCACGAATACCCCGCCGACTCCGGGGTACGCTGACGCGCGTGTCACCGTTGAATCTGGGCAACCAGCAGCCGAAGACCCCGTTGGACGCCGATCGGGCCTGGCGGGCGACCGCCGGCCGGGCAGCCGACACCGTGCTCTTCTTCGACTTCGACGGCACGCTCGCGCCCGTCGCCGACGACCCGACAGCGGTGCAGCTGGCACCGAAGGTGCTGGCTGCGATCGAGGCCCTGGCCCCACTGGTCCGCCGGATCGCGATCGTCTCCGCCCGACCGGTGGAGTTCCTCCGCGCCCACCTCGGCGGGCTCGACAGCGTCGACCTATACGGCCTCTACGGCCTGGAGCACAGCCACTCCGGCGGCGAGACGGTCACCGAGCCGGCCGCGCTGCCCTGGGTGCCGACGATGCGGGAGCTGGCCGACCTGGCCCGCACCGAGCTGCCGCCCGGGACGCTGGTCGAGTTCAAGCGGCTCTCCGTGGCGCTGCACTGGCGCACCTCCCCACAGCTCGGCACGGCCGTGCAGGAGTGGGGCCAGGCCCAGGCCGAACGGCTCGGGTTGCGCGTGCAGGCCGGCCGGATGGTGCTGGAGATCAAGCCACCGGTCGACCGGGACAAGGGCATGGTCATCGGCGAGGTGGTCCGGGACGCCGGTGGTGCCTGGTACTTCGGCGACGACGTCTCCGACATCAAGGCGTTCGCGGCGGTGCGCGCCCGCGCCGCGACGGACCCGGAGTTTCTCGGGGTGTGCGTGGCCGTGGCGAACCCGGAGACCGGCCACGAGGTCGCCGAGGCCGCCGACCTGACGATCGACTCCCCCACCGCGCTCGGCGACTTCCTCACCCAGGCCCTTTCCCACCTGCGCTGACGCGGCAACGGCAGGGTCAGGCGCCGAAGCGGCGCTGGCGGGTGGCGTACGAACGCAGGGCGCGCAGGAAGTCGACCCGGCGGAAGTCGGGCCAGTTCAGCTCGCAGAAGTAGAACTCCGAGTGGGCCGACTGCCAGAGCATGAAGCCCGACAGTCGCTGCTCACCGCTGGTCCGGATGATCAGGTCCGGGTCCGGTAGGCCGCGGGTGTAGAGGTGCTCGGAGATGTGGTCGACGTCCAGCGCCTCGGCCAGTTCCTCGATCGTCCCGCCGGCCGCCGCGTGCTCCAGCAGCAGCGAGCGGACCGCGTCGGCGATCTCGCGCCGACCGCCGTACCCGACGGCGATGTTGACCTGGGCACCGCCGGCCCGCTCCCGGGTCCGCTCCTCGGCCGCCTTGAGCGCCGCCGCGTGCTGCGCCGGCAGGACGTCGAGCGCGCCGACCATCCGCAGCCGCCAGGGATTGCCCTCCTCGGCCAGCTCGGTGCTCAGGCCCTCGATGATCTGGAGCAGCGGGTCCAACTCCTCCACCGGCCGGGAGAGGTTGTCGGTGGAGAGCAACCACAGCGTCACGTGCCCCACACCGGCGGCGTCACACCAACGCAGCAGCTCCTTGATCCGCTCCGCGCCCATCCGGTGCCCGTCGTTGGGGTCGACGAAGCCCATCTCCCGCGCCCAGCGGCGGTTGCCGTCGCACATCACGCCCACGTGCCGGGGCACCGGCTTACCCGCGAGCTTGGCCGTCAGCCGCCGCTCGTACACGGAGTAGAGGAGGTTCCGCAGAGTCATCACCTTGCAGGGTAGCGACCCCTCACCCGGATCAGTCCCGCGGTGGCCGATCCCGCGCCGAGAGGCCGATGCTGATCATCGCGAGAGTGCGGGCGTCCAGCCGTCCGTCGCCGAGGCCCAGCTCCACGACGGTGCCGAAGACCCGCTCGTCGCGCCGCGCCGCCCGGACCGCCCCGTCGACCACCCACCGGCGGCGGGCCAGCCAGGCCGCCACCGAGCTGTGCCGCAGGTGGGTGCCGAGCCGGCGGCCCAGCGCGTCGGCGTACCGCCGGGCGGCGTTGCCGGGGTCGCCCGCCGCCGCCGCACCGGCCAGCGCCCCGGAGAGCAGCGCGTAGAAGATCCCCTCCCCGGTGAACGGGTTGATCAGCGACAGCGCGTCCCCGGCGAGCACCAGCCGACCCCGGCCGGGCGGCGGGCGGTGGGTGGACAGCGGCAGGTGGTGGGCCCGCAGGCCGGTCACCGCGGCCGGGTCCGTGCCGGGCAGCAGCGTGGCCAGCCGGTCCAGCAGGTGGGCGCGGGTCAGCGGCTCGCCCCGCAGCACCTCCCCGTAGCCGACGTTCGCCCGACCGTCGCCGATCGGGAACGACCAGGCGTACGCCGGCCAGCGCGGGGCCGAGGTGACGATGAACTGCTCGGGCGGACCCGGCCGGGCCGGGGCGTACCCCCGGATGGCCAGCGCCAGGTGACGGTCCGGATTCGGCGGGTGGCCCAGCGCCCGACGGACCACGGACCCGGCGCCGTCCGCACCGACCACCGCCCGGGCGGCGACGGCGTCGTCGAGCACCACCCACCCGTCGCGCGCCTCGACCCGGCGCACGGCGTGCCGGCGCAGCTCCGCACCGGCCGCGACCGCCGCCGCCGCCAGCCGGGCGTCGAACACCTCCCGGGGCACGGTGTACGCCGGCCGGGGCAGCGCCCGGGCCACCGCGCCGCCGCCCGGTCCGACCAGGTGCAGCCGGGGCAGCGGGGCGTACCCGTCGACGGCGCCATTGACGCCGAGGCCGGCGAGGACGTCCAGCGCGTGCGCGGCGATGCCGTCCCCGCACACCTTGTCCCGGGGGAAGTCGGCCCGGTCCAGCAGCAGCACCCGGGCCCCGGCTCGGCAGGCCGCCAGCGCGGCGGCGGCCCCGGCCGGACCCGCCCCGACCACCGCCACGTCGTACTCGTCGCCCATGCCGCCTCCCGCGCTCTGCCCGGCTCAGCCCGGAACGCCCGACCCCTCGGCCCGGCCGGCACGCCACAGGCCGTACAACGACAGAGCGGCGGCGGCGGCCAACGGCCCGCCGTCGCGGACCAGGCCGTCGACGCCGAGCAGCCACCAGCACAGTGGCAGGTCGACGGCGAGCGTGCCCAGGGTGATCGCCACCAGCAGCGACCGGGCCCAGCGCTTGCCGCGCATGAGGAACGCGGTGCAGAGCAGCACCAGGTAGCTGACCCCGATGCCGGCGGCGAACCAGAGCAGGACGGCGGGCGCGGCGATCAGCCGGCCGTCCAGGATCGCCCCGCCGGCGACCAGGGCCGGGACCAACATCAGTGGGCTGTACGTGAACGCGGCGACCCGGCTGGTGAGCAGCCAGCCGGTGACCGGGGGCCGCTTCGGTGCGACCTCCCGCCAGGAGATCGTCCCGCCCTCCACGACCAGACCCTTGCGGTGCCGGACGAGGTGGCCGGCGACCGCGTCGGACCGGTAGAGCAGCCAGACCACGGTCGCGCAGAGCGCGGCGAGCAGGGCGAAGCCGAGCAGTCCGGGCAGCGGCGGGACGCCCTGCCGGGGCACCACCAGCCGGCCCACCGCGAAGACCGTGGTGACGGCGAGGATCAACCCGAACGGTTTGGCGACGGTGCGGCCCCGGTTGACGTGCCCAATCAGCACCAGGAAGCCGAGCGAACGGAGCATCGCCCAGCCGGTGCGCACCGCCAGCCCGAACTCCTGCTCCGGCGCGTACCACCAGTTGAGCAGCTCGACCACGACGGTGGCCGCCGCCGTGACGGCGAGCAGGGTGGTCAGCGTCCGGACGGCGGACGGCCGCCGGACCTGGGTCTCGGCGACCGTCCTCATGGGTTCAGATGTTGCCCGATGCGGGCAACCGTCACACCTGCTTCTGCGGCTGTTCCGCGTCGAGCCGGGCGCGCAGCGCGTCCAGCTCGGCCCAGAGGACGCCGGGCAGCTTGTCGCCGAACTTCTCGAACCACTCGGTCACCATCGGCAGCTCCGCGCGCCACTCCTCCGGGTCGACCTTCAGCGCGATCCGCACGTCCTCCGGGGTCATGTCGAGGCCGTCGATGTCCAGCGCGTCCTGCGCCGGGACCATGCCGATCGGGGTCTCCACCGCGTCGGCGCGGCCCTCCAGCCGCTCGACGACCCACTTGAGCACGCGCGAGTTCTCGCCGAAGCCCGGCCAGAGGAAGTTGCCCTCGGCGTCCTTGCGGAACCAGTTGACGTAGTAGATCTTGGGCAGCTTGGCCTCGTCGCCGTCGGTGCCCTTGCCCATCTCGATCCAGTGCCGGAAGTAGTCGCCGGCGTTGTAGCCGATGAACGGCAGCATGGCCATCGGGTCGCGACGCACCACGCCGACCGCGCCGGACGCGGCGGCGGTGGTCTCCGAGGAGAGCGTCGCGCCCAGGTAGACGCCGTGCACCCAGTCCCGGGCCTCGGTGACCAACGGGATGGTGTCCCGGCGGCGACCGCCGAACAGGATCGCGTCGATCGGCACGCCGTTCGGGTCGTAGTAGTCCTCGGCCAGAATCGGACACTGGGTGATCGGGGTGCAGAACCGGCTGTTCGCGTGCGAGGAGAGACCTTCGCTCTGCGGCGTCCAGTCGTTGCCCTTCCAGTCGACCAGGTGCGCCGGCGGCTCGCCCATCCCCTCCCACCAGATGTCGCCGTCGTCGGTGAGGGCGACGTTGGTGAAGATCGAGTTGCCGCGGTCCAACGTCCGCATCGCGTTGGCGTTGGTCTTCCAGTCGGTGCCCGGGGCGACGCCGAAGAGGCCGTACTCGGGGTTGACCGCGTAGAGGCGGCCGTCGGGGCCGAAGCGCATCCAGGCGATGTCGTCGCCAACGGTTTCGACCTTCCAGCCGGGGATGGTCGGCTCCAGCATGGCCAGGTTGGTCTTGCCGCAAGCGGACGGGAACGCCCCCGCGACGTGGTAGACCCGCCCCTCCGGCGAGGTGATCTTCAGGATCAGCATGTGCTCGGCGAGCCAGCCCTCGTCGCGCCCCATCACGCTGGCGATCCGCAGCGAGTAGCACTTCTTGCCGAGCAGCGAGTTGCCGCCGTAGCCGGAGCCGAAGGACCAGATCTCCCTGCTCTCCGGGAACTGGGAGATGTACTTCGTCTCGTTGCACGGCCAGGCGATGTCGGACTGGCCGGGGGCGAGCGGGGCACCGATGGAGTGCAGCGCGTGGACGAAGTCCGCGTCGTCGCCCATCGCCTCCAGGATCGCGGCGCCCATCCGGGTCATGATGCGCATCGAGGCCACCACGTACGGGCTGTCGGTGATCTCGACGCCGAACATGGGCTTCTCCGCCTCGACCGGGCCCATGCAGAACGGGATGACGTACATGGTGCGACCGCGCATGCTGCCGCGGTACAGCTCGGTCATCGTCCGCTTCATCTCGGCCGGCGCCATCCAGTTGTTGGTGGGGCCGGCGTCCGCCTCGTCGACGGAGCAGATGAAGGTGCGCTCCTCGACGCGGGCCACGTCCGTCGGGTCCGTGCGGGCGTAGAACGAGTTGGGCTTCTTCTCCGGGTTCAGCCGGATCAGGGTGCCGTTGTCGACGAGCTCGTCGGTGAGGCGGCGCCACTCCTCGTCGGACCCGTCCACCCACACGACCCGGTCGGGGGTGGTCAGTTCCGCTACTTCTCGGACCCAGGCGAGCAGTCGGGGGTGGGACGTCGGGGCCTGATCGATACCTCGAACGGTAGCCGGAGCAACCATGACACATCTCCTTGTGGTCGACACTGACCGATCTATGGAGGGCACGAGTCTTGACGGCGCGAGGCGTCGCCTTCGTGGAAGCCTGGGATTGACCTCAGGGTAAACCGGGCGCGGTCGCGAGTCAGTGGGACTGGTTGTGAAGAACTGCACAAAGGGTGGCTACGCTGCGGCATCGCGTTCTGATACCCGCTTTCACGCGCAGTTTCACGCAAATCCTTCAAGAATCCTCGGCCGAGGTCCGGCCGCGCGGGAAGCACGGGGCCGGGCGCGACGGGTGATGCGGTCGGACGGTGCGCCGACGCCGGAGAACCGATGCCGGAACCGCGCGACGGGTGCCCTCGTTGCCGATTCGGCATTGCGATCCACAATTGACGCACTGCGGGTTACGGTGTGCTCACCGAGGCCCGTCGACGCCGGGGCGTCGCCCGGGCGACGCCGGGCGGTGCGGCGCCCGCGCAGCGCGCCGGACGGCCGGTCGCCCCTTGATGCCCTTTTCGGGAGCGTGGAACCGGTACGCTCGGCGGGTGGCCGCGACGATGACCGGGGACCAGTCCGCTCCCCCGCCGACCCGCCCGGGTCTGCTCCGCGCTTTGATCGACCGCTTCGGTCATCTGGTCCGGGAGCTCAGCAAGTTCGCCACCGTCGGCAGCGTCGCCTTCCTCGTCGACTTCGCCCTCTTCAACTACCTGACCAACGCCCGCGGCGTCGAGCAGGTCACCGCGAAGACGCTCTCGACCGTGATCGCCGCGACCGTGGCCTTCGTCGGCAACCGGTTCTGGACGTGGCGGCACCGCCAGCGCTCCAACCCGGCCCGCGAGTACGCGCTGTTCTTCCTCTTCAACGGGGTCGGCCTGGGCATCGCGGTGGCCTGCCTGGCCATCAGCCGGTACGGCCTCGGCGCCGTCTGGCCCGAGGTGTTCCAGACCCCCCTCGCCGACAACCTCGCCAGCTTCGTCGTCGGCACCGGCCTCGGCACGCTGTTCCGGTTCTGGTCGTACCGGCGGTTCGTCTTCGTGGAAGCGGGAACCCAGGCCGTTACGGAAGCGGCGCCTGGCCCGGAATCCCGGGCGTGAACCGTCGCCCATCTCGTCCGGCCGGACCGAGCCGGTCCCGCCCACTCGCCTAAGGTGTCCCTCATGCGTCTTGTCCGTCTGCTGCCTGAGCGATGGCAGAAGTTCATCCACGAGGCGCTCAAATTCGGCATCGTCGGCGGCATCAACACTGTCATCAATTACGCGGTGTTCAACGCACTGGCACTCACCGTTTTCCGGGACGGGCAGCTCAAGGCGACGGTTATCGCCACCGTGGTGGCGACAATCACGTCTTACCTGATGAATCGTCATTGGACGTACCGGGATCGCCCAAAAGCGGCACTACGCCGCGAGTATGCCCTTTTCTTCCTATTCAACGCAACCGGCCTACTCATCGAACTCGGCGTCCTGGCAGCGGCCAAGTACGGCCTCGGCATGACCAGCCTGCTCGCGCTGAACGTGGCGAAAACCGGCGGCGTACTACTGGCCACCCTCTTCCGCTTCTGGTCGTACCGGACGTTCGTCTTCCAGCCCGCGCCGGCGGAACCGAAGGCCGACACCTGGCACAGCATTCCGCGGGACGAGTGGGACACGATGGCCGAGATGGACCCGGTCGCCGAGTTGGCCGAGTCGGTCAGCGAGCTGGAGGAGGCCCAGCCCGAGCCGAGCACCCGACGGGCCGGCGCGCGGCAGCGGCCCAAGTCTGGTACCCGACGACCGGGCGCGCGGCAGCAGCCCGAACGACGTCCGGGAGCACCGCAGCCGGCCGCCCGCGGCGAGGGGCTCGCAGCGTACGGGCCGACACCCGCGCAGAGCCGACCCGCACGCGCCGCCGACGCGGCGGTCGGCAAGGCGCTCGATGGTGAACTGGCGGCGGAACTCGCCGACGAACTGCACGCCGGCACCCGTCGGCGCCGACGGTGAGCGCCGAGGAGGCGAAGGTGGCCACGCCGGAGACCGACCCCGAGCGTCCCGGGCCTGCCGCACCGCAGAGCGGCCCCGGCAGCTCCGGCGTCGCCGCGCCGACCATCCCGGAGCAGACCCACGCCGCTACTCCGGAACAGACCCACACCGCCGCGCCGGCTCCCCTCGAGGGGAGCCCGACCGCCACGGCTGGCGCCGGGGTCACCCCGCAGGACTCCGCGACCCTGCCGGTGTGGTCGGGCACGGGTGGGCCGGCCGAGCTCTTCTTCGAGGACCTGCACCCCGGACGCACCTTCGACCTGGGCGTGGTGCCGGTCGACGGCGACGAGATGGTCGCCTTCGCCCGCCGGTTCGACCCGCAGTGGTACCACGTCGACGCCGAACGGGCCGCCGCGAGCCACCACGGCGGGCTGATCGCCAGCGGCTTCTACACCGTCAGCCTCTTCATGCGGGCGTACGTCGACCACGTGCTGTCCCGGGCTGCGGCGGACGCCTCGCCCGGCCTGGAGGAGCTGCGCTGGCTGGCCCCCGTCCGGGCCGGCGACCGCCTGGCGGTACGGCTGGACGTGGCGGGCAGCCGCCCCTCCACCGCCCGCCCGGGGCTCGGCACCGTCAGCCTCACCGGCACCATGTTCCGCCTCGACCCGGACGACCAGCCGGAACGGGAGGTACTCCGCACCCGTTTCCGCGGCTGGTTCGCCCTCCGGCCGACGTCAGGCTGACGGGTCGCGCAGGGGCTTGCCCTCGCGCATGTCGGCGAGGATGTCGCGCATCTCGCCGTCGCCGAGGGAGTGCCGGTCGTGGTGTGCCTCGACCAGCTCGTACAGCCTGGTCTGCACCCGGTCCACCCCGGGGACGTCGGTCAGCACCGACTGGCCGCGCTCGCCGGCCGACTCGATGGTGAGCGTGCCGCAGCCGACCAGCCGCTCGAAGAAACGCTGGCTCATCGCGTGGTCGTTGATCCGGGTGAGCGGGATGTCCCGCCGGTCCCGGGAGAGCACCCCCTGCTGGAGCAACACCCGCTCGTTGGTGAACAGGTAGTGCGTGCTGCGCCAGACCAGGAACGGCCAGAGCCCGAACCAGAGCACCAGCAGCAGGCCGAACCCGCCGAGCACGTACAGGGCGATGGTCGCCGCCTCGCCGTCCGGTAGCAGGATCCAGCCTGCCACCACCGCGGCGACGACGAGCACCAGCACCAGCACCGGCCGCAGCATGGCCTTCCAGTGCGGATGCAGGTGCAGCACGACGTGCTCGTCCTCGGTGAGCACGTCTTCGGGAAATGGCACGGGAACCTCCTCGCAGAACCGGACGCGCTGACCGTATCCGGTCACCACCCTCCGGCGGATCAGCCGGTGCGGCGGTTCCCACTTCTTCGCTGCACCGGTGAGAGGACCGGAAGGGGGTTCACCGCAGGTGCAGGACGTCGCCGGCGGCGAGCGCGCGCGGGCCGGCCGGAGTGCCGACGACGAGCCTGCCGTCCGGGTCCACCCCGGTGGCAGTGCCGGTCAGCTCGTCGCCGCCGGGCAGCAGCACCCGCACCGAGCGGCCGACCGTGGCGCAGGCGGCCAGGTAGGCGTCCCGCAGGCCACTGGCCACAGCATCCCCGCCGGCGCTGCGCCACCGGTCGTACCAGTCGGCGAGGGAACGCAGCAGGGCGCGCAGCAGCGGATCCCGGTCGGTGGCGGCGGCACCGGCCAGTTGCAGCGAGGTGGCCGGCAGGCCGGTGGGGTTCTCCGGCAGCTCGTCGGCGCGCAGGGTGACGTTGAGGCCGATGCCGAGCACGATCGCCGGCGGCTGGTCCGGGGCCGGGCCGGGCACCGCCTCGGCCAGGATGCCGGCGCACTTCGCGTCGCCGATCAGCAGATCGTTCGGCCACTTCAGGGCGGCGTCCAGCTCGGTCAGCCGGGTCACCGCCTCGACCAACGCGACCCCGGCGAGCAGGGGCAGCCAGCCGTACCCCGTGGCGGGGGCCGGCAGCCAGCCGCGCTCGGCGACGGCCTCACCGGGCCGCAGCAGCACGCTGGTCGCAATGCCCGCACGGGCGGGCGACTGCCAGGCCCGGCCGCGTCGGCCCCGACCGGTGTTCTGCCGCTCGGCGACCACGACCAGGCCCTCCGGCTCGCCGGCCCGGGCCGCCTCGACGACATCGGCGTTGGTGGAGCCGGTCTCGGTGCGCAGGTCCAGGCGCCGCCACGGCCCGTCGGGGGCGAGCAGCGCGCGGCGCAGCCGGGCCGCCGACAGCGGCGGGCGGTCCAGGTCGGTGTACGGGGAGCCGGACATTCCGCCAGCCTACGGCTCGCCCCGCGGCCCGACGGAACTGTCCGGGGTGAGGCGGCACTGAGGCGTACTGCACACCGGTGCCGGCCTGAACCATCGTTATATTCCCTGGGTGACTACCGAGACCGGGATCAACATGCACAGCACCGCCGGCAGGCTGGCGGACCTGGAGCGACGGGTCGACGAGGCGGTGCACGCCGGATCGGCGCGGGCGGTGGAGAAGCAGCACGCGCGGGGCAAGAAAACCGCCCGGGAGCGGATCGAGCTGCTGCTCGACGAGGGTTCCTTCGTCGAGTTGGACGAGTTCGCCCGGCACCGGTCCACCAACTTCGGGCTGGAGCGGAACCGCCCGTACGGCGATGGGGTGATCACCGGCTACGGCACCGTCGACGGCCGGCAGGTCTGCGTCTTCTCCCAGGACTTCACGGTCTTCGGCGGCTCCCTCGGCGAGGTCTTCGGCGAGAAGATCGTCAAGGTGATGGACCTGGCCATGAAGATCGGCTGCCCGGTCGTCGGCATCAACGACTCGGGCGGTGCCCGCATCCAGGAGGGCGTGACCTCCCTCGGCCTCTACGGGGAGATCTTCTTCCGCAATGTGCGGGCCAGCGGCGTCATCCCGCAGATCTCCCTGATCATGGGCCCCTGCGCGGGCGGCGCGGTGTACTCCCCGGCGGTCACCGACTTCACCGTGATGGTCGACCAGACCTCCCACATGTTCATCACCGGCCCCGACGTGATCAAGACGGTCACCGGCGAGGACGTGGCGATGGAGGAACTGGGCGGCGCCCTGACCCACAACTCGCGCAGCGGCAACGCGCACTACCTCGGCACCGACGAGGAAGATGCGATCGAGTACGTCAAGGCACTGCTGTCGTACCTGCCGTCGAACAACCTGGACGAGCCAACGGTCTTCGACGCCCCGGCCGACCTCTCGGTGACCGATTCCGACCGGGAGCTGGATACCCTGATCCCGGACTCGGCCAACCAGCCGTACGACATCCACCGGGTCATCGAGCACGTCCTCGACGACGGCGAGTTCCTGGAGGTCCAGCCGCTCTACGCGCAGAACCTGGTGGTCGGCTTCGGTCGGGTCGAGGGCCGCCCGGTCGGCGTGGTCGCCAACCAGCCGATGCACTTCGCCGGCACCCTGGACATCGCCGCTTCGGAGAAGGCCGCCCGATTCGTGCGCACCTGCGACGCGTTCAACGTCCCGGTGCTGACCTTCGTGGACGTCCCCGGGTTCCTGCCCGGCACCGGCCAGGAGTGGGACGGCATCATCCGCCGGGGCGCAAAGTTGATCTACGCGTACGCCGAGGCGACCGTCCCCAAGGTCACCGTGATCACCCGCAAGGCCTACGGCGGGGCGTACGACGTGATGGGCTCCAAGCACCTCGGCGCGGACCTGAACTTCGCCTGGCCGACCGCCCAGATCGCGGTGATGGGCGCGCAGGGCGCGGTGAACATCCTCTACCGCTCGGAGCTGGCGAACGCCGACGACCCGGCCGCCGTGCGGGCCGAGAAGATCGCCGAGTACGAGGACACCCTCGCCAACCCGTACGTCGCCGCCGAGCGCGGGTACGTCGACTCGGTGATCCAGCCGCACGAGACGCGCGCCCAGATCGTCCGCGCGCTGCGGGTGCTGCGCACCAAGCGGGAGACCCTCCCGCCGAAGAAGCACGGCAACATCCCGCTGTAGGCGTAAGGAAGGGCACCCTGTTAACGCATCCTGTAGAGCAGGGTGCCCCTTTCAACACCCCCGACGGCGACGCCCTCCGACGCAGGCGGGTGGTCGGGCAGGCGGTCGGGTCAGCAGGACGGGTTGGCTGCGAGGCACATCCGTCGGGCGGCCACCCGTCCCAGCTCGCGCAGCTCCGCGTCGGTCGTCGGGCTCGCGACCCCTTCGGGCCCGTCGACGCCCGCCCCGGTCGCCGGCACGATCACGGTGACCAGGTCGCCGACCCGGACGAGCAGTCGGGTCTCCCGCGAAAGCCTCCGGTTGACGGGCTCGCCCGTCGCCACGTTCACCAGATCCGACCGGGTCTGTCGCAGCAGGACGGCCTGGTCGCCGGCGAAATCGCGCGCGGCTGCCTGCCAGGTGTGTGCCACCGACACCGGCGTCGTGCTCGCGTCGTCGCTCAGGAACATCGGTACGACGTTGCGCCATCCGACGCAGCCGGTCGTCACCCGGTCCAGCTCGGTGAAGAGCCGGGGGGCCGCCCCGGTAGGGAGGCGGTAGACGTCCTGGGTGAGCACCACGACGCCGGGCTGCCCCTCCTGACCGGACACGTCATCGTCAAGCAGGGTCTGCGAGCGGGAATAGCGGGACAGGGGCTGCCCCGCGGACAGACCCCTGTCTGCCGCACAGGACTCCAGCAGCGGGTCCACCCGCACCGGTTCCGCCAGCCCCGTGTCGCTGAGGCGCACGTTGCTGGGCGCGCCGAGATCGGCCGACGCCAGCAGGGCCTCCGGCGGGATCTCGGCCCGCCCGGGCGGCTCCGGCTCGACCGGGGAGAGCCACCGGTCGGCCCAGGACCCCACCGGAGGTGTGGCGGGCCCGCCGAGCGCGACGGCGGCAACCGAGGTGACGGCCAGCACGGCGGCCGCCGCCGCCACCGCCGTACGCCGGCTGCGGCGGCGGGCCATGGCCCGGATCTCCGTCGGCTCGGGCCAGCGGACATCCCGCAGGTCCCGGTGCATCCGCTCGGCGAACGTCTGGTCGTCACGCATCGGCGGCCTCCTCCAGTTCAGAGACGGCGAGCAGGCCGGCGAGCGCGGCGCGCCCCCGGGAGAGTCGGGCCTTCACCGTGCCCACCGGGGCGGCGGTCTCCCGCGCCACCTCGGCGACCGGCATGCCGAGCAGGTAGTACAGGGCGAGGGCGGTGCGCTGTTCCTCGGGGAGGCGGCGCAGCGCGGCCACCACCGCGACCGTGTCGGTGCTCGGGGCGGGCGTACTGTCCTCGGCGCCGTGCCGCAGGTAGGCCCGGGACCTGCTGCGCAGGCTGCGCCAGCGGCTGACCGCGATCCGGGAGGCGACGACCCGGACCCACGCCTCCGGGTTGTCGTAGCCGTGCACCGTGGACCAGCGCTGCCACGCCCGGATGTACGCCTCCTGCACCGCGTCCTGCGCCTCGGCGAGGTTGCCGGTCAGCGCGTAGACGAAGCCGAGCAGCCGCTGTCGACTGCCCCGGTAGAACTCGTCGAACCCGTCGACGTCCGGCATCCGTCACCTCCCCTCCGCTGTCGGAGGGGACACGCGCGGGACGGGGGCATCGGTTGCCCGCTCGGCCCACCGGTTCCACGGCGGGCTGCCCCGCCGTCGACCGGGCCGGCGCGGGGACGGCGTCAGACGGTCAGGCCGGCGGCGGTGAGGATTCCGCCGGCCAGCAGCGCCGCGCCGACGACCAGGGCCAGCAGGTTGATCAGGGCGAAGAGCGCCACCCAGAACAGCGGGGGGAACGGGGTGAGCCGGGCCAGTTGGTCGGCGTCGGACTCCGGCATCCGGCCCCGGGAGCGCAGCCGCTGGAGTTCGACCACCGGCCGTACGCCGCCGAGGAGCAGGAACCAGACGCAGGTCCAGGCGAAGGCGGCCTGGACCTGTGGAGAGGCGTACCAGGAGACGGCGAGCACCACCCCGCCGGTGGCCAGCAGCGACAGCGCGCCGAACACGTTGCGAACCATGACCAGCATGGCCAGCAGCAGCGCCACGGCCACCCAGAGCAGCAGGGTGATCCGGTTGCCGCCGAGCAGCCAGGCTCCGGCCAGGCCGACCAGCGACGGCGCGACGTACCCGGCGAGCAGGGTGAGGATCATGCCGGGGCCGGTGGGTCGGCCCGCCGACAGGGTCAGGCCGGAGGTGTCCGAGTGCAGCCGGATGCCGTGCAGCCGACGGCCGGTGAGCAGGGCGGCCAGGGCGTGCCCGCCCTCGTGGGCGATGGTGACGGCGTTACGGGCGATCCGCCAGGGCAGCCGGGTGGCCACCACCGCCAGCGCCACTGCGGCGGTGACGAGGACGAGCAGCGGCGGCGGGTCGGGTTGCGCGGTGAACAGCTTGTCCCAGAGCGTGCTCAGCCCGTCGATCGCCACCATGGGGCGCGAGCCTACCGGGCCGGGGCAAGCGGCCGGCGGCTCGCCCGGCCCGGCACTGGGTGACCTTGAGCCGGCTGGCGGCGGTCGCCGCCGAGCTGACGCCGGCGGGCCACCACGGCCGGCCTTACCTGCGGGATTCCTACCGGGCAGAGCCTCCTAGATGAAACTTTCCTTAAGTTACCTTGCAGTCCAGGGCAATCACCTACAAAGATAGACGTGGATTGATTGGCGCCCCTTTGGAGGAACCCATGATCAGAACTGGAGTCACGATCCGTCGACTGCTCGCGGCGGGGATCACCGTCGTGGCGGCGGCGGCCACCGCCCTCGTCGCCACGGCGGGCCCTGCGGCGGCCGCCACCACCCCCGGCGTCGACGTCTCGAACCACCAGGGGTCGATCAACTGGACCAGCGTCCGCAACGCCGGCATCCAGTTCGCCTTCATCAAGGCCACCGAGGGCACGGGCTACAAGGACCCGAGCTTCAACGCCAACTACGTCAACGCCTACAACGCCGGGGTGATTCGCGGGGCGTACCACTTCGCCCGGCCGAACATCTCCTCCGGCGCCGTCCAGGCCAACTACCTGGTCAGCAACGGTGGCGCCTGGTCGGCGGACAGCCGCACCCTGCCGGCGGCCCTGGACATCGAGGGCAACCCGTACGCGGGCGGCTACTGCTACGGGCTCAGCACCACCGGGATGCGCAACTGGGTTCAGGACTTCCTGAACACCTACCGGTCCCGCACCGGCCGGTATGCCGTCATCTACACCACCACGAGCTGGTGGAACCAGTGCACCGGCAGCTGGACCGGGCCGTGGGCCAACCACCCGCTCTGGCTCGCCCGCTGGGCGAGCACCCCGGGCTCCCTACCGGCCGGCGCGTCGTTCTACAGCTTCTGGCAGTACACCAGCACCGGCGCCGTCTCCGGCATCAGCGGCAACGTCGACCGCAACTACTGGAACGGCGACCGCGCCCGGCTGATCGCGCTGGCGAACAACACCTGATCCCGGCACCCGGGCAAGCAGTTGGCGGCAGCGGGATCGGCTGCGACCGTACGGTCGACATCTGGTCCGGCTGCCGCCAGCACATCACCTCAACGACCGGGTCAGGCCCTCCGCCGTGACACCACCGGCACCGCGACCGGGCCGGAGATCCGGTCCTCACGGGCCAGCGCTCCCCGCCGGGTCATCCGCCAGGCGGTTACCCCGGCGACGGTGACGGTGACGACGCTGAACAGTGCGAGCAGCACCGGCAGACCCACGCTCACCAGCAGCAGCGCCACGTCGCCGAGGGCGACGAGCATCCACAGTGCCAGTCGGGGCCGAGTGTCCCTGATTCGGTGTCCCATTGTCGTACCTCCTTCCGTCGTAGAGGTCATGTACCCCGTACGACGGAAGGTCATGCGAATCAATTCCTGAACGGCGGGAATTCCCTGCTCAGTCGACCCGGTCGGGCTTGAAGCCCTTGGCGATCCGGTCGAAGTAGGGCAGCCGCGCCTGCCAGTCCTTCTCCGCCACCTCCCACCGGAAGGCGTACCCCCGGTTCTTGGCGGTGACGAAGCCCCGGTTGCGGACGTGGATCCGGGTGCCGTCCCGGGTCTCCGTCCACTCCCAGTCGGCGCACGTCTTGTAGTACTGGCAGGACCTGATGCCGAGGAACCGGTAGCCGTTGACCTTGCTCTTCCGGTACGGCTCCTTTGCCTTCCAGTCGGCGACGGCGTCCTTCTTGGGGCTGCTGGTCCACTGGATCAGCAGCTCGCCCACCCCGCCGCGTTCGTCGAAGATCACCGTGTCGCTTCCGCCGCTGCGGCGCACCCAGCCCGGCGGCAGCGGCAGCGAGAAACCGGCCGGGTCCCTGTGCAGGACCCAGCCCGGCGGCAGGGCGTTCGGGTCGACGGACGGGGTGGCCGACGGCGTCGGGCTGGGCGGCGCGGCGCTACTGGTCGCTGGCGCGGCGGCCGAGGGTGTCGCCGGTGACGTGCCCGCCTGCGGGGCGACCGGTTCCCGGTCGTCCCCATCGCCGTTGAGCAGCGGCACCGCCACCAGCAGGCCGATCAGCAGGACCGCGACGAGCGCGCCGATCAGCAGGTTGCGCCGGCGATGGTCGGGCTTCGTGCCGGGAACCACGGTGGCCCGGCCGGACGACGAGGGGGCCGGACTCCCCGGAGGCGGCATCACCGACGTCGGGCCGACCGGCCCGCGCGGCGCGGCGGCCGAGGACTCCGAATCGTCAGTGCCGGAGTCGGGCACAGGTTCGGCGTCCACCCGGGTCTCGTCGACCGGCACCGGCCCGTTCAGCCTCGCGGGCGGCCCGGCGACCTTCTCGGTGGGATCGGCGGCCTTCGACACCGGGCCGGCGAGCCTCGCGGTCGGATCGGCGTCGACGGGGGCCTTCGGCTGGTCGATCTTCGCCGTCGGCGCGACGTCGCCGCTCTCCGCGACCTTGGCGGTCGCGTCCTCGCCACTCACAGCCCCCGCTGCCGCCGCGCCGGCCACCGCGACGCCTCCGGACAGCGGGCTGCGGGGCGCGGGCGGGCTGACGGTCCGGTCCGTGGTCCGCTCGGCCGGACGCGGGGCCGGCACCACGGGCGGGCGCGGCTCGCGTGGACCATTCGGCCCCGGCCGGCGTACGCCATCGAGCAGTGAGATGCCCTTCGCCCGACGCCCACCGGCCCGGCGCAGCAGCCGCTCCGCCGTCGCGGCGTTCATCCGCTCCGCCGGATCCTTCTGGAGCAGGCCGCTGAGGACCGCCTTGAGCGGCCCGGCGTTCTTCGGCGGCGGCATCGGCTC
The DNA here is from genome assembly GCF_033804645.1 of Micromonospora sp. RTGN7. NCBI lineage: Bacteria > Bacillati > Actinomycetota > Actinomycetes > Micromonosporales > Micromonosporaceae > Micromonospora > Micromonospora sp. RTGN7. The sequence goes on along the minus strand of NZ_JAPZLF010000004.1, from coordinate 235,316 downwards.
GGTGGCCAGCGCGGCCAGGGTGCCGATCGCCGACGGTCGGGCGTACGGCGACTTGCCCTCGACGGCCGCGTAGAGCGTGGCGCCCAGCGACCAGAGGTCGGCCTCCGGCCCGGCGGTGCCGTCCCTCGCCCGCTCCGGCGCGATGTACGCCGGGGAGCCGAGCACCATGCCGGTCCGCGTCACGTTCGGGTCGCCCGGAATGGTGGCCAGCCCGAAATCGGTCAGCACCACCCGACCGTCGGTGCCGACCAGCACGTTGCCCGGCTTGACGTCGCGGTGCATGACGCCGGCCTTGTGCGCCGCATTCAACGCGCCGAGCACACCGAGACCGATCTCGATCGTCTTGGCCTGCGAGACCGGCCCCTCGTCGGCGAGAATGTCCTGAAGGGACTTCGATGGGACGTACTCCATGACGATCCACGGATCGCCGTCGGTGCGCAGCACATCGAAGATGCGGACCACGTTGACGTGGTTGAGCCGCGCGATCGCGCGGGCCTCCCGCAGGGAGCGTTCCCGCATCTCGCGGCGCTCGTCCGGGGTCAGGCTGGGCGGCGGGACCAATTCCTTGATCGCCACGTCCCGGTGCAGCACCTCGTCGCGGGCCTTCCATACCCGACCCATGCCGCCCTGGCCGAGCGGCGAGAGGAGCCGGTACCGGTCGGCGACGAGTTGGGGAAGCGGGTTCGACATCGGGGGAGACGGTACCCGGCAGCGGCTCGTCGTACACCGTCGGCACGCCACTATCCGACGAAGGTCAAGTTCACGACGCGTACGCTGACGCCATGTCTGCCGATGAGCCGCTGTTCCGGGTGACCCGGGGCATACCGACCGCCGAGGAACTGGCCGCCCTGGTCGGCGCGATCGTCGCCCGGACCCATCCCGCCGCCGCTCCCGCACCGGCCGCCGCCTCAGCCTGGGCACGCAGCGCCCGGCCCGCCGGCGTGACGCCCACCGCCGGTCCCGGCGCATGGCGCGTCTCGGGCCTGCCCCGCTGACACGAGGCCCGTAGGGGGCTGCCGAACGTCAGGGGCAACCGTTAATCTCACTCAGGGAAACGGTGCCGTGACGCGTAGGGAGGGGCCGATGATCCCCAAGGAGGACCGCCCAGCGCCCTGGCTGAGCGGCTACGGCGGCATCGAGGCAGACATCCGCCAGCTGCGCGAGTTCGCCGACAAGCTCCAGGCCGAGGTCGAGCGGAACTATGCCCCCCACCTGCCCTACATCGCGGACGACATGAAGGCGAAGATCCCCAATCCGGCCGACGCCTTCGTCGAGCTGGTGCAGTTCCTTCAAGCCCACAACGAGACCCAGCAGGCCACCGCCACGATGGTCTGGTCCGTGGGCGGTGCCACCGGCCACCTGGCCGCCGTGGCCGGCAGGATCGCCACGAAGTACGCCGACTCCGACGCCTTCTCCGCCGCCCGGGTCTCCGACGTGGAACGTGCCCTGGCCAGGCCCGCAGCCGCAGCCTCGACCCGCGCCGCGCCGACCCTGCCCGACCCGACCGGCCCCGACAGTGGCCGGGGGCCGGTGGCGCTGCCGTGATCGAGCGGGGCAGCGGCCGAACCTCCGGCCTCACCGACTGGCGGCTGATGGACCTGCTCAGCATGTGGGCCTGCATCCAGGACCACGACACGGCCGGGCACTGGAAGCAGGTCGCCGGCTGGCGCAAGGTCTGCGACCTCGCCCAGGCCCACCTGGGCCGGTTGAAGGAATACCGGCGCGGCCTGGCCGAGGCCTGGCCCCCGGCGACCAACGCCGCCGCCCGGGCGTATGTGGGCGAACTCGACGACCTGATCGACAAGGTGCAACGCACCCACGACGCCGCCGCCGCGAACTACGACGCACTGGCCGCCGCGACCCGCGCGATCAGCAGCGCGCGCACCGAACTCAAGCCCCTCCACGACGAGTACGTGAAGAAGTTCCAACAGAAGCGGACGTACGAGGCAACGCTGGCCGATCCAAAGGCCGCGCTGGGCAGCCGGGTGCCGGACAAGCCGGTGGCCGACGCTGATCTGGAACGACTCAACTCCCAGGCCCGAAATTTGATGTACGGCCTGAGCGGCGAACTCCAACAGGCCCAAGTGATGCTCCAGAAGCCGCCAGCGGTGCGCCCTCCCAAGCAAACCGAAAATCCGGACATATATGAAGGCGTGTCAGCTGCGCCTATCATCCCGCCCGTAATCCCAGTGCCGCTGGCTGCATCGGGCAGCACAACGACTGGTAGCCGGTCAGCAAACTCGCGGCCAGCACCAACCGTGACGTCACCCACGGTGGGGCCGGTGCTCGGCGGAGCCAATACCGGTAGCACTCTTCCGCAATCCAATCCCGGAACGGCAGGCACGATTCCAACCGTTACACCTTCCCAGCAATCACCTCCATCAGGTTTAGGCCTTACTCGCATTCCTCCTTCCGGTTTCAATAGCAATAGTCCCGGCATTACGGAGCCGAAGGCAGCAAGCGGCACCAATGCGATACCTCATAGCACCACCCCCGCCACGCCTAGGGCCATGCCTCCTGGCGGCCTGATCGGAGCTGTTCCCGGGGTGGGGGCTGGGCAACCAGGCAGCCCTAGCTCATCTCGCCGTGTGAACCCTATCGGTGGTGTGATCGGAGGCGGTGCAGGAACTGCCCCGAGTGGTGCAGCCGGTTCGCGCCCGAGTGCCGGTCGAGGACCTTACTTTGGAGGCGCTAATGTGGTACCACCATCCATTGGCGGTTCGCCTGGTGTAAGCAGAACCGCTGCACCAGGCCAGTCAGCTGGAAGATGTCGCCGAAGCGAACAGGATGAAGATAGACAACACGGCTGGGACCCTGATCACCCGTGGCATACAGCGACTGGCGTCCCTCCGGTAGTACGCCCACCTGAGGACTTTGGCCCGATAAACCCTGGACCCACCATTGGCTTCGATAGATAGATCCAGTAGGCGATACGGATCTAGGACCGCAGCAATCACCTTGACCACTGCAACGATTATCTCGTTAGCGAGCATGCCTGCCAATGCCGCACCACAGGACGGCGGGAAAAGCATCATCCGGGGCGATCAATGGCACTTACGCTATCTGAATGTTGATAAGGCACACCGCGTAAGCCAAGGATCTGGAGTTCTTGTAGCCGTCCCGGACACGGGGGTAGACGCTCATTCCGATCTTCGCCGAAACCTGCGCTCCGGTAAAGATATCATTTCCGGTGGCAGTGGCGACGGCCGACGCGATCGCGACAGCCACGGCACGTCCATGGCGGGCTTAATTGCCGCCCACGGCCAAGGAGGGGCCATCGGAGCGCTAGGGATCGCCCCCCGGGCGAGCATTCTTCCCATCTTCGCTTCACCATCTAACGGCGAAGGTGACCCGGACGCACTAGCACAAGCCATCGATTATGCAGTCGCTCAAGGCGTCGGAGTAATCAGCATCTCCAGTGGCGGAAGCTCGAGTAACCGACTTATCCAGGCGGTCAAAAGGGCAGTCACCTCAAATATTGTCGTCGTGGCGGCGGCGGGCAATCGACCAGAGGATGTGGAGGTGACCTATCCGGCGTCGGAAGATGGGGTAATTGCAGTCAGCGGCATTGACCAGATGGGAAGGCATGCCACTATCTCCACCACAGGTCCTGAGATAGACGTAGCCGCACCAGCGGTTGACATCTACAGCACCAGCTACGACGGGAAGTACTCGAAAGGAACCGGCACCTCTGGTGCGACGGCGATCGTCGCGGGTGCCGCTGCTCTGATCCGCTCCAAGTACCCCCACCTCCCCGCCTCCGAGGTGGTGCACCGCCTGACCGCCACCGCCGTCGACAAGGGCCCCCCGGGCCGCGACGACGAGTACGGGTACGGCGTCATCGACTTGGTGGCTGCGCTGACGGCAGACGTACCCCCGTTGGGTTTCGAGCCACCGGCGGCGGATGCGCCGGCCGAGCCGGGGCCGACCACGACGGTGGTCGCGGAGCCGGCCGAGGAGGGCGACGGCGGGGCGACGGCTCGGGGCCTGGGGGCCCTGGGCGTGATCGTGGCCGTCGTGGGCGCATGGGCCCTGATCGCGCGACGGCGTCGCCTCGGTGACGACCCGCCGCCGCGGATCAGCCGGTGACCCCGGGACGGGCGGTGACCCCGGGACGGGCGCTCCGCATGCCGGCGACATCGGAGGGATACGGCCACGCTGGCGACATCGGGGGGCAGGGCGGGAGGGATGCGGCCACGTTGGCGACACGGGGTGGATCAGACTCCGGCGCGCGGGTGCAGGGGCGGGGTAGCCGGTAGCGTCGACCGCGTGCCGAACTCGATTCCACTCCGACTCGTGCTCGCGTCGGCGAGCCCTGCCCGACGCAAGCTCCTCCACGCCGCCGGCATCGAACCCGATGTGCTGGTCAGCGGTGTTGACGAGTCCCAGGTGGTCACCGAGCGGGCCGAGGACCTGTGCCTGGAACTGGCCCGACTCAAGGCGCAGGCGGTGGTGGGCCGGTTGCGCCCTTCCCCGGACGAGCGGACGCTGGTGCTCGGCTGCGACTCGGTGCTCGCCTTCGACGGCGAGATCTTCGGCAAGCCGGCCGACGAGGCGGATGCCGTCGCGCGCTGGGAGCGGATGCGGGGGCGCAGCGGGGTGCTGCACACCGGGCACTGCCTGATCGACGTCGTCCACGAGTCGCGGGCCGAGGCGGTGGCCTCGACCATTGTTCGTTTCGCCGATGTCAGCGACGACGAGATCGCCGCATACGTGGCGACGGGTGAGCCGCTCGCCGTGGCCGGGGCGTTCACCATCGACGGGCTGGGCGGGGCCTTCCTCGACGGTGTCGACGGCGATCCGGGGACGGTGATCGGACTCTCCCTGCCGCTGCTCCGCCGCCTCCTCGGCGAACTCGACCTACGGATCATCGACCTGTGGACGAAGGTCGCGGCGGGGGGCCAAACGGTCGAGGCGCTCGGTACGGTGCAGCCATGACGACCAAGACGCTGCCGCTGACCCCGGAACTGCACGCGTACGTCGTGGCCCACGGCTCGGTCCCGGACGAGGTGATGCGCGACCTGACGGAGGAGACCCTCGCCGCGCTGCCGGCTGAGGCGAGGATGCAGGTGGCCCCGGAGCAGGCGGCGTTCCTGACCTTGTTCACCCGGCTGCTCGGGGTACGGCAGGCGGTGGAGGTGGGCACCTTCACCGGGCTGTCGTCGCTGGCGATCGCCCGAGGGCTGTCTGAGGACGGCCGGCTGACCTGCTTCGACATCTCCGAGGAGTACACGGGCATCGCCCGGCGGTACTGGGCGCGGGCCGGCGTCGCCGACCGGATCGAGCTGCGCATCGGGCCGGCCGGGGAGACGCTGCGTGAGCTACCACACGAGCGGCACCTGGACTTCGCGTTCATCGACGCGGACAAGGTGGGGTATCCGGTCTACTGGGCGGAGTTGGTGCCCCGGATGCGTCCGGGCGGGGTGATCGCGGTGGACAACACGCTGCGCGGGGGGCGGGTGCTGGCCCCGCAGAGCGCCGCCGACCGGGCCATCGCCGCGTTCAACGACGAGATCCTGGCCGACGTGCGGGTGGAGACGGTGTTGCTGCCGATCGCCGACGGGTTGACGCTCGCCCGGGTGCACTGAGCACGCCGGATCAGGCGCGCTCGGGGTCCACCCGATCAGGCGCCCACCACGGCCGCTGCGGGCTCGACAGTCGTCCGGGCCACGCGTAGCGCGCGGGCGAGCCGTAGGCAGAGCAGGGCGGACACCGCGATGAACCCCGGCAGCAGCAGGAAGGCCAGGTGCGCACCGACCCCGTCGGCCACCCAGCCCAGCGCCACCGGCGCGATCCCGAAGCCCACCGCCATCGAGTACGACGACCAGCCGGCCGCCCGGTCGGCGGCGGCCCCGGAGACGGCCAGGGCGATCGAGATGGCCAGTGGGTAGTGCAGCGCGTTGCCGAGGCCGAGCACGACGAGCCCGGTGACCGCCAGCCAGCCGACGGGGGCGAGCCAGAAGACGGCGAAGCCGGTGCCGGAGACGGCGAGCGCGGCCAGCAGCAGCGGCACTGGCGGATAGCGCAACGCGACCTGGCCGCCGGCCAGCCGGCCGAGGAACATCCCGCAGACGATGGCGGCGACCGCCGCCGAGGCCGCGCCGGCGCTCAGCCCGGAGTGCGAGCGGAGCACGTCGGCGGTCCAGAGCGACAGGCAGACCTCGATGGACCCGGTCACCGCCATCAGGATCCAGGCGATCCAGTACGCCCGGGGCAGCCGTCCCCCGCCACGCCCGGCCGCCGAGGCACCGTTCCCGCCCGGGGCCGGCGCGTCGACCCGGGGAGCGCGCGGGGCCGGCACGTCGACCCGGGGAGCGCGCGGGGGGCGTACCCGCAGAGCCAGGGCGACGAGGGCCAGCGACGCGATCAGGCCGACCTCGACGGCCAGTACCGGCCGCCAACCGAGCCCCGCGTCGACGCTCCACCCGATGACCAGCGGGGCGAGGATGCCCATGCCTGCGCAGGCGGCGTTGGCCTCGGTGAGGGCGGCGGGCGCGGCGGGGCCATGGTGGGCGGTGAGGACGACGTTCACCCCGCTGATCAGCAGCATGCCGAAGGCGGCGACCACCGCTGTGGAGGTCAGGGTGGTGGGCAGCGCCCGGAAGGTGCCCAGGGCGATGACGCCCACGGCCACTCCGGCGAGGCCGAGCCAGGCCGTCGGGGCCCTGCCGAACCGGCGGACGATGGGCGCGAAGAGGGCACCGCCGAGGAGCGCGCCGACGGCGATGCCGGTGCTGTGCAGGCCGGCGACGGCGGCGCTGGTGCCCTGCTCGTCGCGGAGCAGCGGGACCACGGGGCCGAAGCCGTACACGAAGAAGCCCCAGAGCCCGAGCTGGGAGTAGGTAAGCCAGGTAGTTCGGTCACGGGTGATACGGGGCACGGCCCTTACGCTACGCGCGCCGGGCGTCGGCTCCAGCCCGGGTGGGAGGCAGCTCTCGACCGCTCCGGGCGAGTGCGGCATCCCACACTGCGTGGTCGTAAAGGTCGCGGCCCGGCCGATAAACTCCCCGTCAGTAACCTCCGGGGAGGAGCCACAAGGTGCGCAAGGTACTCATCGCCAACCGCGGCGAGATCGCCGTCCGCGTCATCCGTGCCTGCCGCGACGCCGGCCTGGGCAGCGTCGCCGTCTACGCCGACTCCGACCGGGACGCCCTGCACACCACCCTGGCCGACGAGGCGTACGCCCTGGGCGGTGACACCGCCGCCGATACGTACCTGCGGATCGACAAGCTGATCGACGTCGCCGCGAGGGCCGGCGCGGACGCGGTCCACCCCGGGTACGGGTTCCTCTCCGAGAACGCCGACTTCGCCCAGTCCGTGATCGACGCGGGCCTGACCTGGATCGGCCCGACCCCGCAGGCGATCCGCGACCTCGGCGACAAGGTCACCGCCCGGCACATCGCGCAGCGAGCCGGCGCTCCCCTGGTCCCCGGCACCGCCGACCCGGTCGCCGGCCCCGACGAGGTGATCGCCTTCGCCGTTGACCACGGCCTGCCGGTGGCCATCAAGGCCGCCTTCGGCGGCGGCGGGCGCGGCCTCAAGGTGGCTCGCACGATGGAGGAGATCCCGCACCTGTTCGAGTCGGCCACCCGGGAGGCGGTCGCCGCGTTCGGGCGGGGCGAGTGCTTCGTCGAGCGGTACCTGGACAAGCCCCGGCACGTCGAGGCGCAGGTCCTCGCCGACCAGCACGGAAACGTGGTCGTCGTGGGCACCCGGGACTGCTCGCTCCAGCGCCGGCACCAGAAGCTGGTCGAGGAGGCCCCCGCGCCGTTCCTCACCCACGCCCAGCGCGCCCAGATCCACGACAGCGCCAAGGCGATCTGCCGGGAGGCCGGTTACCACGGTGCCGGCACCGTGGAATACCTGGTCGGCGCGGACGGCACCATCTCCTTCCTGGAGGTCAACACCCGGCTCCAGGTCGAGCACCCGGTCACCGAGGAGACCGCCGGCGTCGATCTCGTCCGCGAGCAGTTCCGGATCGCCGACGGCGAGAAGCTGCGGCTGGGCGAGGACCCGGCCCCGCGCGGGCACTCCATCGAGTTCCGGATCAACGGCGAGGACCCGGGCCGCAGCTTCCTGCCCGCCCCCGGCACGGTCACCGCGCTGCGGCTGCCCACCGGCCCGGGTGTCCGGGTCGACACCGGCATCTCGGCCGGCGACGTGATCGGCGGCAACTTCGACTCCCTGCTGGCCAAGGTGATCATCACCGGCGAGACCCGCACCGAGGCCCTGGAGCGGGCCCGGCGGGCGCTGGACGAGATGGTCGTCGACGGGATGGCCACGGCCCTGCCGTTCCACCGGCTCGTGGTACGCGATGAGGCGTTCACCGCCGCGCCGTTCACCGTGCACACCCGGTGGATCGAGACCGAGTTCGACAACACCGTCCCGCCGTTCACCGCCGCCGCAGGCCCCGCCGAGGGCCCGGCCGAGCGCGAGACCGTCGTGGTCGAGGTGGGCGGCAAGCGGCTGGAGGTGACCCTCCCCGCCGGCCTCAACGGGGGTACGACCGCAGCCGCGCCCGCCACGCGCAAGCCGGCCCGCCGGGGTGGCGGGGCCAAGGCCGGCGTCGCGGTCAGCGGCGATGCGCTCACCTCCCCGATGCAGGGCACCATCGTCAAGGTCGCCGTGGCGGACGGGGACACCGTCGCCGAGGGCGACCTGGTGGTCGTGCTCGAGGCGATGAAGATGGAGCAGCCGCTGCACGCCCACAAGGCGGGCACGGTCAGCGGCCTCGCGGCCGAGGTCGGCGCCGTCATCACCGCCGGCGCGGCAATCTGCACCATCGCCTGACCACGCCCCGGGCGGTGACCCTGCTACTCGGCTGACCACGCCGGCTCCCGGGCGTGGTCGGGGTGTTTTCGGCTACCACCGGGGGCGCGGGAGCCTGCGGGCGGGAATGATGGCGACGTGCGGTTCCTTCATGGCGCGGTTCCCGCGCACGACCTGACCTACAACGACGTCTTCATGACGCCGGCCCGCTCCGAGGTTGCCTCCCGGCTGGACGTCGATTTGGCGACCACGGACGGCACGGGCACCACGATCCCGCTGGTGGTGGCGAACATGACGGCGGTGGCCGGCCGGCGGATGGCCGAGACCGTCGCCCGCCGCGGTGCCATCGCGGTGATTCCGCAGGACATCCCGATCGAGGTGGTGGCCAACGTCGTCGGCTGGGTCAAGCGGCGGCACCTGGTGCACGACACCGCGATCACCCTCGGCCCGACCGACACCGTCGGCGACGCCATCCACCTGCTGCCGAAGCGCTCGCACGGCGCGGTCGTCGTGGTCGACGAGGCCGGCCGCCCGCTGGGCGTGGTGACCGAGGCGGACACCCTGGGGGTGGACCGGTTCGCCCAGTTGCGGCACGTGATGTCGACCGAGCTGCACACGGTGCCGGCGGACGCGGACCCGCGTACCGGTTTCGACCGACTCTCGGCGGGCCGGCGACGGCTCGCCCCGGTGGTGGACGGCGAGGGCCGCCTGGTCGGGGTGCTGACCCGCAAGGGCGCGCTGCGCGCCACCCTCTACCGGCCGGCCGTCGACGACCGGGGCCGGCTGCGGGTCGCCGCGGCCGTCGGGATCAACGGCGACGTCACCGGCAAGGCCGCCGCACTGCTCGAGGCGGGGGTGGACACCCTGGTGGTGGACACCGCACACGGCCACCAGGCGCGGATGATCTCCGCACTGCGGGCGGTCCGCGGGCTCGACCCGGGCGTCCCGGTCGCGGCCGGCAACGTGGTCACCGCCGACGGGGTACGCGACCTCATCGAGGCCGGCGCCGACATCGTGAAGGTGGGCGTCGGGCCGGGCGCGATGTGCACCACCCGGATGATGACCGGGGTGGGGCGCCCGCAGTTCTCAGCCGTGCTCGACTGCGCGGCGGCGGCCCGGGAGTTGGGCCGGCACGTCTGGGCCGACGGCGGGGTACGACACCCCCGGGACGTGGCGCTCGCGCTGGCGGCCGGCGCGTCGAACGTGATGATCGGTTCCTGGTTCGCCGGCACGTTCGAGTCCCCGGGGGATTTGTACGCGGACGCGGACGGCCGGCGGTACAAGGAGAGCTTCGGGATGGCGTCGTCCCGGGCGGTGAGCGCCAGGACCGCCGACGACAGCCCGTTCGACCGAGCCCGTAAGGCGGTCTTCGAGGAGGGCATCTCCTCGGCCCGGATGTACCTGGACCCGAACCGCCCCGGGGTGGAGGACCTGATCGACGAGATCATCGCCGGGGTGCGCAGCGCCTTCACGTACGCGGGCGCGCGGGACCTGGCCGAGTTCGGCGAGCGCGCACTGGTAGGGGTGCAGAGCACCGCCGGCTACACCGAGGGAATGCCCCTGCCAACAAGCTGGTAACCCCCCCCCACCCCCCACCCCCGCCGATCTTGCAGTTGCGGCCTCCGATAAGGGCGTTTTCACCTCTTTGCCCGGGCCGCAACTGCAAGATCGCGCGGGGCCGGTAACCCCGCTCGCCCCCGTGCGTTGCTCTGAGCGGAGCGCCCCTCGCAAACCACCGTCGTTATTTTGTTTGGGGCCTGACTATCAGGGGGCTAATCTGGTTGCCATGGACCTGACCGGACTGGGAGACGTGCCGCTCGGCCGACTGCTGGTGACCGCCGGCCACATCGTCGGCCAGCACTGGAACCGCTACCTGGCCGAGGAGCACGGCCTCACCCAGGCCGGCATGGGCACCCTGATCACCCTCGCCCGGCACGGCGAACTGCCCCACCGGGTGGTCGCCGAGCGTTGTTTCGTCCGGCCGGCCACCCTTACCGGCATCATCGACACCCTCGAACGCGACGGCCTGGTGGAGCGGCACCGTGACGACGCCGACCGGCGTAGCGTGCGGCTGGCCCTCACCCCCGCCGGCCGGGAGCGGGTCACCAAGCTCACCGCCCTCATGCGGAACACTGGACCACTGACCTCCGTCGACGCCGACCCGGCGAAGGCGGCCGTGATCCGGGAGTTCCTGTTCGAGGTCATCAGTAGTGGAGAGGAGCCAAAGATGACGAGTCCCAACGCGAGGCCGGAGGGCCCTGCGTGCTGATCCGGCTACTCCGCACCCACCTGCGCCCGTACAGTCGAGCACTGGCGGCGGTGGTGGCGTTGCAATTCGTCGGCACGATAGCCTCGCTCTACCTGCCGAGCCTCAACGCCGACATCATCGACCGGGGCGTTGCCGTCGGTGACACCGGCTACATCCTGCGCACCGGCGTCTGGATGCTGCTGGTCAGTGTCGTCCAGATCATCTGTTCGACCGCTGCGGTCTATTTCGGCGCGCGTACGGCGATGGGCTTCGGCCGGGACGTCCGGGGAGAGATCTTCGAGCACGTCAACCGGTTCTCCGCCCGCGAGGTGGCCCGCTTCGGCGCGCCCTCGCTGATCACCCGCAACACCAACGACGTGCAACAGGTGCAGATGCTCGTGCTGATGAGCTGCACCATGCTCGTCGCCGCGCCGATCATGAGCGTCGGCGGGGTGGTGATGGCGCTGCGCGAAGACGCCGGGCTCTCCTGGCTGATGCTGGTCTGCATCCCGATGCTCGCGGTCGCGCTCGTCCTGATCTTCCGGCGGATGGTCTCCGGCTTCCGGCTCATGCAGACCCGGATCGACACCGTCAACCGGGTGCTGCGCGAGCAGATCACGGGTATCCGGGTGGTCCGCGCGTTCGTCCGCGAGCCGTACGAGACGGAACGCTTCGGCCGCGCGAACGCCGACCTGACCGCGACCGCCCTGCGCATCGGCCGGCTGATGGCCCTGATCTTCCCGGTGGTGATGCTGGTGCTCAACCTCTCCAGCGTCGCGGTGCTGTGGTTCGGCGCGCAACGGGTGGACGCCGGCCAGATCCAGGTCGGCGCGCTCACCGCCTTCCTCCAGTACCTGATGCAGATCCTGATGGCGGTCATGATGGCCACCTTCATGCTGATGATGGTGCCGCGCGCCGCGGTCTGCGCCGAGCGGATCGGCGAGGTGCTGGACACCGACTCGTCGGTGGTCCCGCCGGCCACGCCGGTCACCGAGGTGACCGCCCGGGGCGAGTTGGAGCTGCGCGACGTGCGGTTCCAGTACCCGGGGGCGAGCGCGCCGGTGCTGCACGACATCTCGTTCCGCATAACGGCCGGTCGCACGACAGCGATCATCGGCAGCACCGGCTCCGGCAAGACCACCCTGCTCACGCTGATCCCCCGGCTCGTCGACACCACCGCCGGCGCGGTGCTGGTCGACGGGGTGGACGTCCGTGACCTGGCCCCCGACGAGCTGTGGCGGCGGATCGGTCTGGTGCCGCAGCGGCCGTACCTGTTCAGTGGCACGATCGCCAGCAATCTGCGGTACGGCAACCCGGACGCCACTGACGAGGAGCTCTGGGCCGCCCTGGAGATCGCCCAGGCACGCGAATTCGTCGCCGAGCTGTCCGAAGGGCTGGCCGCCCCGATCGCGCAGGGCGGCACCAACGTCTCCGGCGGGCAGCGGCAGCGCCTGGCCATCGCCCGGGCCCTGGTCCGCCGGCCGGAGATCTACCTGTTCGACGACTCGTTCTCGGCACTCGACCTCGGCACCGACGCCCGGCTCCGGGCGGCGCTGCGGCCGGTCACCGCAGACGCGGCGGTGGTGATCGTGGCCCAGCGGGTCTCCACGATCGTCGACGCCGACCAGATCATCGTTCTTGAGGACGGGGGCATCGTCGGGATGGGCCGACACGCCGAACTACTGGAAGACTGCCCGACGTACGCGGAGATCTTCGCCTCCCAGCAGACGGCGGGGGTGCCGGCATGACCGCCGTACCTGCTCAGAAGCCCGCATCCCCGGGTTCGCAGCCCGCCGGCGGGGGCGAAGCACCGAAGCCGCTGCCACCGGGCGGCCGGCGCGGCGGCCCGCCGTGGGGCGCCACCGGCGGGCCCGTGGAGAAGTCGATGAACTTCGGGCCGTCCGCCCGTCGGCTGCTGGGCCGGCTACGCCCGCATCGGCTCCCGCTCGTCGCCATCATCGCCCTGGCTCTGGTCAGCGTCGGATTCAGCGTGTACGGGCCGAAGATCCTCGGCCACGCCACCGACCTGATCTTCAGTGGGGTGATCGGCCGCCAACTGCCGGCCGGCACCACCGCCGAGCAGGCCGTGGCGGCGGCCCGGGCCGCCGGAAACGACAACTTCGCCGACATGCTCGCCCGAATGGACGTGGTGCCCGGGGCGGGCATCGACTTCACCGCCCTGAGCCGGGTGCTGCTGCTGGCGCTCGGGCTCTACCTGGCGGCCAGCCTGCTGATGTGGTGGCAGGGCTGGATCCTCAACGGCGTGGTGCAGCACACCGTGCTGCGGCTGCGCGCCGAGGTGGAGGAGAAACTGAATCGGCTGCCGCTGCCGTACTTCGACAAGCAGCCCCGGGGCGAGTTGCTCAGCCGGGTCACCAACGACATCGACAACATCTCGCAGACCCTCCAGCAGACCCTGAGCCAGCTACTCACCGCGCTGCTCACCCTGATCGGCGTGCTGGCCATGATGTTCTGGATCTCGCCGCTACTGGCGCTGGTCGCCCTGGTCGCGGTGCCGCTGTCGGTGGTGGTGACCGCCCGGATCGCCAAACGGTCGCAGCAGAAGTTCGTCGCCCAGTGGAAGCACACCGGCGAGTTGAACGGCCAGATCGAGGAGGCCTTCACCGGCCACGAGCTGGTCAAGGTCTTCGGCCGGCAGCGCGAGGTGGGGGCCGCCTTCACCGCCAAGAACGAGGAGCTCTTCCGGGCCAGCTTCGGCGCCCAGTTCATCTCCGGGATCATCATGCCGGCGATGATGTTCATCGGGAACCTCAGCTACGTGGCGATCGCCGTGGTCGGCGGGCTGCGGGTGGCCTCGGGAACGATGAGTCTCGGCGACGTGCAGGCGTTCATCCAGTACTCCCGGATGTTCACCCAGCCGCTCACCCAGGTCGCCGCGATGGCCAACCTGCTCCAGTCCGGGGTGGCCTCCGCGGAGCGGGTGTTCGCCGTCCTCGACGAGCGGGAGCAGAGCGCCGACCCGGCCGTCCCGGCCCGGGTCACCGACCCGCACGGCCGGGTCGAGTTCGAGCACGTCTCCTTCCGGTACGAGCCGGACAAGCCGCTGATCGCCGACCTGTCGCTGATCGCCGAGCCGGGCCACACCGTGGCCATCGTCGGGCCCACCGGGGCGGGCAAGACCACCCTGGTCAACCTGATCATGCGCTTCTACGAGCTGGACGGCGGCCGGATCACCCTGGACGGCGTGGACGTCGCCACGCTGAGCCGGGACGACCTGCGCGGCCGGATCGGCATGGTCCTCCAGGACACCTGGCTCTTCGGCGGCACCATCCGGGACAACATCGCCTATGGCCGGCCGGACGCCAGCGAGGAGGAGATCGTGGCCGCCGCCCGGGCCACCTTCGTGGACCGGTTCGTCCACAGCCTCCCCGACGGCTACGACACCGTCATCGACGAGGAGGCCAGCAATATCAGCGCCGGCGAGAAGCAGCTCGTCACCATTGCCCGGGCGTTCCTGGCCGAGCCTTCGCTGCTGATCCTCGACGAGGCGACCAGCTCGGTGGACACCCGCACCGAGGTGCTGCTCCAGCGGGCCATGGCGGCCCTGCGCTCGGACCGGACCAGCTTCGTGATCGCCCACCGTCTCTCCACGATCCGCGACGCCGACCTGATCCTGATGATGGAGAACGGCCGCATCGTCGAGCAGGGAACGCACGACCAACTGTTGGCCGCCGAGGGCGCGTACCACCGGCTCTACCAGTCCCAGTTCACTCAGCCCGACCCGGTGGTCTCCCTCGACGCCGAACCCCAGCCCGCCGCGATGCAAGGCTGATACCCGCTGTGGACGACGAACCACCCACAGCGGGCGGGCCCCTGGCCGGGCGGCGGGCCGGCGTGGCCGAACAGGCCATGCCGGCCCGGCTCCACGGGAGCAAGGGTGGGCCGCCGGCACGGGACCTGCCGGCGGCCCATGGCGGCCCGGTCATCGGAGACGGGGGCCCGACGCGCCTGGGCCGCGCGACAAACGGTACGCCGGCCCGCACCGATCCACCGCCCGCCTTCACCCGTACGCCGAGGTCGGGAAGGGCGACCGGCCTCGGCGGGACCGGCTCGGGGACTGCCCGTCGCACCCCGTGGCCTCGCAGTGTCGGCGGTCACCGCCGGCCGGGCCGGGCCACGGTGACCGCCGACACGCCGTCAGGCTCAGCAGATCCGATCAGCCGAGGTGGCAACCGTGCTCGAACTTCTCACTGAGGTTGCGTCGCCGCTCTGGGCCTACCTGGCGCTGCTCGGGCTGCTCGTGGCCGACGCGTTCGTCCCGGTGATCCCCACCCAGGCCGTGATGATCACCGGCGGGGCGCTCACCGTGTACGGCGGGCTGAGCCTGCCCCTGACCATCGGCGTCGGCGCGCTCGGCGTCTTCGTCGGCGATCTGGCCTGCTACCTGCTCGGCCGGAGCGCGCCCGACCGCCAGAGTCCCCGGAGCGCCGAGCCGGGCTGGGCCCGCCGGATGGCCGGGCGAATCACCAGAAGGCTGCGCCGCCCCGGGCCACTGGTGATCCTGCTCTGCCGCTTCGTCCCCGGGGGCCGGATGGCCGCCTGCTTCTCGGCCGGCCGCAGCCGTTACCCGTACCGGCTCTTCCTCGGGTACGAGGCCCTGGCGGCGTGCAGCTGGGCCACGTACGGGGCCCTCGTAGGTCACCTGGGCGGGAAGGCGCTCACCGAGTCGGCCTGGCAGCTGCTGCTGATCGCGGGGGCGGCGGCAGCCGGCTTCGCGGCGGCCGGATGGGCGATGACGGTGTTCGGCGCCCGCAACGTTCGCCCTGAGGCCCCCACGGACTGACCCCCGGCGAGCGGCACGCGAGGGGTTGACCTGAACTCCGCTTCAGCTCCTACGGTCTGAGGAAGTGGGGCGGGCGACGCCCGGATTCAGGCGAGGAGGCGGAGATGATTCTGGTGACGGGGGCGACCGGCACAGTCGGCCGGGAAGTGGTGTCGATCCTGACGGCACATGGCGAACGGGTCCGGGCGGTCAGCCGGAATCCCACCGCCGCCGACCTGCCGACCGGGGTGGAGGTGGTGGCCGCCGACCTCACCGACCCGGCGTCGCTCGCCGCGCACCTGACCGGCGTGGACGCGGTCTTCCTGATCTGGCCCTCCGCCGACCCGGCACTGGCCCGCCGCGCCGCCCCGGAGGTGGCGCGGGTGATCGCGGCCCGGGTGCCCCGGATCGTCTACCTCTCCGCGCCGGGCGCGGCCGACCAACCGGAGTCGTTCTGGGCGGTCGTGGAGCGGGCCGTCGAGGAATCCGGGGCGGGGTGGACGTTTCTGCGCCCGACCGGCTTCGCGGCCAACACGCTGATCTGGGCCGACCAGATTCGCGCCGGCGACGTGGTGCGTTGGCCGTACGGGGACGCGGCCCGATCGCTGATCCACGAGCGGGACCTCGCCGAGGTGGCGGTCGCCGCACTGACCTCGGACGAGCACCTGGGCGCCCGTCACCTGCTCAGCGGCCCGGCGACGCTGAGTCAGGAGCAGCAGGTGCACGCCATCGGCCGGGCGCTCGGCCGGAAGCTGCGCTGGGCGGAGATGCCCCGGGACGAGGCCCACGCGCTGCTGGCCGGGGCGTTCGGCAACGCCGCCTTCGCCGCGTCAGCCCTGGACGGTTGGGCCGCCTTCGTCGACCGCCCCGAGCAGGTCACCACCACGGTGGAGGCGGTCACCGGCCGCCCCGCCCGCCCGTACACCGAATGGGCGGCCCACCACGCCGACGCCTTCCGCTGACCGCCCCGGCCTCGGCGGCTACTCCAGCTCGTGGAGCATGAGCTGACGGGCGGCCTCCGTGATCGAACCGGACAGGCTCGGGTAGATGGTGATGGTCTGGGCCAGCTCGTTGACCGTCAGGTTGTTCTCCACCGCCATCGTGATCGGCAGGATCAGCTCACTGGCCTTCGGTGCGACCACCACACCGCCGATCACCTGGCCGCTCGCCGGGCGGCAGAACAACTTCACGAAGCCGTCGGCGAGGTCGTACATCTTCGCCCTGGCGTTGCCCGTCAGCGGCAGCATCACCTGCCGGGCCGGGGTCTTGCCGGATTCCACCTCGTTCTGGGAGACGCCGACGGTGGCCAGCTCGGGGTCGGTGAAGACGTTCGCCGCGACCGTACGCAGCCGCAGCGGCCGGACCGCCTCGCCGAGCGCGTGCCACATCGCGATCCGGCCCTGCATCGCGGCGACGCTGGCCAGCGGCAGCACCCCGGTGCAGTCGCCGGCGGCGTAGACGCCGGGAACGTTGGTCCGGGACACCCGGTCGACGGTGATGTAACCGCCCCGGGCCAGCTCGACGCCGTACTCGCCGAGGCCGAGGCCGGTCGTGTTGGGGATCGAGCCGACCGCGATCAGCGCGTGCGAGCCCTGCACCAGCCGCCCGTCGGCCAGCTCGACCTCGACCCCGTCGGCGGTGCGGCGGACGCCCTCGGCGCGGGAGTTGTTGAGGATCGTCATCCCCCGGGAGCGGAAGACCCGTTCGATCGCCATCGCCGCGTCGGCGTCCTCGTGCGGCATCACCCGGTCGCGGCTGGAGACGAGGGTGACGTCGACCCCCATCGCCAGGTACGCGCTGGCGAACTCGGCGCCGGTGACGCCGGAGCCGACCACGATCAGGTGCTCGGGCAGCTCGGCCAGGTCGTACACCTGCCGCCAGGTCAGGATGCGCTCGCCGTCGGGCAGGGCGGTGGGTAGCTGGCGCGGGGTGGCACCGGTGGCGACCAGCACGGTCGACGCGTCGACCGAGTACTTCTCGCCCCCGTCGGCGGGGGTGACGACCACCCGGTGGGTGTGACCGAGCATGTCATCGCCGAGCCGGGCCGTCCCGGCCACGAAGGTGACGCCGGCCTTGACCAGCTTGGCGTGGATGTCGGCGGACTGGTGCAGGGCCAGCCGCTTGACCCGCTCGTGCACCGTACGGGCGTCGACGGTGACCGCTTCCAGCCCGTCGGAGTGCACCCCGAACTGCTCGGTGTCCCGGTACCCGGTGACCACCTCCGAGCTGGCGATGAAGGTCTTGGACGGAACGCAGTCGGAGAGCACACAGGCGCCACCGGCCCCCTCGGCCTCCACCACGGTGACATCAGCGTCCAGCTGGGCGGCGACCAGGGCCGCCTCGTACCCGGCCGGCCCCCCGCCGATGATCACGATCTGGCTCACAGCTATCGCTCCTCGTCCATGCTCACGGTGACTTTCTTCTTCCCGACGCGTTCGACACGCACCGTCGTATTCTCCCCCACCCGTCCGCCGGGCTATCGTCATCGCCGTGCGTCACTACGCCGCCTACGGCTCAAACCTGGACCCCGCCCGGATGCGCGCCTACTGTCCGCATTCGCCGATGGTGGGCATCGGCTGGCTGGAAGGCTGGCGGCTCACCTTCGCCGGTGAGGGCGTCATCGGCTGGGAGGGGGCGGTCAGCACGGTCGTCGAGTCCCCCGGCGACCGCGTCTTCGTGGCGCTCTACGACATCCATTCCTACGACGCCGCCCAGCTCGACGAGATCGAGGGGGTGACCGCCGAGACGTACCGCAAGCTGCACGTCCGAGTCTCCACCCTCGACGGGGAGGTGACCGCCTGGGTGTACGTCTTCGACGGGTACGAGGGCGGCCTGCCGACGGCGTGGTATTTGTCGGAGATCGCGAACGCCGCCGAGAAGGCGGGCGCGCCCGACGACTACGTCATCGAGCTGCGGTCCCGCCCGACCGGCACCGCGTCGGCGTAGCGCGTCTCGCACGTCTCCAGTTTGCTCCGCCCGCCGCACGGGCCGCCCGCCGCCCCCGCCCCGGGTCGCGCACCCCACAGCGTCGACCGCCGGGCGGTTCAGCCGGCCGCCGGGACGACCAGCTCGTACAGGTCGATGGTGCGGGTGCGCTCCTCGCGCAGGCCGACGGAACGGTAGAGGGGAAGCGGGGCGGTCGGGTTGGCCAGGTCGACGCCGAGACCGGCGAAGGCCCGGCCCTTGGCGGCGTACCGGTGGAACGCCCACAGCAGCAGCGCCGCGCCGACGCCACGTTTCCGCTCTCCGGGCAGCACGGCCAGGTTCTTGACGAACCCCTCGCCCCGGTCGAGCGCCTGGTCGGAGGATTGGAGCACGCCGACCGGGGCGCCGTCGGACTCGGCGAAGAACCACTCGTCCCAGGCGGAGCCATCGCCGATCCGGGCCCGCCATCGCTCGTACGGCAGCGGCTCGTAGTCGGCAATATCCCGGAACGCGGTGTCGTAGACCCGGTGGAACGCCCGCAGGTCCGCCTCGTCGTCGGGGCGCACCTGACGGATCGTCACCTCGGCGGGTGGGACGGGCGGCTCTGCCGGCAGGTCGGCCAGGGGGCGACGCATCCGGACGTACCGCTTGGCGTGGGTGAACCCGCGGTCGAGCAGGGCCGCGCGCCACTGGTGCTCCGGCGGGTAGGCCGCGCAGCGGACCGTGAGGGCCGGCAGCCCGCGCTCGGCGGCCCGCTCGGCCACCCGGGCGAGCTGCCGGTCCAGCAGCGGAACCTGGACGGCCCGGCCCGCCGCCGGGTCGGCGAAGACGTCGACGGACTCTCGCCCGACGCCGGTGGGGTTCTCCACGGTCGCCCAGGCGACCACCGTTCCGAGCGGGTCGAGGCCGAGCCAGCAGTCCCGGGTCGGGTCGACGTACGGCGCGGTCAGCGCGGCCTGGACATCGTCGGCGTCGAAGTCCGGGTAGCCGATCGCGTAGGTGTCGGCGGCGTGCACCACCGCGAGGATCGACGGCACGTCGTCGAGAGTGGGGCGACGCACGCTCCAGCCAACGGGAAGGGACACCGCACGATCCTGCCAGCCGCCCGCCACCCGCGCCGCCCATTTAGGCGCTGGGCGGGCCGCCGCCGCGCGGTCAAGCGCCGCTCACCGCGACCCCGGGTTGGAATGCCGGCCGGCCGGCCGGGCGGGCCGCTCAGCCCGACGCGGCAAGAGGGAACCCTCGCTACCGCAGGTGTCAGGAAGAGGGTCTTCCCTGCACCCGGGCGCGGGTGGCGGCCAGCAGGTCCAGCAGCGCGGCCCTCTCATCTGGAGCGAGGGCGCAGAACCCGGCCGAGGTCAGCCGGTCGGTCACCGCCTCCGCCCAGAGCCGGCGACGCACCTGCGGGCCGATCCGGGGGTACGGCGGTGGCCAGCCGCAGGCCAGCGCACCGGCCTCCCCCTCCGGCCCGGCGAGCAGCGCCTCCAGCGGGGTCATCCCGCCGGCCCGCACCGCCATCAGGTATGCCCCGGCGAACTGCTCGCGCAGCAGCAGCAGGCCGAGGGCCGCCCGGGCGCCCGGGGAGTCGCCCGGCGCTGTCATGGCCCGCCGGGCGGCGAACAGCGGCATCCCCCCGGCATCCGCCGTGTCGATCACCCGGTGCAGCAGCGCGGCCAGCCGGTCCACCCCGGGCAGGTGGGCCAGGTTCTCGTCGCCCCAGCGACAGCATTCGGCGAGGCTCGCTTCGGCCACTTCCAGCGGGCGGACCACCCGGGCGGCGCCGTCCCACCCGTCGACGACGGCCTCCGGGGCGATGAAGCCGAGGGCGGCTGCCACCGTCGGGGCCCGGACGTCGCCCAGTGCCCCGGCCCGGCCGACGATGTGGAAGGCCCAGCCGGAGATGCCGAGCAGGCGGGCCCGGCGCAGCGTGCGGGGGCAGCGAGTGAACCTCTCCCCGAGCTCCAACACGTGCGGCCTGCTCGCGGCGGCGACCTGCTCCGGCGTCATCGCCACTCAGTCTCCCCCGCTGTCTCCCCCGCCGTCAGCCCCCTCTTCGGCATCGATCGCCTCGATCGCTCCCTCGACCTCGCCGGTGCGCCGCCGGGCGGCGGTGACGGCGCGTTCGGCCCCTCGGCGGGCCAGCTTGCGCCGGCTCAGTTCCTGTTCGGCCTCGGCGCGTCGCCGCTCCAGCGCGGCCAGCGACCGCTCGATGTCGGCCAGTTCCTCGGCGCCGTCGTGCTCGGCGTCCGCCGCGCCGGCCAGCTCCGCCTCGGCCCGCCCCTGGTCGGTACGCGCCTTCGTCAGCTCCCGTTCCAGCGCCCGGCGCTGCCGAGCCCGCTCGGCCCCGGCGGCCCGTTGCGCGGCCCGTTCGTCGCGTTCCCGCCGGCTCCGGTCCCGCTCGGCGACCCGGCCGGTGGCGGCGACCCGGCCGGTGGCGGCGACCGGCGGGGATGCCTCGCCGCCGGTGACCAACCGCAGCTGGGGACGGGGCACCTCGCCGAAGCCGGCGTAGCTGGTGGCCCGCAACAACCGGCCGGAGCGCACCTGCTCGGCGACGCCGGTGTCGGAGAGCACGGCGTTGAGCGTCGTCTCCACCTCGGCCAGCGGCAGCTTCCCGCCCGGCGGCCCGCCCTCGGCGTCGGCCGCCAGGTGGCGCACCTCGGCGACCAACGCTGCGACCAACGCCCGGCGTTGGGCGGAGAGTTCCCGCAGCCGGGGACCGCGCAGGTCGCGCTGGGCCGCGCGCAGCGCCTCGGCGAGCTGGGCCAGGTCGGCGACGAGTTCGGGACGGCGGATGGCGAGCAGGTTGACCAGCCAGGCGGCCACGGTGGGGCGGCGCAGCCGGGCGATCTCCCGGGCCGTGGCCGGATCGCCGGCCCGTCGGGCCTCGCCGACGGCAGCGTCGCGGGTGGCGACAAACCGGTCCGGCGGCTCGGAGTAGAGCCGTCGGACCAGGTCCCGAGGGGGCGGCACCGGGTCAGGCCTCGAGCCGGCTGCCCGGCTCGAGGCGCTGGTAGTCGGTCTTGGACAGGGCGGCGTACTGGCGGTTCAGCACCGCGAGACCGTTGTCGTTGAGCAGCCCGTCGTGCAGGGCGTATGCGCGGCGCGGGGCGACCGCGCGGATGAAGTCGAGCACCTCGGAGAACTTGGACCAGGGGGCGTGGATCGGCGCGAAGAGCGTGTCCACCTGGACGTCCTCGGGCACCACGAGGGAGTCGCCGGGGTGGTAGACCACGTCGTCGAGCAGGTATCCCAGGTTGTCCACCACCGGGATGTCCGGGTGGATGACGGCGTGCCGACCGCCGTACGCCCGAACCGGTACGCCGGCCGCGGTGAACGACTGCCCGGGGGTCACCGGTTCCAGTGCCTCAGCCGCGTCGCCGAGGACGCCGGCCAGCGAGGCCGGGCCGTGGACGCGGAACGGCCGGCGGTCGAGCTGCCGGGTGACCGCCTCGACGTCCAGGTGGTCGGGATGTTCGTGGGTGATCAGCACCGCGTCCGCCCCGTCCAGTGCGGCCGGGTCGCTGAAGCCACCCGGGTCAACGACCAGCACCCCTCCGTCGTGTTCGACGCGTAGGCACGAGTGGGCGTACTTGATGAGCTGCATCATGACTCCTTGATTATCGAATCGTGATGATCCTGAGCGCAGTCTGCCGGAACCCGGGGGACGCCGCGGCACGTCTGACGTATCGCCCGAGTGGGCCGTAATGGATGGGAGCGGGAATGGGCGTACGCGCAGGACAGAGGTTGCTGACGGCGGTTGGGCTGGTGGCCCTGCTCGCGGTGGGCGGGTGCAGCGCGGGCGGCGGTCAACAGACGTCGGCCGACTCAGCGGGATCGGCGGAGCGGGCCGCACCCCAGGCCGAGAGTGACGCGGGAAAGGCGAAGGCGGGCGCGGGCGGCGGGTCGCCGGACCTGCGGGTCGACCAGCGCTCGATCGTCTACACCGGAACCATGCGGGTACGGGTGGACGAGGTGGACGCCGCCGCCCAGTCCGCGGTGACCGCGGTCACCTCGGCCGGGGGCTTCGTCGGCGGCGACGAGCGGCGCAGCGCCGGCGCGGGCGCGTGGGCGGAGCTGAAACTGCGCGTACCGGCGGCGCGGTTCGCCGTCGTGCTGGAGGAGCTGGCGAAGCTGGGCCGGCAGGAGCACCGGTCGATCCGTACGGAGGACGTGACCGAGGAGACCGTGGACCTGGACGCCCGGATCGCCACCCAGCGAGCCCGGGTGGAGAGTGGTCGCAAGCTGTTGGCCCGGGCCACCTCGATCGGCGACCTGGTGACGTTGGAGGGCGAGGTGGCCCGGCGGGAGGCCGACCTGGCGTCGCTGGAGGCGAAGAAGCGCCGGCTGGCCGACCTGACCGCGCTTTCCACCATCACCATCACCCTGGCCGGCAAGGACGCGGAGACCTCGGACGACGAGTCGGAGACCGGCTTCCTGGCCGGCCTGCGCGGCGGCTGGGAGGCGTTCGCCGTCTCGGTGGGTGTCCTGCTCACCGTGCTCGGGGCGGTGCTGCCCTGGGCCGTGGCCCTGGGCCTGCCCGTGGCGCTGCTGGTGGTGCTGCTGCGCCGGCGCCGGCGCAGGCCGGCGCCGGTCCTCAGCGAGTCGCCGCGAGTGCCCGCAGCACGGTCTGCACCATGAGTCGGACGCCGAACGCGATGGCGCGCTCGTCAACGTCGAACGAGGCCCGGTGCAGGTCGACGTTCGGGCCGGGCTTACCGACGCCGAGGCGGGCCAGCGCGCCCGGGACGTGCTCCAGATACCAGGAGAAGTCCTCGCCGCCCATGCTCTGTGGGGTCTCCGCGACGCCGTCGGGGCCGAGCGCCGCGACGGTGGCGGCGGTCAGCACCTGGATCGCCCTGGCGTCGTTGCTGACCGGCGGGCGACCGCGCAGGTACTCCAGGTCGACCGCGGCCCCGGTCGGGGCGATGACGTCCCGGACCACCTGAGCGACGATCTCGGGAGCCTTTTCCCAGGTGTCGCGGTCCATCACCCGCAGGGTGCCGGAGGCGCACGCCTCGGAGGGGATGACGTTGCACTGGGTGCCGGCCGAGGCCTGGCCGAAGACCAGCAGCAGCCCGCTGTTGGCCGGCACCCGGCGGCTGACCAGGGCGGGCACCTCGGTGACCAGCCGGCCGAGCGCGTCGACCAGGTCGACGGTCAGGTGCGGGCGGGCGGTGTGCCCACCCGGCCCGGTGAGCCGGACGGTGACGTTGTCGGCGGCGGCGGTGATCGGGCCGACCCGCAGGCCGACCTTGCCGGCCGGCTGGTTGGGGTCGCAGTGCAGGGCGAAGATCTGCACCACGTCGTCCAGGCCGCCGGCCTCGATGACCTCCAGCGAGCCGCAGGGCAGGATCTCCTCGGCGGGTTGGAAGATCAGCCGGACCCGGCCGTCCAGCTCGCCGAGGTCGGCGAGCTGGGCCAGCAGCATGCCGACGCCGAGCAGCACGGTGGTGTGCACGTCGTGGCCGCAGGCGTGGCAGACGCCTTCCCGGGTGGACCGGTACGGCACGTCCTTGACGTCGGTGAGCGGCAGCGCGTCGATGTCGGCGCGGAGCGCGACCACCGGGCCATCGGGGCGTCCGTCGATGTCGCAGATGACGCCGTTGCCCTTCGGCAGCAGGCGCGGGCGCAGCCCGGCGAGGGAGAGCTCGCGGGCGACCAGGGCCGCGGTCTCGAACTCCTCGCCGGAGAGCTCCGGGTGGGAGTGGATGTGCCGGCGGGTGGCGACAAGCCCGGGCTCCCGCAGGGCGAGTAGATGGTCCAGCTCGAAGGGAAGGGGCTGGGACCCGGACGGCGCTTGCGGCCACGCCGACGACGCCAGCTGGCTGCCATCCGGCAGCGTCAACGCACTCGTCACGTCGAAATCTCGATCACTAGAAATGATTGGATCATCCGGAAGGACAGCAGACAGCCTAGACCTCCGGCGGTGACGCTGTGCAACTTCATTCCCGTAGCGATCGGACCGCGCAGCGTCACGAAAACCCTGGTGGAAGGGCTCGACAATCTGCGGGACAGCAGGTAGATCGCGTTCGAACGCCGTCATCTGCCCCACACCTCCTACAACCCGTAATCGAGTCAACGGTCGCGAAATCGCCGTCGATCCCGGGGCCGCCGTTTCCCGAATTGTCGCATTAGTCGCTTCAATTGACTGCCGCTCGGACAATTAACCGACCGCGATCAGCGGCCGGTCGACCCCGACGGTGACACGGCGGGACGCCGCAGTCGCGCACACGCTGTCCGACCCCGTCACCCGGATGGGGTACCCCACCGCCCCCGGAGACACACATCCGACGCGCCACGCCTTCCCGGTGCCGTGGGAGGCGGGGTGGGGGCCGTCAGAACCGGTCGCTCGGGCGGTACGTGCCCCAGACCAGGCGCAGGGTGCCGCAGACCTCGCCCACCGTGGCCCGGGCCCGCAGGGCCTCCTTCATCGGGTGGAGCACGTTCTCCGTGCCCTCGGCGGCGGCGCGCAGTACGTCGAGGGCCCGCGCGACGGCGCCACCGTCGCGTTCCACCCGCAGCTTGGCCAGCCGCTCGGCCTGAGTCGCCTCGATCGTCGGATCGACCCGCAGTGGCTCGTACGGCTCGTCGGTGTCGACGGTGAACCGGTTGAGCCCGACCACCACCCGCTCGCCCGAGTCGATCTCCTGGGCGATCCGGTACGCGGACTGCTCGATCTCCCGCTTCTGGAAGCCCACCTCGATCGCGTCCACCACCGAACCGTGGTCGGCGACCCGGTCCATCAGCTCGGTCACCGCCGTCTCGATCTCGGCGGTCATCGCCTCCACCACGTACGAGCCGGCGAACGGGTCGACCGTGGCGGTCAGGTCCGTCTCGTACGCCAGCACCTGCTGGGTGCGCAGGGCCAGCCGGGCGGCCTTCTCGGTGGGCAGGGCGATGGCCTCGTCGAAGCTGTTGGTGTGCAGCGACTGGGTGCCGCCGAGCACGGCGGCGAGCCCCTGCACCGCCACCCGGACCAGGTTGACCTCGGGCTGCTGGGCGGTGAGCTGCACACCCGCGGTCTGGGTGTGGAAGCGCAGCATCATCGACTTCGGGTTCTTCGCCCCGAACTCGTCGCGCATCAGCCGGGCCCAGATCCGCCGGGCGGCACGGAACTTCGCGACCTCCTCCAGCAGCGTGGTCCGGGCGACGAAGAAGAACGACAGCCGGGGCGCGAAGTCGTCCACGGCCAGCCCGGCGGCCAGCGCGGCGCGGACATACTCGACGCCGTTGGCCAGCGTGAAGGCGATCTCCTGCGCGGGCGTGGCACCGGCCTCGGCCATGTGGTAGCCGGAGATGGAGATGGTGTTCCACTTCGGCACCTGCTCGTGGCAGTACGCGAAGGTGTCGGCGACCAGCCGCAGCGACGGCTTCGGCGGGAAGATGTACGTCCCCCGGGCGATGTACTCCTTGAGGATGTCGTTCTGGATGGTGCCGTTGAGCGCCGACCCGGCGAGCCCGGCCTCCTCGGCGACGAGCTGGTAGAGCAGCAGCAGCACCGAGCCGGGGGCGTTGATCGTCATCGAGGTGGAGACCTTGTCCAACGGGATGCCGTCGAAGAGCAGCCGCATGTCCTCGATGGAGTCGATGGCCACTCCGACTTTGCCCACCTCGCCGTGCGCGATCGGGTCGTCGGAGTCGTACCCCATCTGGGTGGGCAGGTCGAAGGCGACGGAGAGGCCCATCGTCCCGGCCCGCAGCAACTGGTGGTAGCGCGCGTTGGACTCGGTGGCGGTGCCGAAGCCGGCGTACTGGCGCATGGTCCACGGCCGGGAGGTGTACATCGTGGGGTAGACCCCACGGGCGTACGGGAACTCGCCAGGGTCGCCCAGCCGGGAGTCCAGGTCCTCGGGCAGGTCGCCCGCCGTGTAGAGGGCCTTGATCGGGAAGCCGGACTCGCTCGACCGCGGTTCGCTCATCTCCGGATGGTAGGACGCGGGGGCGCACGGACGGGTGAGGGATTCCGCACATCCGCCACCTTCGTCCGGGGGTGACCCCAGAGTGAACAACCAGCCACGCACGGTCGAGTTCGACAAACGTCCGCCGCGTCGGGTTTCGCATCCGGCGTCGGAACCAGCAAGATAGAGGCGTTGTGTCCCAGCCCCCTCGATTTACCCCGGTGGCTTTTCTGTGACTCAGATCCCGACGTGGAGCGGCGGACCGATCAGTCCACCCCACGGACGCGCGGCGCCCGGCACCACCATCGGTGGTCGCTACTCGCTCCGGTCCGCGGTGGGCAACGGCGGCATGGGCACGGTGTGGCGTGCCTCAGACACCCTGTTGCGGCGCGACGTGGCGGTGAAGGAGGTCATCCTCCCGCCGGGCCTGGCCCCGAGCGACCGCGACGCGATGTACGAGCGGACCCTGCGCGAGGCGCGCGCCGCCGCCGCCATCCAGCACCCTGCCGTGGTCCAGGTGTACGACGTGGTCACCGAGGGTGGCCGCCCCTGGATCGTGATGGAGCTGCTGGACGCCCGCAGCCTGGCCGACATGGTGATCGAGGACGGGCCGGTCGCGCCCCGCGCGGTCGCCAAGATCGGCATCGCCCTGCTCGGCGCGCTGGAGGTAGCGCACGCCATGGGCGTGCTGCATCGCGACGTCAAGCCGGCCAACGTGCTGATCTGCACCGACGGCCGGTGCGTGCTCACCGACTTCGGCGTGGCCAAGCTCCCCACCGACGTGCAGCTCACCACCCCCGGGATGGTGCTCGGCTCGCCGCACTTCATCTCCCCCGAGCGGGCGATGGGCCAGGAGTTCGGCCCGCCCAGCGACCTGTTCTCCCTCGGCGTGACCCTCTACACGGCGGTCGAGGGGCGGCCCCCATTCGACAAGGGCGACCCGATCGAGACCATGCACTCCGTGGTCGAGGATCCGCCGGCCACCCCGCAGCGCAGCGGCCCACTGACCCGGGTGCTGATGGGGCTGCTGGAGAAGGACCCGGCCCGCCGGCTCGACGTGCACACCTCCCGGGCGATGCTGCGCGAGCTGCTGGCCGGCCCGCTGACCAGCAACGCCACCGCCGTCCACTCGGTGACCGACCCGTACGCGGTGGTGCCGGTGGCGCCGCGGCCCCCGGTCCCCGTCAATCCGCCGCCAGCACCCGAGTCGCCCGGCGGACAGATCGGTGGCTCGGCGATGCTCGCCCCCGGCGAGTCGCTGACCGACCGGCTGGCCGCGCTGCGCCAGGGCGGCACGGCGAAGAAGGCCATCACCTCCGCCGCCGCGAGCGCCGCCGCGCTGGACGACACCAGCGCCGACGCGCTCGCCGGCCCGCTGCACACCCCCACCGGGGCGATGCCCACGCCGACGCCGCCTGCCGCGCCGACGCCGACGCCACCGGCCGCCCGGACGTACGGTGGCTCGTCGGACGCCACCCAGCGGGTCGACGCGGGGGGTGCGCCGGAGGCCACCCAGCGGGTGACGTACGGCAGCTCGCCCGACGCCACCCAGCAGGTGCCCTTCGGGCCCCGCCCCGACGCCGTCCAGCAGGTGCCCTTCGGGCCCCGCCCCGACGCCGTCCAGCGGGCGCCCTTCGGGGTCCTGCCGGGCACCAAGCGACACCCCTTCGGCGGGCCGGACGCCACCCAACGGGTCGGCCCCCCCGACGCCACCCAGGCGGTGCCGGCGTACGGCACACCCGAGGCGACCCAGCGGCTCGGCGGGCAGTACGGCGGCGGCCAGTGGTCGGTCGCCGGCACCGGCCAGCCGTGGGCCACCCCGGGCACCGCGCCCACCCCGGCCGACGGCGGCAAACCCGGCGGCGTCGGCCGGATCGTGGCCGGCGTGCGGGGCTGGCCGCGCAAGGTGCAGCTCGCGGCGGCCGGCGGCCTCGCGGTGCTGCTGCTGGTGGCCGCGGTCGTCCTGTTCAGCGGCGGCGACCCGGAAGGGCCGGCCACCCCGGCGGCGCCACCCGCGCCCCCCGCGGCCCCGGTGGTCGAGATGCAGGAGCACTCGACCAAGGGCATCACGGTGCAGGTACCCAAGGGCTGGGAGCGTAAGAGCGCCGGTGTCTGGGTCGACTTCATCGACCCGGAGGACGGCGGGCGCAAGGTGCGCATCCTCGCCGAGGACTGGGGTGGCACGTCGTCCCTGCGCTGGGCCGAGACCGCCGAGAGGGGCCTGCGGACCAGGTCCACCTCCTGCCCGAAGCCCTACAACCAGCTGTCGATGTCCGAGCAGAAGCTCGACGGCCAGTCGGCGGCCGAGTTCGAATACACCTGCGGCGAGGGCGACGGCATGCGGCACGGGGTGTGGCGCGGGGTGGTGCACGAGGGGAAGGTCTACTCGTTCTACCTCTCCGCCACCGACGCCCGCTTCGCCGAGAGCAAACCGATCTTCGAAAAGATGGTGACGTCGTTCAAGCTCGGTGGGGCCAACTGAGGCCCACCGGGGGCGAGGCCGATGCGACGTGGTGTTCCGCCGCCGTGCTATCAAGAGGCAATGGCGGCGGAACCCACTGAAGTTGACGACATTCGCGACCAGGCCCGGCGGTGGCTCGACGACGACCCCGACCCGGCCACCCGCGACGAGTTGCGGGCGGTGCTCGACCGCCTACCGGCGAGCGCGCCCGAGCTCGCGGACCGGTTCGCCGGGCCGCTGACCTTCGGCACCGCGGGGCTGCGGGGGCCGCTGCGCGCGGGTCCGAACGGGATGAACCTCGCCGTGGTCACCCAGGCCGCCGCCGGGCTGGTCGGCTGGCTCGCCGCCCAGGGCGCGCCCGGTCCGCTGGTGATCGGGTACGACGCCCGGCACGGTTCCCGGGAGTTCGCCGAGCGCACCGCCCAGGTCGCCACCGGCGCGGGCCGCCCGGCGCTGCTGCTGCCCCGCCCGCTGCCCACCCCCGTGCTGGCGTACGCGGTGCGGCACCTCGGCGGGGTGGCCGGTGTGATGGTCACCGCCAGCCACAACCCGCCACAGGACAACGGCTACAAGGTGTACCTGGGCGCGCGGCTCGGCGGCGGGCTGGGCGCGGGGGCGCAGATCGTTCCGCCGGCCGACACCGGGATCGAGGCGGCCATCCGGGCGGTCGGCCCGCTGGCCCAGGTGCCGCTCGGGCCGGCCGGGCAGGTGCTCGGCGACGACCTGGCCGCCGCGTACGTGGACCGGGCCGCCGCCGTGGTTTCCGCAGACGGACCACGCGATCTGCGGGTGGCGTACACCCCGCTGCACGGGGTGGGCGCGGCGGTGCTGACCGCCACCTTCGCCCGCGCCGGGTTCGGCGTGCCCGGCGTGGTGCCCGAGCAGGCGGAACCGGACCCGGATTTCCCGACCGTGAGCTTCCCCAACCCGGAGGAGCCGGGGGCGGTGGACCGTCTCGTCGCGCTCGCCGAGCGGACCGGTGCGGACCTGGCGATCGCCAACGACCCGGACGCGGACCGCTGCGCGGTGGCCGTCCGCGACGCGGGAACCGGCTGGCGGATGCTGCGCGGCGACGAGGTGGGCGCGCTGCTCGCCGACCACCTCATGCGCCGGGGTGTGCGGGGCCTGTACGCCACCACCATCGTGTCGTCGTCCCTGCTGCGGGCGATGTGCGCGGCCCGGGGCCTGCCGTACGACGAGACGCTGACCGGGTTCAAGTGGATCGTCCGGGCCGGCGGCGGCTCCGCCCCGCTGGTCTTCGGCTACGAGGAGGCCCTGGGCTACTGCGTCGCCCCGGAGCACGTGCGGGACAAGGACGGCATCACCGCCGCGCTGACCGTCGCCGAACTGGCCGCCGGCCTGAAGGCGGAGGGCCGCACCCTCACCGACCGGCTGGACGAGTTGGCCGCCGAGTTCGGCGTGCACCACACCGACCAACTCTCGGTGCGGGTCGACGACCTGCGGGTGATCACCGACGCGATGGCCCGGGTCCGGGCGGCCACCCCGACCGCGTTGCTCGGCCACCCGGTCACCGAGGCGCGGGACCTGCTCCCCGAGGCAGACGTGGTGATCCTGCGTACCGACGCGGCCCGGGTGGTGATCCGCCCGTCGGGCACCGAGCCGAAGCTCAAGGCGTACCTGGAGGTGGTGGAGCCGGTCGCGGGCGGCGACGTGCCGGCGGCCCGCACCCGCGCGGCCACGGCGCTCGCCGCGCTGCGCGCGGAGGTCGCGACGACCCTCGGCCTGTAGGTGAGTGCGGAAGGGCACCCATCAACGGGGGTGCCCTTCCGCACCTCTCAGGCGCGCTTGCCGAGGGCGGCGTCCACCGCCTGCCCCAGAGCGGTGACGACCAGCGCCACCGAGGGGCGGACCACCGAGACGTCCAGACCGACGTCGCCGGAGAAGCCGGCCCCGTCGGCGATCTCCGCCAGCCGTACCCGGGCGTCCCGGGCGGCGTCGCCGGTCAGGCCCAGCGCCGGCTCCATCCGGAGCACCGCCACGAGGGTGGCCAGGGCAGCGGTCCGCTCGTCGGGAAGCTGCCCGTCGGCCAGCGCCTCGGCCAGCCGACGCCGGATGTCCTCCTCCACCGAGGCGTCCGTGGTCGGGTAGCGGTGCACGTGGATGAAGCCCAGCTCGGTCTCCTCGACGTCACGTACCACCCCCCGGCCGACCAGGTCGCCGAGGATCCGGTCGCGGAGGGCGTGGCGCAGCCGCTGCACCCAGGAGGACGGGGTGTGCGGGGTGTCGGCGGCCATCCGGCCCAGCACCTCGTCGAGCCGGGGCTCGCCGGTGGGGGCCGAGTCGGTGACCACCAGGTTGCCGTCGGCGTACGCGATCCGGCCGGCCAGCGCCAGCTCGATCAGCACCGCGGCGGCCATTCCCAGGTCGAGGCTGATCCGCGGCATGGTCGCCTTGCCGGATTCGTCGTCGTACGCGAGGAGCAGCAACTCCTCGGCGAGCACAACACCAGTCATGGCCCGAGACGGTAACGCCTGCGCGCAATTCCGCGCACCCCAACCCGCCCCCGTGAGAGGGGAACCCTTCTATACCTCAGGCGTTAACGAGGTGCCCTTCCTTGCACCTCAGAAGCGGGGCATGCCGCCGAACTGGCGGTCGCCGGCGTCGCCGAGGCCCGGCACGATGAACATCTGGTCGTTGAGGCCCTCATCGATCGAGGCGGTGACCAGGCGCAACGGCAGGCCGGACTGCTCCAGCCGGCGGATGCCGACCGGCGCGGCGAGGACGCAGAGCACGGTGATGTCGGTGCAGCCCCGGTCGGCGAGCAGCCGGCAGCAGTGCTCCAGGGAGCCGCCGGTGGCCAGCATCGGGTCGAGGACCAGCACGGGCAGGCCGGACAGGTCGCGGGGCAGCGACTCCATGTAGGCGCGCGGCTCGTACGTCTCCTCGTCGCGGGCCAGGCCGACGAAGCCCATCGACGACTCGGGAAGCAGGCCGAGGGCGGCGTCGGCCATGCCGAGACCGGCCCGCAGCACCGGCACCAGCAGCGGCGGGTTGGCCAGCCGGGTGCCCTCGGTGCCGGTAACCGGGGTCTGCACCTGGTATTTCTCGACGGGGAAGGAGCGGGCGGCCTCGTACACGAGCATGGTGGTGAGCTCGTGCAGCGCGGCCCGGAACGAGGAGGAGTCGGTGCGTGCGTCCCGCATGGCGGTCAGCCGCGACTGGGCGAGCGGGTGGTCAATGACGTGTACGTCCACGATCACTCAACCTACCGAACGGTCGGCTCGCCCAGTGCGGGCGCAGGCCCGGCAGCGACGCCGCTCACCCCGAAGGACCTCCCCGCGGCCCCCGGCGACCTCTCGGGGGCCTTGCGGGGGCCTCGCGGGGCCCTGCGGCGGCCGAATCGAGGCCATCGTGATCGAGATCACAACGCGGGTCGATGCGTAGACTTCCCGGCATGACGGCGACAGCGACGTCGGCCCGGTCGGACCTATCCGAACTGGGACGATCCGAGACCGCTCTGCGGGCCTTCCTGCACGGCCTGCCGGGCGTGGACCAAGTGGGCGCGGAGCAGCGGGCGGCCCAGCTCGGCACCCGCTCCATCAAGACCACGGCCAAGGCCCAGGCGATCGACCTGGCCATCCGGATGGTCGACCTCACCACCCTGGAGGGCGCGGACACCCCCGGCAAGGTGCGGGCGCTCGCGGCGAAGGCGCTGCGCCCCGACCCGGCCGACCCGACCTGCCCGCACGTCGGCGCGGTCTGCGTCTACCCGGCGATGGTCCCGTACGTCGCCGAGGTGCTGCGCGGGTCGAGCGCCGGCTCCGGACCGGGCCAGGTGGCCGGACCCGGGGTCGTGCACCTGGCCAGCGTGGCGACGGCGTTCCCCTCCGGGCAGGCACCGCTGGAGGTGAAGCTCGCCGACACCCGGGCCGCCGTGGCGGCCGGCGCGGACGAGATCGACATGGTGATCAACCGGGGCGCGTTCCTGGCCGGGCGTTACTCCGAGGTCTACGACGAGATCGTGGCCACCAGGTCCGCCTGCGGGGACGCCCATCTGAAGGTGATCCTGGAGACCGGCGAGCTGTCCACGTACGACAACGTGCGGCGGGCCTCCTGGCTGGCCATGCTGGCCGGCGCCCACTTCATCAAGACCTCCACCGGCAAGGTGCCGGTCGCGGCGACCCTCCCGGTGACCCTGGTGATGCTGGAGGCGGTCCGCGACTTCCGCGCCGCCACCGGGCGGCAGGTCGGCGTGAAACCCGCCGGCGGGATCAAGAACACCAAGGACGCGATCAAGTACCTGGTGATGGTCAACGAGACCGTCGGCGCGGACTGGCTCGACCCGGACTGGTTCCGGTTCGGCGCGTCCAGCCTGCTCAACGACCTGCTCATGCAGCGCACCAAGCTGACGACCGGCGTCTACTCCGGTCCCGACTACTTCACCCTGGACTGAGAGTGATGTTCGAATACGCGCCCGCCCCCGAGTCCCGCTCGGTGGTGGACCTCAAACCCTCGTACGGGCTCTTCGTCGACGGCGAGTTCGTCGACCCGACCGACGGCGGCACCTTCAAATCGGTCAACCCCGCCTCCGAGGAGGTCCTCGCCGAGATCGCCGAGGCCGGGAGCGAGGACGTGGACCGCGCGGTCCGCGCCGCCCGGGCGGCGTACGAGAAGGTGTGGGGCCCGATGCCGGGCCGGGACCGCGCCAAGTACCTGTTCCGGATCGCCCGGATCATTCAGGAACGCTCCCGCGAACTGGCCGTGCTGGAGTCGCTCGACAACGGCAAGCCGATCCGGGAGTCCCGGGACGTCGACCTGCCGCTGGTCGCCGCGCACTTCTTCTACTACGCCGGCTGGGCCGACAAGCTCACCCACGCGGGCTTCGGGCCGGACCCACGGCCGGTCGGGGTGGCCGCGCAGGTCATCCCGTGGAACTTCCCGCTGCTCATGCTGGCCTGGAAGATCGCCCCCGCGCTCGCGGCCGGCAACACGGTGGTGCTCAAGCCCGCCGAGACCACCCCGCTGACCGCGCTGCTCTTCGCCGAGATCTGCCAGCAGGCCGAACTGCCGGCCGGTGTGGTCAACATCGTCACCGGGGCCGGCGACACCGGCCGGGCGCTGGTCGAGCACCCGGGCGTGGACAAGGTCGCCTTCACCGGCTCCACCGAGGTCGGCCGGGCCATCGCCCGATCGGTCGCCGGCACCCGCAAGAAGCTCACCCTGGAACTGGGCGGCAAGGCCGCGAACATCGTCTTCGACGACGCCCCGATCGACCAGGCGGTCGAGGGGATCGTCAACGGCATCTTCTTCAACCAGGGGCACGTCTGCTGCGCCGGGTCCCGGCTGCTGGTCCAGGAGAACGTCGCCGAGCAGGTGCTGGAGTCGCTGAAGCGCCGGATGGCGCTGCTGCGCGTCGGCGACCCGCTGGACAAGAACACCGACGTCGGGGCGATCAACTCCGCCGCCCAACTCGCCCGGATCCGCGAACTCTCCGACGCCGGCGCCGCCGAGGGCGCGCAGCGCTGGTCGCCCCCGTGCGAGCTACCCGAACGCGGCTTCTGGTTCGCGCCAACGATCTTCACCGGCGTCACCCAGGCGCACCGGATCGCCCGGGAGGAGATCTTCGGCCCGGTGCTCTCCGTACTGACGTTCCGCACCCCGGCCGAGGCCGTCGAGAAGGCCAACAACACGCCGTACGGGCTCTCCGCCGGGATCTGGACCGACAAGGGCTCCCGGATCCTGTGGACGGCCGACCGGCTGCGCGCCGGGGTGGTCTGGGCCAACACGTTCAACAAGTTCGACCCCACCTCGCCCTTCGGCGGCTACAAGGAGTCGGGCTACGGTCGCGAGGGCGGCCGGCACGGGCTGGAGGGGTACCTCAATGTCTGAGCGGGTCGCGGTACGCAAGACGTACAAGCTCTTCATCGGCGGGAAGTTCCCGCGCAGCGAGTCGGGACGGTCGTATCTCGTGCAGTCGGCGAACGTGTCTCTGGCCTCCCGCAAGGACGCGCGGGAGGCGGTCGTCGCCGCCCGCGCCGCCGTCAAGGGCTGGGCCGGGGCGACCGCGTACAACCGGGGGCAGATCCTCTACCGGGTCGCCGAGATGCTGGAGGGCCGCCGCGAGCAGTTCGTCGCCCTCGGCGTGCCGGCCGACGAGGTGGACGCCGCGATCGACCGCTGGGTCTGGTACGCCGGCTGGTCCGACAAACTCCCCCAGGTGTACGGCGGCGCGAACCCCGTCGCCGGGCCCTACTTCAACCTGTCGGCGCCCGAGCCGACCGGCGTGGTGGCCGTGGTGGCCCCGGCGGCCCCGGCGCTGCTCGGCCTGGTCAGCGTGATCGCCCCGGCGATCGTCACCGGCAACACGGTGGTGGTGGTGGCCTCCCCGGCGCAGCCCCTGGCTGCGGTGACCCTGGCCGAGGTGCTGGCCACCTCCGACCTGCCCGGCGGGGTGATCAACATCCTCACCGGCCCGCCGACGGAGACCGCGCCGACGTTGGCCGCGCACATGGACGTCAACGCGATCGACCTGACCGGGGTGACCGACCCCGAGTTCGCGGCCGATCTGGAGGTCAAGGCGGCGGAGAACCTCAAGCGGGTGCTCCGCCCAGCCCCGGCCGACCACGACTGGTCCGCCGATCCCGGCATCACCCGCATGACCGCCCTGCTGGAGACCAAAACGGTCTGGCACCCCAAGGGCACCTAACCCCCCACCCCATCCCGCTCCCCCACCCCCGCCGCCTCCACCCCCGCCGCCCCACCTTCTTCGCCCACGCTTTCGGAGAATGAGTGGCCATTCCTCATCGAATGGCCACTCATTCTCCGAAAGTGCGCGGGTCCTTCCGGGGGGGGTGGGGGCGGGGAGGCGGGGTGGGGTGGGGGGTCTACTACGGGGGGTAGGATTGGTGGGTGACGCGGCTTGGGGATCTTGAACGTGCGGTGATGGACGTGTTGTGGGACACCGTTCCGAGCACGTCGGACGGGGTGACCGTGCGTGAGGTCGCCGACGCGCTCCACGGCCGTGAACTCGCGTACACGACGGTGATGACCGTGCTGGACCGGCTCGCCGGTAAGGGCATGGTGCAGCGCCAGCGGGAGGGGCGGGCCTGGCAGTACCGGGCGACGGCCAGCCGCGAGGCGCACATCGCCCGGCTCATGCTCGACGCCCTGGACCTCGGCGGCAGCCGGGACGCCGCGCTGGTGCGCTTCGCCCATTCGGTCACCGGAACCGAGGCCGACGTGCTGCGCGCAGCCCTGGGCGCCGAGGCGGCCGGGTCGCTGACCGATCGGGTCGAGGATCCGCGTACGGAGGACCGGGCCGGGCAGCCCGCCCTGGCCGACGAGGCGACGGACCGGTAGGGCCACCGCCATGGCGTACGCCGTGCACTTCGCCGTCTCGGTCCTGGCCTGTTACCTGGCCACCCAGGCCCTCGCGGCCTCCACCTGGACGTGGCGCAGCCCCCGGGTGGCGATCGTCTGCTGGCAGGCGGTCGGGCTCGCGCTCGGCCTCTCCGCGATCGGCCTGCCCATGGCGCTCGGCGTGGTCACGTACGACCGGTCCACGGGGAGCGCGCTGCTCGCCCTCGGCACCGATCTGGCCCACGGCACCCTGCCGGCCGGACTGGGCGCGGTCCACCTCGGGCTGGTCGGGGTCGGGGTCGGCATCGGGGCGGTGCTGCTGACCACGACGGTGCGCAGCGTCCACGCGGCTGTCCGGGCCCAGCGTCGGCACCGGGACCTGCTCACCCTGGTCGCCCGCCGTGACCCCGAGGTGCCCGGGGCGCTGGTGCTGGACCACCCGAGCGCGGCGGCGTACTGCCTGCCGGGCGTGAAGCCCCGGGTGGTGGTCAGCGTCGGGACGCTCAGCCTGCTCGACCGGGCCGAGTTGGAGGCGGTGCTCGCCCACGAGCGGGCGCACGCCCAGGAGCGGCACGACCTGGTGCTGCTTCCGTTCACCGCGCTGTGCCGGGCGCTGCCCTGGTTCCGCTGGGTGCGTGACGCGCACGAGCGGGTGGCGCTGCTGGTCGAGATGCGCGCCGACGACAAGGCCCGGGAGTTGCATGCCGAGGTGCCCCTCGCGGGCGCGTTGCGGCGGTTCGCCGCAGCCGGCCACCGGGTCACCCCGGCCGGCGCGCTCGGCGTGGGCGACCGGGATCTGGACGTGCGGGTCCAGCGACTGCTGGCCGCCAACCGGCCGCCCCGGGTGATCGGGGCCATCGCGCTGACGGTGGCGACCACGCTGGTCGCGCTCCCGATCTCCCTCTTCCTGAGCTGAGCATGGCTCGCGGGGAGCACACCCGCGGCGCAACAGCCCACCCCGGTTCGCGTTCCCGCCCCCGGCCCGTCGGATCTTCGCTACGCCGTCGAACCGCGCCCGACGTCGTCGGTCACCACCGCCCGCCGGCTGGTCGCGGTGGCGCTCGCCACGGTCGCTCCGGCCTTCGTCGCGGGGCTGCGCTCCGACTGGGTACGCACCGCGGCACAGCGTCCGCTCTTCGCCGTACTGCTGCCGTTTGCGCTCTTCGCGATGCTGTTGGCGGCCCGGACGGCGCTCGCCCGAGGGCGGCCGGTGCGGTCTTTCCCGCCACCTCGGTGGCACCGGCGGGGCTGGTCAGGGCGGCCCTACTAGGCTTTCAGGTGATGTGCTGCTGGGTGTTCCGAGGACGGACCGACGGTAGGGCACCGGTGAACCGGTGAACCGCCGTCCCTTCGACCCACGTCTGCTGCGCCGGGTCCCTGCGGCCCGGCGCGACCTCGCCGTGCTCGCGATTCTCGGCGGGCTGACGGCGCTGCTGGTCGTGGGGCAGGCCACCGCGCTGGCCACGCTGCTGGCCACCGCGATCGACGGGCGGCTGAATCGGCCGGCGCTGGCCGGTCTCCTCGCCGCCGTGGCGGGGCGTTCCCTGATCACCTGGGCGCAGGGCACGGTGGCGGCGCGGGCCGCCGCGACCGTCAAGGCCGCCCTCCGGGAGGACCTGCTCGCCGCCGTCGGCCGCCACGGGCCCGGCTGGGTCGCCGGGCAGCGGGCCGGGCAGCTCGCCACTCTGACCGGGCGCGGGCTCGACGCCCTGGACGCGTACTTCACCGGGTACCTTCCGCAGCTCGTGCTCAGCGTCACGGTGCCGGTGGCCGTGCTGGCCCGGGTCGTCTTCGCCGACTGGGGCTCTGCGGTGATCATCATGCTGACCCTGCCGCTGATTCCCGTCTTCGGCGCGCTGCTCGGCTGGCAGGCGCAGGCCGCCACGGAACGCCAGTGGCGACGGCTGTCGCTACTGGGCGGGCACTTCCTCGACATGGTCGCCGGGCTGCCCACCCTGCGCGCGTTCGGCCGGGCCCGGGACCAGGTCGAGGTGGTGCGTCGGATGGCCGACGGGCACCGCGCCGCCACCATGAAGACGCTGCGAATCGCGTTCCTTTCCGCCCTGGTGCTGGAGCTGGTTGCCACCCTGTCGGTGGCGCTGGTCGCGGTGCCGGTGGGTATCCGGCTGCTCGGCGGCGGGCTCACTCTCTCCACCGCGCTGTTGGTGCTGCTGCTCACCCCGGAGGCGTACCTGCCGCTGCGGGCGGCCGGCAGCCGGTTCCACGCCAGCATGGAGGGGCTCACCGCGCTGGACGAGGCGCTCACCCTCTCCGCCGTGGAGCCGTCGAAGGCCGGCGGGCCCCCGTCGACGCAGGCCCCCGACGGGCGGGGCGAGATCCGGTTCGAGGGCGTGACCGTCGCGTACGAGCGGACGGTCGCGCTGCGGGACGTCACGCTGAGCATCCGCCCCGGAGAGCGGATCGCCATCGTCGGGCCCAGCGGCGCGGGCAAGACCACCCTGCTCAACCTTCTGCTCGGCTTCGTCGCCCCGACGGGGGGCCGGGTCACCGTGGGCGGAGTCGACCTCGCCGGCGTCGACCCCGACGCCTGGCGGAGCCAGCTCTCCTGGGTGCCCCAACGGGCCCACCTGTTCGCCGCCACGCTGGCCGACAACATCCGGCTCGGCGCGCCCGACACCCCCGACGACGCACTCGCCGCCGCGGTCTCCGCCGCCGCGCTGGACGAGGTGGTCGCCGCCCTGCCCGACGGGCTCGACACCGTGCTCGGCGAGCGTGGCCACGGCCTCTCCAGCGGCCAGCGGCAGCGGGTCGCGCTGGCCCGCGCGTTCCTCCGGGACGCCCCGGTGGTGCTTCTCGACGAGCCCACCGCGCGACTGGACACCGCCAGCGAGGCCGTGGTGCTCACCGCCACCCGCCGGCTCGTGGCCGGGCGGACCGCCCTGCTGGTGGCGCACCGGCCGGCGCTGCTGGAGGACGCCGACCGGATCCTGCGGGTCGAGGACGGCCGGGTCACCGAGCTGACCCCCGCGCCGGCCGCAAGGGTGGCCCGATGAGCAACAGTCCCGCCGAGCGGGCCGTCCCCCGGGCCACCGACGCCTCCCGCACCGTCGAGCCGGGGGACGACGGAAGCGTCCGGGCCGCCGAGCGGGCCGTGCTCCGGCTGGCCCGGCCATACCTCGGGCGGCTCGTCGGGGCGGGGCTGCTCGCGGCCGCCACCGAGTTCGCCGGGTTGGCCCTGATGGCCACCGCCACCTGGCTGCTGATGAGCGCCGCCGGCCAGCCGCCGCTGGACCGGCTCACCGTGGCGATCGTCGCGGTCCGGGCGCTGGCGATCGGCCGGGGCGTGTTGCGCTACACCGAGCGGCTGGCCGGCCACGACGCCGTGCTACGGATGATCACCGACGTCCGGACCCGGGTGTTCGCCGCCCTGGCGACCCGGCGCGACGCCACCCGGCAGCGCACCGGGGACGCGCTGAGCCGGCTGGTGTCGGACGTGGAGGCGGTCCAGGACCTGCTCCTGCGGGTGCTCGTGCCCGGGGCCGCCGCCGCGGGGGTCAGCGTGCTGGCCGTGGCCGGGGCGGCACTCGTGTCGCTGCCGGCGGCCGGGGTGCTGGCGCTGGGCCTGCTCGTCGCCGGGGTCGCGCTGCCGCTGGCCGCCACCGCGCTGACCCGCCGGGCCGCCGACGAGGTCGCCCCGCTGCGCGGCGCCCTCGCCACGGACGCGGTGGACCTCATCCACGGCGCGGCCGACCTGGCCGCGTTCGGGGCGACCGGGCAGGCGCTGGACGTCGCCGCGGGGCGGGCCCGACGGTTGGCCCGGCTGGAACGGCGGCTCGCCGCGACCGGGTTCGCCGTGGACGCGGCCGGGGTGCTGGTCGCCGGGGCGACCGCGGCGGGGGTGGTGGTCACCGCACTGAACGCCGGGGTCGGCGGGGTGCTGGTCGGGGTGCTGGCGGTCGGCTCCCTGACCGCCGTCGAGGTGGCGCTGACCTTGGTCGGCGCGGCCCGGCAACGCACCCAGCTCCGGGCCGGCCTGGTCCGGGTGGCCGCCCTGCTGACCGCGCCGGAGGCCGACAGCACCGCTGCCGCCGACGTGACCGCTGCCCCCGACGCCGCCGGGGCGGTCCCGCCCGCCGGGGCCGCGAACGGGCCCACCGGGCCGGCCGTCGCCGCCAGACACGACGTGCGCTTCGACGGGGTGACCGTCCGGTACCGGGCGGGCGCAGCTGCGGCGCTGGATCGGTTCACCCTGGACCTGCCGGCCGGCCGCCGGGTCGCCGTCGTCGGCCCGAGCGGTGCCGGCAAGAGCACCCTCGCCGCCGTCCTCACCGGCACGACGCGGCCCGAGGAGGGCCGAGTCACCCTCGACGGGGTGGAGCCGGCGGCGTACCCGGCGGAGGAACTGCCCCGCGCGGTCGGCGGGCTACTCGCCGAGGCATACGTCTTCCACGCCACGGTCCGGGAGAACCTGCTGCTCGGCCGGCCCACCGCCGACACCGAGGAGCTGACCGCCGCGACCCGGGCCGCCGGCCTGCTGGACTGGGTACACGCCCAACCAGCCGGCTGGGAAACCGTGGTCGGCGAGGAGGGCGGTCAGCTCTCCGGCGGCCAGCGGCAGCGCCTCGCGCTGGCCCGGGCGCTGCTCGCCGCGCCGGGGGTGCTGGTGCTCGACGAGCCGACCGAGGGCCTCGACCCGGCCGCGGCCGACGCGGTGCTCGCCTCGGCGCTGGCCGCCACCCCGGCCGGGCACTCGGTGCTGTTGATCAGCCACCGGCTCAGCGGGCTGGCCGACCTCGACGAGATCGTGGTGCTCGACGCCGGCCGGGTCGTCCAGCGCGGCCGGCACGCCGAGCTGATCGCCGCGCCAGGTTGGTACCGGGACCAGTGGCTGCTCCAGGAGGCGGCGGAACGCGGCTACCTGGCGCTGATCCCCCGCTCGTAGGCGCCAGCTTCAGGAATCTCCCCGGCCCTCGCCGGGCCCCGGCCGTGGCCGGCTCGCTCCCCGGTCTCCGGGCGACGGCGTACGCGTCGGTGACGAAGGGTCCGCTCCGGCCGGCGGTAGGGCGCTTTCGGCCGTTGCCACTTGTCCACGAGCCGGACTCCGACGGGGTGCGGGCACCGGCCCCCCGGGACGGCCCACTAGGGTATGTGCCCAGAGTCACTTGGCGGCCGGAGACGCCGCCGGGTGGGTATCCCGAAGCACCCGGAGGTCAGCGTGGCCCGCCAGTCGCCCCAACGGCCCGACGCCGACGAGCCTGAGCTCGACGAGACCGACGGCACCGTCGAAGAGGTCACCGACGGCACCGTCGATGAGGTCGAGGAGGAGGTCGAGCAGCCGTCGGCGCAGGACGCCGACCGTTCGCTCTGGGACGAGGTGCGGATCGACCCGGTGGAGATCGCGCTGCCCGCCGGCACCGGCTACACGCTGCGAGCATACCGGCCGGCGCGGGAGCTCACCCCCACCGACGTCACCGACCGCGACACCGACGACCCCTTCCTGGCCCGCCGCCAGGCGGCCGAGGCGGAATCCGACGACGACGAGGTCGTGATCCTCGACGAGGAGGTGGCCGCCGAGTTCGCCGAGGCCGACGAGGACGACACCGACGGCAAGGCCCGACGCCGGGACGCCGACGACTCCTCCACGGACGCCGACGACGACGAGACCGCCAAGGACGCCGAGGACGAGGACGAGGACGAGGACGAGGAGGCGGGCGACGAGGAGGTCCCGGTCTTCCTCAGCCACCGCGGCAAGCTGCTGCTGTTCAAGACGCCCGAGTCCCTGGTCAGCTTCGTCCGGTCTGGCGCGCCCACCGACATGTCCCAGCTGGACGGTTGGACCGAACTGGCCGGTCGGCTGAGCCCCGCCGACATCGCCCCGCTCGACGAGGACACCTACGAGCTGGACCTGGTCGTGGAGAACCTGCGCGGCGGGCACGACACCTGGGACGCACCCCTGCTCATCGAGGCCGGCGAGGCAGCCCGGGACATCGCATACGCGCTGCGCCTTCCCGCCGTGCTCGACATGCTCTCCGCCGGCTCCAGCCTGGACAATCTGGATGAGGCGCTGCGGGCCACGGTCAACGGCGGGCTGGGCGGTTTCCTCGGGCGTCGGCGGCTGAAGAAGGTCGGGGCGCAGACGGCCAGTCTCGGTTGGCGCACCATTGTCGGCAAGATCTCTGCGGTCGTGGACTGGCGCGACTGACGCGTTCCAGGGAGCATCAGTCTCTGGCAGAGAAAGACCTCAGTCCCGGGAGGAGGACGACGCCGTGGCGCTCGTGCGCGTGTACTGCGGTCTGGCCTCGGTGGATTCGGCCGACAGACCGGCCTCGGCCGGTTCGACGCTGACGTCCGCTGTGGTCGACGACGCAGGCCGGCTGCTCCATGTCTGCGAGATCGACGACGACCCGGCCGGGTACGCCCGGCTGGTCGTGCTGCTCGTGGAGCGGTCGGGCGGGCCGAGCGGGGCGGCGATCGCGGCCGACAGCGACGACCACACGGTCACCTCGCTGCTCAGCGCCGCCGGGCGTCCCCTGGCGATCGCCGACGACGACTCGGTGGACGACTTCGCCGAGCGGTTCGCCGATGACGACTCGGTGGAGGAGATGCAGTCCCCGCCGGTCGAGCGGCGGGCGGTCGGGCTGGCCCGGGCCCTCCAGGCCGGGGCGCTCTCCGCGGTCACCCTGCCACCCCCCCGGGACCTCGCCGGCTACAAGCAGGTCCTCTCGGCGCACGCCGCTCTCGCCAGCGGCCGGCACTCCGCCGCCGCAGCGCTGCGCGAGGTGCTGCGGGAGCTCTACCCGGCCGCGCTGCGCGCGTACCCGGACCCGGCCGAACCGGTCGCGCTGGCCGTGTTGGACGCCCTGCCCGAGCCGGGCATGCTGGGCGGGACGATCGCCCGGGGCCGGGAGGTGTCGGTGGCGGCGGACGCCATCGCCGCCCACCTCGCTGCAGACGGGGTCGCCGACGCCGACGAGATCAACGACGCGGTGACCGCCCTACGCGTGGCCATCTCCGAGACCCCGCGCCGCGCGGCGGTCAGCCGGGCGCTCACCTCCGCCGTGGCGGAGACCGTCCGCCAGGCGGTCGCCTCGGTGCGGGCCTGCGACGCGGGCTGCGAGGCGCTGGTCAGCGCGCTCGGTGCCCGGGTCACCGCTCCGGCCTCGGCAGCCGGCCGGCGTGCCACCTCCCACCGGGGCGAGCCGGTCGCGGAACTGACCGGCCTTGCCGGTGTCGGGACCGGGCTGCGCGCGCTGCGGCCCACCGAGCCCGAGCCGGTCGGCCGACGTAGCCGGCCCGAGCCGGTCCCCGGCAGTAGCCTGCCGGCCATGCCCCGGCCGCTCGGCCCGCCGCCGGTCGCGCCGGAGCCCATCGCGCCGCCGCCGGTCGCCCCACGCCCGGTCGTCCCGGCCGCGACGGCCAGCCCGGCCAGCCCGGCCGTCTCCGCCCTGCCGACGACCGGCGAGCCACGCCGGGTGGACGGGCCGACCAACCGCCCGGTGCCCCCGCCGCCGCCCGGGATCACCCCGATGGCCCCCCTCCAGCGTGAGCGCGGCTCGGTGCCGCCGGCAGAGGCCGGCGAGCCGTTCCGGCCCACGCTGACCACCGCCGCGATCCAGCACGCCCGCACGGAGCGGCAACGCACCGTCATCCCGCCCCGGCCCAAGACCACCGGCGAGTCGGCGCCGCCCATCGGCGGCTTCAGCGCCACCGACCTGAGCGTGCCGGTGCCGACCCCGCGTCCCAGCCAGGATTCCGCCCCCCCGGGCTCCCGGGCGAACTGGCCTCTGGTCAACAACCCCGAGGATCTGTCCGACAGCGCCGCCGACAACCCGGTCGTCCGGGCCTTCGACGACCGGGGGCAGCGCCAGATCGACGGGCCGACGGCGTTGGTCCCGACCGAGGGCCGCGTCACCCCGCCCTGGCTCGCCGACGACCTGCCCCAGGAGCCGCCGATGCTGCGGCTGGTCGAGCCGCCGCCGCTGGCGGACCGGGCGCTGCGCCACGGGCCGGCCCCGACCGGTGACGCGCACCTGGAGACGCCGCCGCTGCGGCTGGTCGACCGCGGGGAGTCCTCTCGCGCCGACCGGCCCGCTCCGCAGCCCCATCCCGAGCGGCCGGCCATGGAGCGGCTCCCCGAGCGGCCCGTCACGGAACACCGCCTCGACCGGCCCGCCATGGAACGCCTCCCCGAGCGACCGGCTATGGAGCGGCTCCCCGAACGGCCCGTCACGGAACACCGCCTCGACCGGCCCGCCATGGAACGGCTCCCCGAACGGCCCGTCACGGAACGGCTCCCCGAGCGACCGGCCATGGAACACCGCCTCGACCGGCCCGTCACGGAACGGCTCCCCGAACGGCCCGTCACGGAACGGCTCCCCGAGCGACCCGCCATGGAACACCGCCTCGACCGGCCCGTCACGGAAC
The DNA here is from genome assembly GCF_033804645.1 of Micromonospora sp. RTGN7. Taxonomy (NCBI): domain Bacteria; kingdom Bacillati; phylum Actinomycetota; class Actinomycetes; order Micromonosporales; family Micromonosporaceae; genus Micromonospora; species Micromonospora sp. RTGN7. Next base: position 190,524 of record NZ_JAPZLF010000004.1, on the reverse strand, counting down.
GCCTCCCCGAACGGCCCGTCACGGAACGGCGGCCGGCCCCGGTCCAGTCGCCCCGCGCCGCACCGATGGAGAGGCGCACCCCACCGATCTCCGCCGAGGACGACGGCGATCTGCTGATCTTCGCGGCCGCCAGGTCGGCCTGGTTCGTCGGCCAGGACGACGAGTCCGAGCTGGACTGGGCAAGCACCGCCGACACCGGGTGGCAGGCCGCCGAGCAAGCTGCCCGCCCCGCCGTCGGCGCCGAGACGAAGGCCGGCCTGCCGAAGCGGGTGCCGCAGGCCAATCTGGTCCCCGGCTCCCCGCTACGCGAGGAGCGCCCGCTGCGGATCGTCCGCAACGCGGCCAGCCTGGCCGAGAACACCACCGGCTACTTCCGCGGCTGGCGTCGCGGGCAGGAGATCGGCGGGTTCGCGGTCGGCGGGCGTCCGGGCCGGGAGGCGGCCGGCGGCTGGGACTTCACCCGCGACACCGGGGACCGCGACGACGACCGGGAGTTCGAGTACCGGTCCGCCGGCTACCGTTCCTGACCCACCGCGCCCGGTCCCGAATCGGCACACGTACGACGGGACCGGGCCGGCCCAGCCCGCACCGCACACCCCGCCGTCGATGCCCGAAAACAGCCTCCCACCTGCGTGTTCCTTCCCACACGCCAATAAGTTGACGCCGAGTCGCGGTGCCCGGGAACATTCCCGGCGATAGTGGCCGGCGGCAGGTGCCGCCGGGGTGGGAAGGCGACTGGCACATGGCGACACCGGCAAGCGGCCCGGCCACACTCGACCGGCGGAAGGTGCTCGCGGCAGCGGCCGGCACCCTGCTGCTGACCGCCTGCGGACGGACTGGGGCGGAGGACGGTGGCCCCACCGGCGGTGCCACCACGCTCGGCGGTCAGGATCTGGTGCTCGGGGTAAGCCTGGAGCTGACCGGCGCCGGCGCCGCCCTCGGGGTGCTCCAGGAGCGGGCCCTGCGGATCAGCCTGGAGTCGCTCAACGCCGACGGTGTGCCTGTCGGCAACCTGCGGCGGACCGTCCGGCTGGAGGTCCGCGACAACGCCAGCGACCCACGGCTGGCCGCCCGGCAGGTCACCGAGCTGATCCGGCGGGATGGGGTGCACGCCCTGCTCGGCGGGACCCTCGCCGAGACCTCAGCCGCCATCGTCGACGTCGCCCAGCAGCTCATGACCCCGTACGTCTCCCTGGCACACGGGGACGGGATCGTGCTGCCGCTGGCCCAGCGGACGTACATCTACAAGCTGACCCCGGACGCCGCCGACGTGGCCCGTCGGCTGGCCCGCCTCATCGCCTCGCAGGGACGGAAACGGGTGGTGGTGCTGGCGGCGGACGGGCTGCATGGCAACTCCGGCGTACGGACGATGTCAGCGGCCCTGCGGGCCGTCGACCTGAAGCCCGGCACGATCGTCCGGCTCCCCCGGACCGAGGAGAGCTTCTTCCCGGCCGCCCAGCGGGTGACAGCGGCGAAGCCGGACGCCGTGGTGATCTGGGGCACCGCCCCCGACACCGGTGCCGCGGCCCGGACACTGCGCCAGGCCGGGCACGCCGGACCGCTCTACCTGGATGCGGGCGGTGTCGCCGAGGACACCCTCGACGACACCAACGCGACCGCCCTGGAGGGCGCGTACGCGGTGCACCCGATCTGCCTCGGCGGGTCCACCCTCACCAACACCACCACTGCGGCGCTGGCCCGACGGGACTTCGTGTACCGCTACATCCAGCGGCACGGCGGGTTCAGCGGCTTCGCCCCGTACGCCTCGGACGCGCTCCAACTGCTCGCCAACGCGGCCCGGCGGGCGGCCAGCGTGGACCGGGGGCGCCTGCGCGCGTACCTCCAGACCCAGATCATCGAGGGCATCGCTGGGGCGTACTCGTTCGCGCCGATCCGGCACGGCGGCATGGACCGCAACTCCCTCGGCATCTACCGGGTCGACCACGGCGGCTGGGTCCGGGTGTCCTGAACCGACCGGCGGACCCCGTCCAAAGGGGGTTGGCCGGCGGGCGGGCCGGGACGGCCGAAAGCGCCCGATGACCCGGCGGTATGCCGGTCACCGGGCGCGTCCCGGACGACTCAGGCCGGCGCGACGGCGCGCGAGCGGCGCATGGTCAGCACGTACTCGACCAGCGAGATCAGCACGTGCTTCGTCGACTCCCGGTTCCGGGCGTCGCAGGCCACCACCGGCACGTCGTGCGAGATCGCCAGCGCGTCCCGGACGTCCTGCGGGTTGTGGTACTGCATCCCGTCGAAGCAGTTGATGGCCACCAGGTACGGCAGCCGCCGATGCTCGAAGAAGTCGATGGCCGCGAAGCAGTCGGCCAGTCGCCGGGTGTCGACCAGGACCACCGCCCCGATGGCACCCCGAACCAGTTCGTCCCACATGAACCAGAACCGGGTCTGGCCGGGGGTACCGAACAGGTACAGGATCAGATCCCGGTCGATCGAGATACGACCGAAGTCCATCGCCACCGTGGTCGTCGTCTTGCCCGGCACCTGCCGGGTGTCGTCGACGCCCACGCCGGCCGAGGTCATGATGGCCTCGGTGGTCAGCGGCGTGATCTCCGAGACCGAGCCGACAAGCGTCGTCTTGCCGACGCCGAACCCTCCGGCGATAACAATCTTCGCCGATGTCACCCGGCCGCTCGGTGCGGGCGGGCGGTGCGACATGTCAGAGCCTGCGAAGTCCACTCAGCACCCTCTCCAGCAGTTCAGTGCCCACCGCGTCGTCGGAGTCGTCCAGGATGGTCGGCTCGTGGATCGCGACCAGGCCGTCGGTCGCCATGTCGGCGATGAGCACCCTGGCCACGCCGAGCGGAAGCTGCAAGCGCGCCGCGATCTCGGCGAGCGACTGCACACGTCCGTCACACAGCGCGGCGATGTACTGGTGCTCGCGGCCTTGGCCGCCGTTGCCAGTGGCAGCGGCGGTACGGCCGCGCACCGTCGTCTCGACGAGCGCTTCCAGGGCGATGTCCAGCCGGGGGCGGGTACGACCACGGGTCACGGCGTACGGACGGACCAACGCTCCGGTTGGCTCGTCACGATCGACCATGTCGCCGTTCACCTCCCTCGTCCCTCACACCGGCTGGGCCCTGGAACGAAACCCGTCGTTGTTGTCCTTGCTGTTCCGTTCGACCCACCGGCCAGCGCGGGTCAGCCCATCATCCCCACAGCCGCACGCGGCTGCGGGGTCAACGCGTCGCCTACCCGGTCGACCAGGAGGGCCATTTCGTACCCGACCTGGCCGACGTCGCAGCTGCGAGCGGCGAGCACGGCGAAGGACGATCCGTCCGAGATGGACATCAGGAACAAGAAGCCGTTGTCCATCTCGACCACGGTCTGCAACACCGCGCCACCCTCGAAGCAGCGAGCCGCCCCCTGTGTCAGGCTGACCAGCCCGGACGCGATCGCGGCCAACTGGTCAGCCCGGTCACGTGGAAGGTCTCGTGACGACGCGAGGAGCAGACCGTCCGCGGAGACGGCGACCGCATGCGCGACACCGGGCACCCGGTCGGCGAAGTTGGCCAGCAGCCAACCGAGATCCTGCGTAGTTGTCATCCTTGTTGCTCCTTCTGCCTGCTCCCGGCCACCGGGCCGGAGCCAGACTGCGAGGATTGCTGCCCTCCCGGAGTCAGGTCCGGGTTGGTCGGGTTGCCGTCGGGCTCGGTACGCCCACGCTGCACCCCTCGATGGTAGGCGGAGAGCAGACCACGGACACCCTCCGGCGTACGGCGCTGGACTGAGGTGGTCAGCTTCTCCACCCCGCCCGGCACAAGCTGGGCCATCGGCACCCGCTTCGGCAGGCCCTGGCGGGTGGTCTCCGCCACCGGGACCTCGGTGGCCGCCGAGGCGGCCCGCCATCCGTCGTCGGCTGCGGACTGCCAGGCGGCACCGGGCCGTCGGGTCGCCAGGGGCTCGGTGCGACCGGGGCGGACGCCGCCGTTGGCCGTCAGCCCGTTGTCGCGGGGCGCTCCTCCGGCCGTCGTGATGTCTGCCATCGGTGCGTTACCTGTCGTCCCTGGTGCTGGTGTCTGAACGGCCCGGCCGTTGACGTCGACCGCAGAGAACTGCTGGGTCACCGCCCCGTTCGCAGGGGCTGCGGCCTCGTTGGTCGCCGCCGGCTGGGGAGTGCCCAGCGCTTCCTCGGCACCCTCGCGGCGGGTACGGAACCAGGCCGACTCAAGCTCACGGAAGATCGGCAGCTCCATGGTCTCGTCCGCGTACCGCTGCCGGTTCTGGGCCTGCGTGGCCGGCGGGGTGGGCGGCATCGGCGGCCCGTCGGTGCGTGGCACCCGCGGCAGCTCAGTCGTCATGTCCAGCGCGGCGGCGAGTCGCTCGGGCACCGGCGGGGCAGCCGGCTCGCGCTCCGACGGGGCCACCGGCGGCCAAGCCGGCGGCGCGGCCTGGGCCTGGGCCGACGGACCCGGCCGGTTCGGCAGCGGCGGTGCGGAGATCGGCACGCCCGAGACCGGAGGTGCGGAGACGGGCGGCGGGGTCCAGCCCCGGGGCTCCGGGCTGCTCGGCAGCTGCCGAGGGATCACCGGCTGCTGGCCGGTCCCGTGCTGGTCGGCATCGCCAGCGCGGCGCTGCGGCAGCGGATCGACCTGCTGACCTTTGGAGGTGCGCGGGCCGAAGGGGTCGCCGCCGTCGCCCCCGCTGGCCCCTGTCAGGTCGGACCAGGCCGGCATCGACCTCGTCGAGTCGGCCGGGGCGGGCGAGCCCTGGCCGTTGCGCGAGGCCGGGTCGAACGTGCGGCCGCCCAGGGTGACCTGATTGCCGGAGGGCCCCGGGCGCTGCGCCGGTACGGGGTTCGACGGCCCGTTGTTGAAGGCCGCGAATGCGCCCAGGGCCGGCAGTGACCCGGCCGGCTGCGGACCGGAGGACGGCTGCGGACCGGAGGACGGCTGCGGACCGGAGGACGGCTGCGGACCGGAGGACGGCAGCCCGAACGGCTGCTGGACCCGGCCGGACAGCGCCCGCAGCACCAGCACCGACGTCGGCATGGTGACGTCGGCGACCGTGCCACGGTCCGCGCCGGGCCGCAGCTCGACCCGGACGCCGTGCCGGGAGGCCAGCCGGGCCACCACGACCAGACCCATCATCCGGGAGACGGCCACGTCCACCTGCGGCGGCGTGGCGAGCCGGTCGTTCAGGTCGTGGATCTGGTCGGCGCTGATACCGATGCCCCGGTCCTCCACGTAGAGGGAGGCACGGTCACCGACCCGACGGGCCTCCACCATCACCTGCGAGTCCGGTGGGGAGAAGGCGGTCGCGTTGTCGAACAGCTCGGCGACGAGATGGACCAGGTCGTTGACCGCGTGCGCGGCGACCTCGATGTCCCGGTCGATCACCCCGAACTCGATCCGGGTGTAGTGCTCGACCTCGGACTGGGCGGCCCGCAGCACATCGATCAGCGCCGCCGGCTGGCGCTGCACGCGGGTGGAGTCGGCGCCGGCTAGCACCAGCAGGTTCTCGTCGTTACGGCGCATCCGGGTCGCCAGGTGGTCGAGCTGGAACAGCTCGGCCAGCCGGTCCGGGTCCTCCTCGCCGCGCTCCAGCCGGTCGAGGTGGCCGATCAACCGGTCCACCAGGATCTGCGACCGGCGGGCCAGGTTGACGAACATGGTCGCGACGGACGCGCGCAGCGCGGCCTGCTCGGCCGCGGTCCGCACGGCCTCCAGGTGGACCGCGTTGAACGCCTCGGTCACCTGACCGAACTCGTCCTTGCTGCGGACCGGCAGGGGCTCGGCGATCTGGTTGGCCAACTGGACCGGGGAGAGCTGGCTGGAGAGCTGCGGGTCACGCAGCCGGGCAACTGCCTGTGGCAGGCCGAACCGGGCGATGTTGAGCGCGCCCTGGCGCAGGTCGCGCAGTGAGCGAGCCATCGACCGGGCGACCAGGTAGGCGAAGAGAATGGCCAGCAGCAGCACGCCGAGCAGCAGGCCGGTCTGGAGAAACACCGTCCGCTGCACGTCGGAGCGCAGCGCGTCGGCCTGCCGGATCACGCCGCTGTCCAGCTTCGCCTCGACGGCACGGATCAGCCTGGCGTTGGCCACCATGGCCCCGTCCCACTGGTCCGCCCCGAACGGTGCCTCGAGCATGCTGCCGTTGATGTTGCCGTCGATCCAGCCGGTGTAGTTCTGCGCCTCGCGCCGGTCGCCACCGGCGACGGTCTGGTCATGCAGGTCCGACTCGGCGGAATTGGCGACCGCCTTGAAGCTCTGCAGTGCCTGCTGCTGGCCGGTGCCGCTGGCAATGTAGTCGGTGCGTAGCACCGGGGTCAGCTCGCGTTGGATCAGCGCCCGGTGCACCACCACCCGGCGAACCGAGAGGTATTCCTTCTCCCGGGCCACGGCGGCCGCGGCCCGCATCCGGTCGCTCAGGTCGTTGTCACCGGCGAGCTGGGTGGCGGAGTCGCGGACGGCCAACAGGTCGTTGATCAGACCCTCGTACGCCTGCATCGCGTCAATGATCTTCAACTTGCCGTTGAACACCTGGCTGCGGGTGCCGGGCAGGTCCTTCAGGTTCTGGTCGATGCCGTCGAGGATCGTGTCCAGGCTGCCCGGCAGGTCCTCGATCTCAAGGCGCTGTTGCTGGTAGGGGCCCGTGGCCTGGTTGACCCGGCTGTTGACCCGGTTGTACGACTCCTGGTATTGCGCCTTGGCCTGTTCACCGTTCGCGCCGAGCAGCAGCACCGCCGAGGTGCGCTCGTCCTGCAGGCTGTTGACCAGTTCGCCCGAGTAGCCGGCGAGGTTGGCCAGGTCGCCCGAGCGGTTGGCGTTGCTCAGGGTGTCGAGGTTGTCGACGAGGCCGCTGGTGCCGACGACGACCGTCGCGAGGGTCGGCACGATCATGATGAGACCGAGCTTGGACCAGATCGGCATGTCGCGGAGCCGATCGGCCGGCCGACGCAGTCGCGACAGGAAGGAGCCCGCCGTCTTTGGCCGTTTGCTCACGTCACCGCCCTCGCGATCACAGCGCCCGCGCGTTGCCCCGGGCAACGCCCAGCGACCGACCCGGCGGGTCGGACCTCCGAGATTCCATCACGCCGCCTTCCAAGAAGAAAGCCCAGGTTGGCCGTTGCCGCTGGTGTGATGAGATGTTGATGCAATTTGCTCGCTATCTGCCTGGCCGGAGTGACACAAAGTAATGGATCATCTGCACCGCGTTGTCCTGCTCGCCGGCCCTTCCGGCTCCGGAAAGTCGTATATTGCGCAGCGAACCGGACTTCCGGTCCTCTGCCTCGACGACTTCTACAAGAATGGCGATGACCCAACGTTGCCGCGTCACAACGGGCTTGTGGATTGGGACTCACCACGGTCGTGGGACGGCGAGGCCGCAGTGGCGACGATTGCCCGACTGGCCTGCGACGGCAGGGCCGAGGTGCCGATTTATGCGATAGGCGCTGACCGCCAGGTGTCCAGCCGGCCATTCGAGCTGGCCGGATCGCCACTTTTCGTCGCCGAAGGGATCTTCGCCGCCGAGATAGTCGAGGAGTGTCGACGCCGAGGGCTGCTCGCCGGCGCGTATGCGCTGCGCCGTCCACGCGGGACCACCTTCGTCCGACGACTCGCCCGTGACCTGGCCGAACAGCGCAAGGCCCCCCGGGTCCTGTTCCGGCGAGGGCTGGCCCTGCTGCGCGCCGAGCCGGCCGTGCTGCGCCGGCAGGCCGGGCTCGGCGCCCGTCCGGCCCCGGCCCGGGAGGTACTGCGCCGGGTGGCCGACCTGCTCGCCGGCCACCCGCACCACCACTGATCAGCCCAGCAGTTTCGCGTACGCGGGCTTGATCACCTCGTCGATGATCGCCAGCCGCTCGTCGAACGGGATGAAGGCGCTCTTCATCGCGTTGATGGTGAACCACTGGAGTTCCTTCCAGCCATAGCCGAAGGCATCCACCAGCAGCGCCATCTCCCGCGACATCGAGGTGCCGCTCATCAGCCGGTTGTCGGTGTTCACCGTGGCCCGGAACCGCAGGTCACGCAACAGCCCGATCGGGTGTTCAGCGATCGACGCCGCCGCTCCGGTCTGCACGTTCGACGACGGGCAGAGCTCCAGCGGGATCCGCTTGTCCCGCACGTACGCGGCCAGCCGGCCGAGCACCGGCGGATCGCCGGGGACGATGTCGTCGACGATGCGCACCCCGTGGCCCAGCCGGTCCGCGCCACACCACTGGATGGCCTGCCAGATCGACGGCAGTCCGAACGCCTCGCCGGCGTGGATGGTGAAGTGGAAGTTCTCCCGCTGGAGGTACTCGAAGGCGTCCAGGTGCCGGGTGGGCGGAAAGCCCGCCTCCGCGCCGGCGATGTCGAAGCCCACCACCCCGGCGTCCCGGTGCCGCACCGCCAACTCGGCGATCTCCTGTGACCGGGCGGCGTGCCGCATCGCGGTGAGCAGGGTGCCGACCCGGATCGGGTTACCGGCCGCCGCGGCGAGCGCCGCGCCCTCGGTGAAACCGGCGACGACCGCCTCCACCACCTCGTCCAGGGTCAGGTTCCGCTCCAGGTGCTGCTCGGGGGCGAACCGCACCTCGGCGTAGACGACCCCGTCGGCGGCGAGGTCGAGCGCGCACTCCCGGGCGACGCGGTGCAGCGCGGCGGCGGTCTGCATCACCGCGACGGTGTGCGCGAACGTCTCCAGGTACCGCTCCAGCGAGCCGGAGTCCGCCGCCTCGACGAACCAGCGGCCGAGCGCCTCGGGATCGGTGGTGGGCAGTTCGTGGCCAACCTCGGCGGCCAGTTCGACGATCGTCGCCGGGCGCAAGCCGCCGTCGAGGTGGTCGTGCAGCAGCGCCTTCGGGACCTTGACGATGTCCTCGTATGAGATAGCGACCATGGTCAGACCCTAGTCAGCCACCGGCCGCCCCGGCCACGGGACCGGCTGGGAGAATCACCGGGTGATGGATCCCCGCATCGTCGACCGGCTGCGCTGCCCGGTCTGCGCGGAACCGCTCGCCGAGGCCACCGCCGGCACCGCCCGGGCGCTGCGCTGCCCGCGCCGGCACAGCTTCGACGTGGCCCGTCAGGGGTACGTCAACCTGCTCACCGGCCGAGCCCCGCACGTCGGGGACAGCGCCGAGATGGTGACCGCCCGGGCCGACTTCCTGGCCGCCGGCCACTACGACACCGTCTCCACCGCGCTCGCCGACGCAGCCCGGGACGCGGCGGACAGGGCCGGAGCCGCGGGGGCGGCGCTCGGGGCGTACCCGCTGGTGGTGGATGCCGGCGCCGGAACCGGGTGGCACCTCGCCGCGGTGCTGGCGGCGTTGCCGGACGCCGTGGGTCTGGCCCTGGACGTCTCCAAGCCGGCGCTGCGCCGCGCGGCGCAGGCCCACCCCCGCGTGGCGGCGGCCCTCGCCGACACCTGGCAGCGGCTCCCGCTGGCCGACGCGTCGACGGCCGTGCTGCTCAACGTCTTCGCGCCGCGCAACGGGGCGGAGTTCCGCCGGGTGCTGCACCCGGCCGGCGCGCTGCTGGTGGTCACCCCGACCGGGGCCCACCTCGCCGAACTGGTCGACGTGCTCGGCCTGCTGCGGGTCGACCCGGCCAAGGCCGACCGGGTCGCCGGAAGCCTGGCCGCCCACTTCGACGAGGTCGCCGAGAGCGTGCTGCGGGCCCGGCTGGAGCTGACCCGGCCGGAGGTGGCCACCCTGGTCGGAATGGGACCCAGCGCCTGGCACACCGACCCGGCCGCCCTCGCCGTGCGGATCGCCACGCTGCCCGAGCCGGTCGGGGTGACCCTCGCGGTCCGGCTGACCGTGCACCGCCCGCGCTGAACGCCCCAGCCGGGGGCACCCCCGGGCGGAGCGCCCGGCACCGCCCGGACGGAGGCCGGTCGCGGGTCAGGTGGAGAGGTCGACCTCTTCCCAGCCCGGCGGCTCGTCGTGGTACGGCCCGTGCAGGACCACCGCCCACTCCAGCGCCCACCGGCGCTGCCCGATGGCGTTCGCGTCGACCAGCCCGGGCAGCGACCCGCCGGCCCGTTCCGTCTCCAGGTACGCCCAGTCGAGGCAGTAGTGCAGGTCGAGCAGGGCCGCCGCGTCGGCCGGGTGCTGGGGCGCGGCGAGGATGCGGGAGCGCCACTCGGGGAACGTCTCCCCGGCGGCGATCTGTGGCAGCCGCTCCATCAGCCGCTCGTCCACCGGCAGCGTCGGGTCGAGTTGCTTGGCCAGGCCGAGCACCCAGGCCAGCGAGAAGACCGCGTCGTGGTGCAGCACGAACGAGCGGTGGTCGCCCTTGCCGCCCATCACGAACTGCCCCTCGGGCGGGGTGAGCATGTCGACCAGGTGCGAACCGAGCAGCCAGCTCATCGCCGCCTGCGGCGGCATGCCGAAGCACCGGGCCAGGATCAGGTGCAGCACCGCGATCCGGGCCTCGATCTCCACGGTCGGCCGCAGCTCGATCTCGTCGCCCGGCTCCCAGACCAGGGGAAACTGGCTCGGGGGCAGCGGTAACCCCAACCGGGACAACTCGTCCAGGCTGGCGTCACGGACCTCTCGCGGGTCGGGGGCGGGTACACGCACGGCTCAGATCCCTGTCAGTCGCATCGGCTCAGTGCCCGGTCGTCCCCCCTGGCCTGGGAGAATAGCCGGTACCGGTGGGCGGCACCATGGCACCTGACGGCTGGGCCCCTCAACCGATCCGCTCGATGACCAGTGGGGCCACCGCCGGGGCGGACGCCGCGATCCGTACCGCGGGGGCCGCCTCGGCGAGCGCCGCGGGGATCCGGGTGGCGTCCTCGGCGCGCAGCTCGTACAGCGGGTCGCCGGCCCGCACCGGGTCGCCGGGGCGCTTGTGCAGCACCACCCCGGCCGGGATGCTGACCGGGTCCTCCTTGCGGGCCCGGCCGGCACCGAGCCGCCAGGCGGCCACCCCGATCGCGTACGCGTCGATCGAGGAGACGAAGCCGGCCGCGTCGGCGCGGACCACCTCGACCTCGTTCGCGGTCGGCATCGGGGCGTCCGGGTCGCCGCCCTGGGCGCGGATCATCGACCGCCAGGCGTCCATCGCCCGGCCATCACGCAGCGCCGCCGCCGGGTCGGCGTCGGGTAGCCCGGCCGCGTCGAGCATCTCCCGGGCCAGGGCCAGGGTCAGCTCCACCACGTCGGCGGGGCCGCCACCGGCCAGCACCTCGACCGACTCGGTCACCTCGACCGCGTTGCCGACGGTCAGCCCGAGCGGGGTGGACATCTCGGTGAGCAGGGCGACGGTCCGCACACCGTGCGCACCACCCAGCTCGACCATGGTGCGGGCCAGCTCGCGGGCGTCGTCGACGGACTTCATGAACGCCCCGGAGCCGACCTTCACGTCGAGCACCAGCGCGCCGGTGCCCTCGGCGATCTTCTTGCTCATGATCGAGCTGGCGATCAGCGGGATCGCCTCCACGGTGCCGGTGACGTCGCGCAGCGCGTACAGCTTGCGGTCGGCCGGGGCCAGTCCCTCGCCGGCCGCGCAGATCACCGCGCCCACCTCGCGGAGCTGGCGGAGGAACTCGTCGTTGGTCAGCGCGGCCCGCCAGCCGGGGATCGACTCCAGCTTGTCCAGGGTGCCGCCGGTGTGGCCCAGGCCCCGCCCGGAGAGCTGCGGCACCGCGCCGCCGCAGGCCGCGACCAGCGGGGTGAGCGGCAGGGTGATCTTGTCACCGACGCCGCCGGTGGAGTGCTTGTCGACGGTCGGCCGGTTGACGGCCGTCAGGTCCAGCCGCTCCCCGCTGGCGATCATCGCGGCGGTCCACCGGGCGATCTCCGAGGCGGTCATCCCGCGCAGCAGGATCGCCATGGCCAGGGCCGCCATCTGCTCGTCGGCAACCAGCCCCTTCGTGTACGCGTCGACCACCCAGTCGATCCGGGCGTCGCTCAGCACGCCGCCGTCCCGCTTGGTGCGGATGACGTCCACCGCGGTAAAAGCACTCATCGTCGAGTCGATCCCCTCTTGTCGTCGTGGACGGTGGCCGGTCGAAGGGGCTCAGCCACCCCAGCGGATCGGGATCTCCATCGGGGGCTCTCCATCGCCCGCCCAGAAGATGGTGCCGGCCGCGTCGACCACCACCACACGCGGGGTACGGGCGTGGCCCCAGGTGATCGCGTCCGCCGGGGCGTTCCAGCTCGGGCCCTCCTCCAGCACGCCGGTCTCGGCGCCCTCGGTGTCCCCGGCCGACCGCTCCCAGTACGCCGTCCACACCTGCTGGCCGGCGGAGAGGTCCGGGTGCACGAAGACGGTGCCCCGACCGCGCCAGGCGGCCAGCCGGTCCGGCACCACCGGCACCGGGTCCTCGCCGGTCACCGCCTCCAGGTCGGTCACGTCGAACGCGTGCGGCAGCAACTCCGCCATGGTCAGCGGGCCGCCCCGGGCCTCGATCAGGCACTGCGGGCCGCCCTGCTCCCAGAGCAGTTGCCGACACCGGCCGCACGGCATGAGCGGCTCGCCGGTGGCGTCCACGCAGGAGAGCGCGACGATCCGGCCGCCGCCGGTGGCGTGCAGCGAGGAGACCACCCCGCACTCGGCGCAGAGCACCACGCCGTAGGCGGCGTTCTCCACATTGCAGCCGACCACGATCCGGCCGTCGTCGACCAGGGCGGCGGCCCCGACCGGGAACTTCGAGTACGGCACGTACGCGTGTCGCATCACCTCGGTGGCGGCGGCCCGCAGCCGCTCCCAGTCAATGTCGGTCATCTCGTCATTCTGCCCAATTCACGCCGGCCAGGGGCGGGCAGGGGCGGGCCACGGTGCGTGCGGGCCGCCGCCCTGGCCGTGATCGGCTGGGCGGGCCACCCGATCGAGCTCAACGAGTCCCCGGAGACCCTGGTGGCCGGCCACCGCGCGGCACCCGTCCGGGACCGCCCATTTGGGGTGATTGCGCGTGTCGACCGCCCGTGCCACCCTCCGACGATGTCTGAGACTCAGGGAAGGACGGCCGACATCCTCGAAGCGCTTGAGGCCCGCTGGCGTGAGCACGGGGCACCGATCGCCGGTCGGCTCGCGCCGGGGCTGGCCGAGGACGAACTGGCCGCCCGGTTCCGCCCCCTCGGGTCGGCCCTGCCGGACGAGCTGCGGCTGTGGTGGGGCCGGCACGACGGGGTACGACGGTTCCAGCCGGGGACCAGGCTCGGGACGGAGAGCCAGGTCGGCCCCGGCGGGTGGGAGCTACTCTCCCTCGATGAGGCGCTGTCGGAGCGGGCGCTGATGTTGAAGCTCTGCGGTCGCCCGCACTACCCGGCCGACGATCGGGACTGGGACGGCTACTGGCGACCGTCGTGGATGCCGCTGTTCGCGTTCGACGCGAACCTGGTCTTCGCCAATCTCGACGGGGCGACCGACGTCGGGGTTCCCCTTCACCTGTGGGCAGCCCAGCCGGAGGACGTCGGAGTGGCCCACACGGCCTCGCTCACCGACCTGCTGGCGATCTGGGAACGGCTGCTCGGCGAGCGGTACTACTGGTGGTCGGCGGACGAGGGGCGATGGGAGGACCGGCGACCGGAGGTGCCGATGTCGCTGATCCACGCCGGACTGCTCTGACCGGGGCGGGATCAGCCGGCCGGGAGGCCGTCCGATCAGTGGCATCGCCGTCCCTCCCGACCGCGGAGACGACCGTGCCCGGCCGGGACTCCCCCGGCCGGGCACGGATCCGATCAGTTCTCAGCCCTTGATGTACGGCTTGCCGTTGGCGGCTGGCGCGCGGACCCTGCCGACCAGGCCTGCCACGGCCAGCATCGTCGCCAGGTACGGCAGCATCGCCAGGAACTGGCTCGGAATGCTGCTGCCGATCGCCCCGAGGTACGTGCCGAGCTGGTCGGCGAAGCCGAAGAAGAGCGCGGCGAGCAGCGCGCCCGTCGGGCTCCACCGGCCGAAGATCAGCGCGGCCAGGGCGATGAAGCCCTTGCCGCCGATCATGTTCTTGGTGAACGAGTAGAGCGCCAGCGTGTACGACGCCCCGCCGATCCCGGCCACCACGCCGGCCAGCACGACGTTGCGGTAGCGCAGCCGCAGCACCTTCACGCCGAGGGTGTCGGCGGCGGTCGGGTGCTCCCCGACCGACCGGGTGCGCAGCCCCCAGCGGGTGCGGAACAGGGCGATGTGGATGACGAGCACCAGCAGCAACCCGAGGTAGAGGAAGATGTTGGCGCTGAACAGCGCCGGCCCGAGCACCGGAATGTCGGAGAGCAGCGGGATCTCCCAGTTGCCGAACCGGGGCGCGGAGTTGTACCGCTCCGTGTTGGTCTGCATCAGCCGCTCGTAGAGGAAGCCGGTGATGCCGACGGCCAGCAGGTTCAGCACGATGCCCATCACCACCTGGTCGACCAGGTAGCGGATGGCGAAGATGGCGAGCAGCAGCGAGATCAACGCGCCGCCGACCGCGGCGGCCACCAGGCCCACCCAGACGCTGCCGGAGAGGCTGCCGAACAGTGCGCCGCTGAAGGCGCCCATCAGCAACTGCCCCTCGATGGCCACGTTGACCACGCCGGAGCGCTCGCAGAGCAGGCCGGAGAGGGCACCGAAGATCAGCGGCAGGGCCAGGATGAAGGTGCCGCGCACCATGTTGACCAGCGGCATGAAGTTGCGCCCCTCGGGGGCGGCCGACACCTGCCAGCACAGGAAGGAGAGCACGAAGGCGGCCAGCCCGAGGCCGAGCAGCACGGCGAACCAGCGCTTCGGCACGCCGGCCAGCAGCGCCGCGCCGGTCGCCGCGGCGATGACCCCGAACAGGATCGCCCCGATGGTGCCGTTGATCTCCAGTGCGGCGCCGCCCTCGGTCTCGCTGAGGGTGAAGCGGGCCTGCTGATCGGTGGCGAGCGCCCCGAAGAGCACCGCCGAGATCACCCCGAGCGCCAGCAGCACCAGGCCGACCTTCCGGGTGCGATTCCAGAAGCCGTGGTCGACCTGGGAAACGGCGATGTCCGGGACAGCCATGGTTGACATGCGTTACCAGCCCTTCGCCGCAAGGCTCGTCTGCAACCGGGCGGCGCGGGCGGCCCGGAGCTGGAAGATCGCCTTCACCAGGGCCGGCGCGGCGATGAAGATGACGATCAGCGCCTGGAGCACCGTGACCAGCTCCAGTGAGATCCCCGAGTACGACTGCATCCGGTTGCCGCCGGCCTGGAGCGCGCCGAAGAGCAGCGCGGCCAGCAGGACGCCCCACGGCTTCACCCGGCCCAGCAGGGCCACCAGAATGCCGTCGAAGCCGATCTGGGCGATCACCAGCGGGGTCAGCGCGGTGGCCGTCGAGCCGAGCACCATCTGGCTGCCGCCGAACCCGGCGAGCAACCCGGCGAGCGCCATCATCAGCACGTAGGTGCGGGAGACGCTGATGCCTGCGGTGCGGGCGGCGTCCGGGTTGGCGCCGACCGCACGCAGCTCGAAGCCGAAGGTGGAGCGGTTGAGCAGCCAGGCGACGAACCAGGCGGCCAGCACGGCCAGCAGGATGCCGGCGTGCACCCGCAGGTTGTCGCCGAGCAGTCGGGGCAGCTGGGCGGAGGAGTCCACGGGCTTGCTGATCGCGTCGGCCCGGTCGGGGTTCTGCACGCCGCTCTGGACGATGATCCAGGAGAGGAAGTAGACCGCGACGTAGTTGAGCATGATCGTGTTGATCACCTCGTGGGCGCCGGTGCGCGCCTTGAGGATTCCCGGGATGAAGCCCCAGAGCGCGCCACCGACCGCGCCGGCGATCAGGGCGACGAGCAGGTGCAGCACCGGGGGCAGTGGCAGCAGGAAGCCGGCCAGCGCGGCGAAGATGACGCCGATGGTGGCCTGGCCCTGGGCACCGATGTTGAACAGGCCGCCCCGGAAGGCGAGCGCCACCGACAGGCCGGTGAAGACCAGCGGTGCGGTGTAGGTCAGCGTCTCCGAGATCGGGCTGAGCGCCGCGCTGAACCCGGACGCCTCCGGGTCGAAGATCGCGCCCTTGAACAGGTTCGCGTACGCCTCGCTGACCACCGTCCAGCTCGCGCTGAACGCGTCGCCCGGGCGGGCCGTGATGTAGCCGTAGGTGGCCAGCACGTCCGGGTCCGAGACGATGATCAACACGGCGCCGACGAGCATCGCCAGCAGCACCGCGAGCACCGTGACGGTGACCGTGTTGGCCGCCCAGAGGTTGTCCAGGAACAGCCGGCCCAGGGTGGGCCGGGTCGCCGGCTCCGGCCGCTTCGGCGCGGTGGCGGTGACGGTCCGGTCGGTGTCGCCGGCCGAGACCCGCGCCGCCTGGTCCTCGGTCGCCGGCTCCTTGTCAGGGGAGCCCGACAACGGGTTCGAGTCGCTCATGCCTTGTCCTCGTTACCGGGGCCCTCGGGAGCCGGGGCCGGGGATGCCGTGTCGCCGGCAGCCGGCGAGTCGGGGGCCGGCTCGACGAGTTCGGGGGCCGCGTCGGGGGTGATGCCGGCCATCAGCAGGCCGATCTCCTCGCGGGGGGTGTTCGGGCCGACGATGCCGATGACCCGGCCGCGGTACATCACCGCGATCCGGTCGGCCAGGTTGATCACCTCGTCCAGCTCGCTGGAGACGACCATGACGGCGGTGCCCTGGT
Source organism: Micromonospora sp. RTGN7 (assembly GCF_033804645.1). Lineage (NCBI taxonomy): Bacteria > Bacillati > Actinomycetota > Actinomycetes > Micromonosporales > Micromonosporaceae > Micromonospora > Micromonospora sp. RTGN7. Next base: position 174,009 of record NZ_JAPZLF010000004.1, on the reverse strand, counting down.
CCCGCTCCCGGATCACCCGGGAGTGGATGAACTCGATGGAGCCGACGTCGACGCCGCGGGTGGGTTGGGCGGCGATGAAGAGCTTCAGCGGTCGGGACAGTTCCCGAGCCACGATCACCTTCTGCTGGTTGCCGCCGGAGAGCGTGCCGACGGCCGCGTCGGCCGACGGGGTGCGGACGTCGAACTGCTCGATCCGCTCCCGCGCCGACGCCGCGATGGCGTCCGGCTTCAGCGACAGCCCCTTGCCGAAGGGCGGCCGGTCGTAGATGTCCAGCACCAGGTTCTCGGCGACGCTGAACTCCTTGACCAGGCCGTCGACGCTGCGGTCCTCGGGGACGTAACCGACCCCGGCGCGGAGCACCTTCTTGGTCGACCAGCCGTGCACCGGCTGACCGTCGAGGGTGACCGTGCCGGCGAGGACCGGACGCAGGCCCATGACCGCCTCGATCAGCTCGGTCTGGCCGTTGCCCTGCACACCCGCCACGCCGAGCACCTCGCCCGCGTGCACGGTGAGGTCCACCCCGTCGACGGCGCGGATCTGCCGGTCGTCGTCGACGACCAGGCCGGCGATCTCCAGGATCGGCCGGCCCGGGACGGCCGGCTCCTTGTCCACGGTCAGCCGGACGCTGCGGCCCACCATCAGGGCGGCCAGCTCGTCCCGGCTCGCCGTCGGCGAGGCGGTGCCCACGGTCTTCCCGCGCCGGATCACGGTGATCCGGTCGGCGATGGCCTTGATTTCACCGAGCTTGTGGGTGATGAAGACGATCGACTTGCCGGCGGCCTTCAGCGACCGCATGACCGTCAGCAGCTCGTCGGTCTCCTGCGGGGTGAGCACGGCCGTCGGCTCGTCGAGGATCAGCAGGTCGACGTCGCGGGTGAGGGCCTTGACGATCTCCACCCGCTGCTGGATGCCGACCGGCAGGTCCTCGATCACCGCGTCCGGGTCGACCCGAAGGTTGTACCGCTCGGAGACCTCGGCGACCTCACGGCGGGCCCGGCGCCGGTCCAGGAAGCCGGCGATGCCGCCCTTGACCTGCTCGGAGCCGAGCATGACGTTCTCGGCCACGGTGAAGACCGGCACCAGCATGAAGTGCTGGTGCACCATGCCGATCCCGGCCGCGATCGCGTCGGACGGGCCCTTCAGCTTCAGCGGTGTCCCGTCGACCAGGATCTCGCCCTCGTCGGGCTGGTAGAGCCCGTAGAGCACGTTCATCAGGGTCGACTTGCCCGCACCGTTCTCGCCGAGCAGGGCGTGAATCTCTCCAGGCTCCACCGTCAGGTCGATGTGGTCGTTGGCGACCAGATCACCGAACCGCTTGGTGATGCCGCGCAGTTCGAGTCTCAGCGCAACCTCCTGGAGTGTGAGCGATGGTGCAGCGTAGCCGCTGCCGAACCGGTCACCGGGCCGGACCGGACGTCGGGTGGTGCGAACCGGCCGCCCCGGCGGCGCGGGTGATGTCCCCGCGTACGTCGAGGCGGCCGGTCGTCATGCCTGAGGCCCGCCGGCCCCTGCGGTCGATGGTCGCACCGCAGTGGCCGGCGGATCGGTCACTTGGTCGGCTGGGCCTTCGAAGTGATCGTGATGGTGCCGGCGGCGATGTCCGCCTTGATCTTCTCGACCTCGGCCTTGAGGTCCGCCGGGACCTTGCTGTCGAAGTCGTGGTACGGGGCAATCGAGACGCCGTTGTTGGCCAGGTTGCCCACGAAGCCCGGGGCGGCCTGGAGCTTCTCGCCACCGGCGGCCTTGACCACGGCCTCCTTGACGGCGTCAGAGATGTTCTTGACCACGGTGGTCAGCAGCGCCGAGCAGTTCGGGGTGCTCTCGCAGCCGTCGATGTCGACCCAGACGACCGAGTACTTGCCGCCGGAGGCCTGGGCCGCCGCGGTGGTGCCGAGTCCGGCGCCACCGGCAACCGGCATGACGACGTCCGCGCCCTGGGCGACCAGGGTGTCGGAGACCTTCTTGCCCTCGTCCTGCTTGCTGAAGTCGTTGGTGAAGGAACCCTTCTGGGTCGCCTTGTTCCAGCCGAGCACCTGGACGTTCTTGCCCTTGGCCTTGTTGTAGTGCGCCACACCGTCGGCGAAGCCGTCCATGAAGATGGTCACCGGCGGGATCGGCAGGCCGCCGTAGGTGCCGACCTTGCCGGTCTTGGACATCCCGGCGGCCAGGTAGCCGGCCTGGAAGGCCGCCTGGGCGGTGTCGAACTGCATCGGGTAGACGTTGCCGACAGCCGGGTCGGCGTCCACGATGCCGAACTGCTGGTTCGGGTTCGCCGCGGCGATCTTCTTGGTGGCGTCGGACATCAGGCCGCCGACGGCCAGGATGAAGTCGCACTTCTGGTTGACGTACCCGGTCAGGTTGACCTCGTAGTCCGCCTCGGCCTTCGACGCGACGAACTTGGTCTCGATGTTGGCGTTGGCCTTCTTGGCCTCCTCCAGACCCTTCCAGGCGGAGGTGTTGAACGACTTGTCGTCGATACCGCCGACGTCGGTCACCATGCAGGCGCTGTACTTCTTGGCGGCGTTGCCACCAGTAGCGTTGTTGTTGTCGTCCTCGGGGGCCTCACCACACGCGGCGGCGCCCAGCACCAGCCCACCCGCCACGAAGGCGGAGGCGATCCGCATCCCACGCACAGAGCGCAAGACGTCTCCTTCCCATTGCACACCGCTCTGCGCGGTGGCAGCCCTTGAGCCGGTCTGCGTTCGCACCCCGGCGTCCCACGTTACGGACGGGAGCGTACGCCCGCGCCCACCCACCGGCCGCCAATCGTGCACGACTGATGAGTGCCTGTTACCCCTACGTAACCCTTGTCGTGGGGCAGATCACTTCTCGTGCTGACAGTGACCGAACGGGTGTCACAAACGTCCGGTCCCGCCACCTCTGCCCCGGTCAGGGGGTTACCGCCAGAAAACCGCCACCGCCGCGTTGACCAGGGTCAACCCGACGATGGTGAGGAAGTGGCCCCGGTTGACCGACTCCCGCTTACGGGAGAAGAAGACCATGACAAAGATCAGTAGCGCGAGCACCAACTTGGTAACAAGCTTCGCGGGGTCCGGCTCGTTGCCGTCGCGCAGCGGCGCGGAGAGGCCGATCCCGGTCGCCAACATGATCACGGCTCCCCAGAGCATGGCCGGGTTGATCCGCAACTTTCCGCTGATGTACTGAACGATCGCGCCGCCGAGCAGCAGGGCGAAACCGATCAGATGGACGTAGCGCAGTATCAGTCTCAGAGCTTCCACGCACCCATCCTCCCCTATCAACGACGCTTCGTAGTAGGGGCCCGCCCGGGATAGGGGGCGGCTCACCACCGGGGCGACCCCGCCGGCCCCCGTCGCCAGGCCGGGTCACCGCCGGGCCGGTCAGCCGAGTCGCCAGACCTGGAAGGTCGGGCCGTCGCCGGGCAATACGACCGTGCCGTCGGCGTCCGGGCGCAGCGCGGGAGCGCCGCCGTAAACGTTCTCCCCCGCCGGCAGGCCGGCGATCCGGGCCGGGGTGCCAGCGGCCCGCCGGGCCAGCACCAGCACCGCGCCGGTCGGGGCCTCGCGCAGGAAGATCATCGTCTCCGCGTCGGCGTGCAACCGGCGCAGGCCGCCGTGGCGCAGCGCGGGCTCGGCGCGGCGCAACGCGACCAGCGCGCGGTACGCGGCGAACGTCGAGGCGTCCCAGCTCTCCGGCCGGTGCCACGGCATCGGGGTGCGCGCCCCCTCCCCGTTCGCGCCGGTCAGCCCCAGCTCGTCCCCGGCAAAGATCACCGGAGTGCCCGGCATCGTGGCAAGCAGGCCGGCGGCCACCTCCTGCCGGGCCGCGTCGCCCACCACGGTGCGGATTCGGGCCGAGTCGTGCGAGCCGAGGAGCTGCCACGAGTGCACGTACGACCGCCAGGAGATCAGCGACCGATAGGTGTCCATGGTCGCCAACGCCGCGTGGGCGTCCCGCCGCCGGACCCCGCCCGGGGTGCCGAGGAAGTTCGGCACCGGGTCGTCGCCGTGGCGCAGCCACGACCAGACCGGGTCGGTGAAGCCGACGTAGTTCATCGTGCCGTGCCAGCCGTCGCGGTCCAGGTCGCCGGTGTGGTCGTGGCCGTGCTCGCCGAGCACCAGCCCGTCGGCCCGGGTCTGCGCGACCACCTCGCGCAGCAGCCGCGCCACCTCGTGGGTGTACGCGTCCGCGCCCCGCCGGCCGGTCATGTTCGCCACGTCCACCCGCCACCCGTCGAGGGAGTACGGGGGCCGCAGCCACCGGCGCAGCGGGGAGTCCTCGGCGGTGGCGAACCGGCGGCGCAGCTCGGCGCTGCCCCAGTTCAGCTTCGGCAGCGACCGCACCCCGTTCCACGACTCGTACGACGGCTCCAGGTCGCGGCGCGACGTCAGACCTGCCTGCATTCGGCCCGGAGCGCCGCCAAGCAACGCGGAGGCCGAATCATGGCCGTCAGCCGAGCTGGAGTTGTCGCCGCCGGTCACCTCGTCGAAGTAGTACAGCTCCCGCTCGGGGGCGTGTGGGTCGGCCAGGGCGGCGGTGAACCACTCGTGCGCGTCGCCGGTGTGGTTGCTGGTGATGTCGCCGAGCAGCCGCCACCCCCGGGCCCGGACGGTGGCGGCGAGCCGGGCCAGCGCGGCGTTCCCGCCGAGCAGCGGGTCGACGGTGTCGAAGCCGGCCGCGTCGTACCGGTGGTTGGAGCGGGCCGGGAAGATCGGCGTCAGGTAGATGGTGTTGACGCCGAGCCGGTCCAGGTGGTCGAGCCGCTCGGCGATGCCGTCGAGGTCGCCGCCGTAGAACTGGCGCGGCGTCTCCGGGCCGCGCCCGATCACCGGGGTGTCCCAGTCGCAGGGGATCGCCCAGTCCGGGGCGGTCCGGCCGGCGGCGGCGGCCGAGCGGGCGAACCGGTCGGGGAAGATCTGGTAGATCACCGCGTCCCGGGTCCAGGCCGGCGGCGGGGCGTGGCTGACCAGCTTGAAGTCGCCGTTGTCCGGCACGTCGTGGTCGAACCGACCGGCGGCGTTGAGCCAGCGGTGGCTGCGGGCACCGGCGAGCATGAACCGGTAGTTGCTGACCGGGTTGCGCACCTCGACGTCGGCGCGCCACCAGACGTCGGAGCCGGTGCGGCGGTCGACGACGGCCTCGGCGAAGCGGGGCTCGCCGTCCGGCGTGGTGCGCACGTACACGGTCTGCACGTCGGCCCCGGCGGGGACCCGGATGAAGACCGGGACGCTCTGCCCAAGGGCGGGCTCCTGTTCGGGGACGTAGGTGGCGGAGCCGTCGTGGTGCGGGTGCAGCGAAATCATGCCGGTGTCCTTCCGGAGCCGGGTCGGCACGGGAGGGACCGGCCGGCCGGGAGGCTCACCCCTTCACCGCGCCGGAGGTGAGGCCAGAGACGATGTAGCGCTGGAGGAGCTGGAAGACCAGCACCGTAGGGATCGCGGTGAGCAGGGTGCCCGCCGCGAACATTCCGAAGTTGTTGTTGCGTTCGCCGGCCACCAGGCCCCACATGCCGACCGCGAGGGTCTTGGACTCGGTGTCGGTGAGGAACACATTGGCGATCATGAACTCGTTGATCGTGCCGATGAACGACAGCAGCGCGGTCACCGCCAGGATCGGCGCCACCAGCGGCAGCATGATCCGGAAGAAGACCTGGGCATGCGAGGCGCCGTCCATCGTGGCGGACTCGTCCAGCTCCCGAGGGAGGGTGTCGAAGAAGCCCTTCATCAGCCAGGTGTTCACGCCCAGAGCGCCGCCCATGTAGAGCAGGAACAGGCCCCACGGGGTGTTGAACCCGATCCCCGGCCACAGGTCGGTGACCGTGGTGAAGATCAGGAAGATCGCCACGATCGCCAGGAACTGTGGGAACATCTGGATCAGCAGCAGGCTGAGCAGCCCGATCCGGCGGCCGGCGAAGCGCATCCGGGAGAACGCGTACGCCGCCAGCGAGGACAGGAAGATCGACACGAAGCTCGCCAGGCCGGCGATCATCAGCGAGTTGAGGAACCAGCGGCCGAAGGCCGTGTTCTCGAAGAGGTTGGAGAAGTTCTCCAGCGACACCCCCTGGGTCGGCAGCAGGGTGCTCGACGACAGGGTGCCGAGCGGGTTGAGCGCCGCCGAGAGCACGAACAGGATCGGGAAGAGGCTGAACGCCACCGCCAGCACCCCGACCACGTGCCGCCACCCGACCTGGCTGAACCAGCGGCTCCGCCGCCCACCCCCAGCGCTTACCGGCACCGGCCCTCCGTTCGCGACTGCGGGGCTCGCAAGCTGACTCCTCGCGCTCACAGCACCGGCGCTCACGAGTAGACCTCCTCCTGCTTACGGGTGTTGCGGAAGCTGATCGCCGACACCGTCGCCACGATCGCGAAGATGAAGATCGACACCGCGGCGGCCATGCCGAACTCCGCGCCCTGGGCGCCGAACGCCAGCCGGTACGTGTACGTAATCAGCAGGTCGGTCGCCCCGTTGCGCGGGTTGTCCGCCGCGAACGGGCCGCCCTCGGTGGTCAGCCAGATCGCGTTGATGTTGTTGAAGTTGAACGCGAACGACGCGATCAGCAGCGGGGAGAGCGCGACCAGCAGCAGCGGCAGGGTGACCGCGCGGAACGACTGCCAGGGCGAGGCGCCGTCGACCGAGCTGGCCTCGGTCAGCTCCTTGGGGATGGCCTGCAACGCGCCGGTGGCGACCAGGAACATGTACGGGTAGCCCAGCCAGAGCTGCACCAGCAGCACCGCGGCACGGGCAGACCACGCCTCCCCGAACCAGTCGACCCCGAGCCCGAACAGGTTGTTGATCAAACCGAAGTCGGTGTTGAACATGTCCCGCCAGATCAGCAGCATCGCGAATGACGGCATGGCGTACGGGAGGATCAGCAGCACCCGGTAGAGGTTGGTGCCCCGCATCCGGGGCGAGTGCAGCGCCAGGGCGATGGCCATGCCGAGCAGGAAGGTGAGCCCGGTCGAGCCGATCCCGAAGGCGAAGTTCCACAGCAGAGTGCCGAAGAACGGCCCGGAGATGTTCGGGTCGGTGAGCATCTGGGTGAAGTTCTTCAGCCCGACGTTGACCTTCCAGCCCTGGGAGAGCCGCTCGCCGTCGGCGGCGACGAAGGAGCCGGTCGCCTCGTCGGCGGTCCAGGTCCGGCCGCTCTCGCTGTCGGTGACGCAGTCGCAGCCCACGTCGTACGCCCGGATCGCCGTGCCCTCGTACGCGCGGGACAGCCCGGCGGAGCGCAGCGCACCGCCGGAGGTCGGCACGACCAGGTCGGTGATCTCCTTGCTCCGGGCACTGGCCTGGCCGAAGTTGAGCACCGTGTAGCCGTCGGCGGCGGTGACCCTGCCGCCCGGCGCGACGGTGACCTCGGCGGCGTCGAGCTGGCGCAGCCCCTCGGCGTCACCGGCGGAGACGGCGCCGGTCTTCGGATCGGTGACCAGGAAGACCATCGAGCCGGTGGCCGGGTCGCCCTCGGTGGCGATCGACAGGGCGTACTCGGTGGAGCCGGGGACCTGCTTCACCGAGGAGCTCTGGATCGCGACGATCGCGTCGTCCTTGCTGCCACGGTGGCCGTCACCGAAGTTCGTGAAGGCGGTGCTGGCGGTGTAGAGCACCGGGAAGACCTGGAAGGCGATCAGGAAGATCGTGCCGGGGAGCAGGTACTTGGCGGGGATGTGCCGCGGGGTGAGGTAGAGGTAGAACAGGGCGGCGGTGGTGACCGCCAGCACGGCCAGCCCGAACCACTTCTCGGCCTCGGCGAGTGGAAAGGCCGCCCAGATCGCGATCCCGGCCACCATGCCGAGCAGGACCACCTTGACGATGAGGCCCATCGCGCTGATCGGCGCGTCGTTACGCACGCGTGCGGTGCGCGGGAGCCCGGGGCCGGCGGGCTCCCAGCCCGGGTTCCGCTTGGCGGAACCCGGGCCGGACAGCTCGGTGCTCATTACTTGATCTGGCCGGAGATCGTCTTGCCGGCAGCGGTGATCGTCTTGGCCGGGTCGGCGCCGCCGATGATGGCGGCCTCGGCCTTGCCGAACGGGTCCCAGATCGCGGCCATGGCCGGGATCGCCGGGAGCACCTGGCCGTTCTTCCCGGCCTCGGTGAACTTGGCCAGGTCCGGGTCGTTGCCCTTGACCTGCTCCAGCGCGGCGGTCAGCGCCGGCGGGCGGGGCTCGGCGTTGTACAGCGCCACGGCCAACTCGGGCTTGGTGGTGTAGTTGGTCACGAACTCCTGGGCCAGGGCCTTGTTCTTGCCCTTGGAAGCGACGTAGAAGGCCTGGACGCCCACGAACGGCTGGGCCTCCTTGCCGCCGGCGAAGCCGGGGACCGGGGAGATGTCGTAGGAGATGCCGGCCTTCTTCGCGTCGGCGACGGCCCACGGGCCGGAGACCAGGTAGGCGCACTTCTTGCTGGTGAAGGTGGCGATCGAGTTCTCCGGGGTGATGGAACGCTTCAGCGCACCGTCGCCCTTCTCGCCGAGCTTCGCGATCTTCTGGAACGCCGCGATCGACTCCGGCTTGCCCACGCCCAGGTCCTTCGGGTCGTAGTCGCCGTTGGCGTCGGTGCCGAAGAGGTAGCCGCCGGCCGAGGAGTACAGCGGGTAGATGTGGTACGCGTCGCCGTTCTGGCCGGACTGCAGGCAGAGGATCTCGCTGGCCTTCTTCTCAGCCTTGAGCTTCTTGCCGGAGGCGACCAGATCCTCGATCGTCTTCGGCGCCTCGGGGGCCAGGTCGGTGTTGCGCAGCAGCGCCAGGTTCTCCATGGCGTACGGCACGCCGTAGACCTGACCGTTGAACGTCACGGCCTTGACGGCGGTCTCGTTGAAGCCGCTCTTCTGCTCGGCGGCGAGCTGCACCGGGTCGATGGCGCCGTTCTGCACCAGGTTGCCGATCCAGTCGTGCGCGCCGACCACGACGTCCGGGCCGCTGCCCTGCTGGGAGGCGGTGACGAAGTTGGTCTGCAGGTCCTTGGAGACGGCCTGGACCTCGACGGTCACACCGTTCTCCTGGCCGAACTTCTCGGCGAACGGCTTCAGGGCAGCGGCCCGCTTGTCGTCGGCCCAGATCACCAGCTTGCCGCCGGCGGCGCCGGCGGACTCCTTCGCGGCCGGCGCTTTGCTGTCGTCGTCGCCACCGCCGCAGCCGGAGGCGGCCAGCGCCAGGCCGAGGACGGCGACCACACCCGCGGTACGGATGCGCATCGGTACTCCTGTCGTCATGGCGGTGGCGCCGGGGGAAGGGCCGCCCGCCAGTGGGAACCTTCGGTCGTTTTTGCTACCGGCGTCCGGTTGCGGCGCCGCTGCTCTCGCATGTTGCCGGGACGTTAGCAAGAGGTTGCAAGTAATGGAAGGGCTTGCAGACGTGTACGCAAGAACTTGCCGGTGAGCTAAAGTGCGGCCATGCGCGCTCGACTGTCCGACATCGCCCAGCAGGCCGAAGTCAGTGAGGCCACGGTGTCGCGGGTGCTCAACGACCGCCCCGGCGTGGCCGCCGAGACCCGGCAGGCCGTCCTGACCGCCCTCGACGTCCTCGGCTACGAGCGCCCGGCCCGGCTCCGCAAGCGCAGCGCCGGCCTCGTCGGCCTGGTCGTGCCGGAGCTGGACAATCCGATCTTCCCCGCCTTCGCCCAGGTGATCGAGTCGACCCTGGCGCAGAGCGGGTTCACCCCGGTGCTGTGCACCCAGACCCCGGGCGGGGTCACCGAGGACGAGTACGTCGAGATGCTGCTCGACCGCCAGGTCTCCGGCATCGTCTTCGTCTCCGGCCTGCACGCCGACACCGCGGCCAACCACGACCGGTACCGCGCGCTGATCGCCCGGCCCCTGCCGGTCGTCATGATCAACGGCTACGCGCCGGGCATCGCCGCACCCTTCGTCTCCTGCGACGACCGGGAGGCCACCGAGCTGGCCGTTGCCCACCTGGTCGCCCTCGGGCACCGCCGGATCGGGCTGATCACCGGGCCGAACCGGTTCGTCCCGGTGCAGCGTCGGGTGGCCGGCTGGCGGGCCGCCATGGAGCGGCTGACCGGCCTGTCGGGCGCCGAGCTCGACGAATTGGCCGAGCTGACCCTCTTCGGCGTGGAGGGCGGCGAGGCGGCCGCCGGACGGCTGCTGGAGCGCGGGGTGACGGGGCTGGCCTGCGGCTCCGACCTGATGGCGCTCGGCGCGATCCGGGCGGCCCGGCAGCGGGGCCTCTCCGTCCCGGGTGACCTGTCGGTGGTCGGGTACGACGACTCGCCCCTGATGGCCTTCACCGACCCGCCCCTGACCACGATGCGGCAGCCGGTGGCCGCCATGGCGGTGGCCGCGGTCCGGGCCCTGGTCGACGAGATCAACGGCCACGGTGCCCCGCACTCGGAGTACCTGTTCCGGCCCGAGTTGGTGGTGCGCGGCTCCACCGCCGTCGTCCGGCAGGCCACCGCCGACCCGACGGCGGGCGGCTCCGCCCGCCAACGCCCGGCGCCGCCGGCGCTCGCCGTGTCCGCCTGAGGCCCCCGCACCCCAGCCCCGTCGGCCCCCATCGGCCCCGCCCGCGCCGCCCAGCCCGCAGCGCCGACGTCATTTCTTGCGCAAGCCCTGCTTGACTCTTGCAGCCACCGGGCTTCATCCTGCTCTGACACCCGGATGACACACCGCCGTGCCATGCCACCCATTGCCGTCCTGCGCGCCAGAGAACGGGGATCGCCACCGATGACCGCCAGCAAGCCCACGCCGCTGACCTCCGACGACGACTGGTGGCGCTCCGCGGTCGTCTACCAGGTCTACGTCCGCAGCTTCGCCGACTCCGACGGCGACGGGGTCGGTGACCTCCGGGGCATCCGGGAGCGCCTGCCGTACCTGCGCGACCTCGGGGCCGACGCGCTCTGGCTCACCCCCTTCTACACCTCGCCGATGATCGACGGCGGCTACGACGTCACCGACCACCGGGACGTCGACCCGAGCTTCGGCACGCTCGCCGACTTCGACGCGATGATCACCGACGCGCACGCCGTGGGCCTGCGGATCATCGTCGACCTGGTGCCCAACCACACCTCCAGCGCGCACCCGTGGTTTGCCGCCGCGCTCGCCGCCGCCCCCGGCTCCCCCGAGCGGGCCCGCTACCTGTTCGCCGACGGCGGGGGCGCCCACGGCGAACTGCCGCCGAACGACTGGGAGAGCATCTTCGGCGGCCCGGCCTGGACCCGGGTGCCCGACGGCCAGTGGTACCTGCACCTGTTCGACCCGGCCCAGCCCGACCTCAACTGGCGCCACGCCGAGGTCCGCGCCGAGTTCGAGGACGTCCTGCGCTTCTGGCTCGACCGGGGCGTCGACGGGTTCCGCGTCGATGTCGCCCACGGCATGATCAAGGCCGAAGGGCTGCCGGACGTCGGCTTCAGCACGATGACCACCGGCCAGCGCCAGTCGGAGTTGCTCGGCAAGGGCCGGCTGCCGTACTTCGACCAGGACGAGGTGCACGAGATCTACCGGGCCTGGCGGCCGATCCTGGACAGCTACCCCGGCGGCCGGATGGCGGTCGCCGAGGCGTGGGCCGAGACGCCGCAGCGGCTGGCCCGCTACATCGGCCCGGACGAACTGCACCAGGCGTTCAGCTTCGACTTCCTCGACGCCACCTGGTCGGCCGACTCGTTCCGCAAGGTGATCGGCACGGCGCTGGCCGAGGCGGCCATCGTCGGCGCGCCCACCACCTGGGTGCTCTCCAACCATGACAAGCAGCGGCACGTCACCCGGTACGGCGACGGCGAGGTCGGGCTGCGCCGGGCCCGCGCGGCCAGCCTGCTGATGCTCGCCCTGCCCGGCTGCGCGTACGTCTACCAGGGTGAGGAACTGGGCCTGCCCGAGGTGCTCGACCTGCCGGACGAGCTGCGCCAGGACCCGTCGTTCCTGCGCACCGGCGAGAGCCGGGACGGCTGTCGGGTGCCGATCCCGTGGGGCGGCCAGCTTCCCCCGTACGGCTTCGGGCCCGAGGGTGGCCAGCCGGGCTGGCTGCCGGCCCCCGCCACCTGGGCCGCCCTCTCGGTCGCCGCCCAGGACGGGGTGCCCGGCTCGACCCTGGAGCTCTACCGCACGGCGCTGCGGGTCCGGCGCGAGCACCCCGCGCTCGCCCGCGACGCCGACGGCGTGAGCTGGCTGGAGACGACCGGCCCCGGGGTGCTGGCGTTCCGTCGCACCGGCGGCGACGCCGAGCTGACCTGCGTGGTCAACATCAGCGACGCCGCAGTCCTGATCGACGGGTACGGCCGGCCGGTCGTCGCCAGCGCCGAGCTCACCGAGCAGGGCGCCGGGCACGTCCTCGCGGTCGACGCAGCCGCCTGGTTCGACCGGCGCCTAGCGGGGTAACCCGCACTTGACCTGGCCGTCCGTTGTGCCCCGCGCCGACGGGCGGCTAGGCATGAGCGACGTGGCGGCGACGGCCCGACTCACCCGCCCTTCTCGGTGAGCAGCCTGGCGATCCGCGCGAAGCCGGCGCGCAGTTCGGTCTCGTCGGGTGCCGGGAGCGACCCGGTCCGCTCGTCCACCTCGCCGGCCGCCTCCAGCTCGTCGTCGATGACGTCCTCGAAGTCGCCGTAGAGGTCGGCCGCCTCGATCCGGGCGGCGTCGTCCTGTGCGGCGGTCTGGGCGGCGGCGATCTCGCCGCGGATCTCGCCGGGTGAGAGCGCCGGCAGCAAGGGCTCGACCACCGCCATCAACTGCTCCTCGGCCACCACCGCCTCGGCGAGGGCCAGCGCGTGCGGTCGCTCGTACGGGCCACAGACCACCGGCTCCCACTCGTCGGCGTCGGTCTCGCCGAGCGGGGCGAAGGTGATGATCCACGGCAGGCCGTGCATCGGCGAGCCGTCCGGCAGGTCCAACGTCACGAGTGCGCCCACGCGCTCATCATGGTCGCTCCGGCCGGGAACGTGGGCGTCGTTCGCCTCAACTTGCACCGAAGTAGCTCGACAGTGGCGGAGGTGGCCGGCCGGCCCCGACGATGTGCCGCCCCGAATCAGCGCGCGTTGAGGATGAGGGCAAAGTTCTTGTCGGAATTATGGTTCGCGAGCAGTTCGAACCGGGAGGACCGCTGGATCTGATCATGCGGATGCGGAACGGAGAAATCCGCGCTGATCAGCCAGTCGAGCACCACCGTGCGCTCCTTGGCCTTGAGGACCGGGCCGAGACAACCCTCGACCAGGCTCTTCAGCAACGGCCGCTGCACGGCACCACGAAGCTTGACCATGCAGAAGACGTGGGCCACCTCGTCCCGGCGGTCCTTATCCGGCTGACCGACTGCGGCCGACAGTTGGCCCTGCGTGCCCGGCAGCGTCACACGGATGGTATGCAGCGCGCCGTCAACCGTCACCGGACCGGGCCACCGCTCGCCCCAGGCGTCCGTGACCTTGCTCGGTGTCATGCCGGCGAACGCCGGCACCGGTCCGGAGGGGGTGGCGGTGGGGGACCTGGGCAGGTATTCCCCCGGTTCACCTCTGGCACCTTGCGAACCGGGGGGGCGCTGTGGGGCCGCATCTCTGTAGTGCACCACCACGACGGCCAGGAGCGAAACCAGCACCACGGCAGGCACTGCCAACAGGAGCCACCTCTTCGAGGTCGTCCCGCCGCCTCTCGGAACCGATCCGGGCTCCCGTTCGGTCTCGTTCACAGTCGCGCTCCCCGTGTCAATTCAAAACAGCAGCGGCGCCACTACACACCTCTGGCCGCCTCGGAGAATACCCACAGACGGATTGCCGGTCAATATTGCACATCCATGCCGTGGCGGTAAATGACGTCGGCAATTACGTCACCACGATGTTCAGCTGGGAATATTCACTGCATTGTGCGCGTCGACTCCCATGAGCAATCCCGACGGCAATGAAACCTGCACGGCTTGCAACGTGAAAAGACCCAGCCAAAAAACATGTGTGGCGATAGCACTCGGTAAGGACTGGTCACCGGAGTGGGTGACAGCAACGGCTTCCACCTTCACTGGCCCGGGAACGGAACGCCTTCGCCTGGTCGACGCTGGCCGCCCTGTCCGCCTCGTCGCGGGACATGAGGCCGCGGATGGGTGAAACCTGCGTGACCGGCTCCGGCCGTTACGCAGTGGCCGTGTTCGCTCCGAAGATGGCCGGGTGTGCGGCGTCCAGTGCGGCCCGGACCAGGTCCAGGGCGGCATCCGGCGCGACCCCGAGCCGGAGCGCCTCGGCCGCGTAACCGGCCGCCGCCCGCTGTAGCCGGTCCACCGCGTCGTCGCGGCCCGGTGCCACGAAGGTGCCGTGCCGCCCCCGCGTCTCCAGCAGCCCGGCGGACTCCAGCTCCCGGTAAGCGCGGGCCACGGTGTTCACCGCGAGCCCGAGCTCGGCGGCAAACTGCCGGACCGTCGGCAGCCGGGTGCCCACCGGCAGCCGCCCGTCCCCGATCCGCTCGGCAAGCCCCCCGCGCACCTGCTCGTACGGCGGCACCGGCGACGCCGGGTCCACGGTGATCAGCATGTTCACCCCGCTCCCCCGGGCGTCCCGGGATCGGTGTCGGCCGCAGCGTCGGCGTCGGCATCTACGTCGGCTTCGAGGTCGAGGTCGGCCGGCGGCGGCCCCTCGGACATGTCCACCACCCGGCCGTACGGGCTGGTCGCGGCGAGCGCCGCGCCGAACAGGATGAGCTGGTTGAGCAGGTACAGGTAGAGCAGCACGCCCACCGCCCCCGCCACCACCGTGTAGGCCGGATTGCGCTCGGTGCGCACCACGTAGTACCGCCCGACGGTGTTCAGCAGGGTGATGCCGACCGCGACGGTGACCACCACCGGGCGCAGGCGGCGGCGACTCATCCGCAGCCGGGGCACCACCACCAGAAACGCGATCGCCAGCACCGCGTTGACCAGCACGCTGAGCACCGCGCTCACCACCGTCAGCCCCACCGAGCCGGTGCTGCGCAGCAGGAACCGCAACAACGATTCCAACGCGTCCACGGCGGCCACCGAGAGGCCGAGCATCACGAACACCAACAGCAGCACGCCCAGGTCGACCAGCCGGCGCACCACCAGGTTGCCGGGCTGCTGGTTGAGGCCGTAGATCAACCGCTGCGAGGAGCGGATCGCCTCCACCCAGCCGATCCCGGTGAACACCAGGATGATCAACCCGACCACCCCGACGGCACCGCTGCTCTGGGCGATCTGCTGCGGGTCGAGGAAGGGCAGGTTCTCCCCGAGGAAGTCATCCGCCGTCTCGCTGACCCCGGGGTTGTCCTCCAGGATCGCCCCGAAGACCGAGTACGCGACCAGGGCGAGCGCGAAGACCGCGAAGAACCCGTAGTAGGCGATGGCCGCCGCCAGCCGCCCGCCGAAGGACTCGGTGTAGAGCGTCCCGGCCCGCCACAGGTGGTCGAAGGCCCGTGACCGGTGACGCCAGGCAGCCACCCACCGGTCGACGCCGGCCTCGATCCGACCCATTAGGTCCACGCTCTCATCCTCGCCGATCATCCGTTGACACGGAGACGGCCTCGTCGACTCAGGCGCCGAGGAGGAAGTCCCGGCGCGGCTGCCACCGGGCCTGGCCGCTGTGCGAGAACAGGGTGAACGAGACGACCTCGAACATGGCCGAGAAGTCCGCCAGGTCCTCGTACGCCTTGTCCAGTGCCTCCGGCGGGACCTCCTGCGCCACCGTCACGTGCGGGTGGTACGGGAATCGGGCCTCGCGGTGCAGCTCCGGGGCCGCGCTGATCGCGGCGGCCAGCAGCTCGCACTCGCTGATCCCGGCGGCCACCGCCACGAAGACCACCGGGGTCACCGGGCGGAACGTGCCGGTGCCGCGCAGGTGCAGGGTGAACGGCAGGTGGGCGGCGGCCACCGAGGCGAGGTGCCGATCGACCGCCGGCAGCGCGGCCACCGGGATCTCGGTGGGCCCGAGCAGCGTCACGTGCGCCGGGACCACCTGGGGGTCGCCGGTGGCGACCCGCCGCCGGGTGAGCATTCCGCCCCACGGCTCCGGGATGTCCACCGCGATCCCGATCTGGATGGTGTCGCCGGACGCCGGCACCCCGTCCCCGCGCTCCACGCTCCGCGCCACCCCTCCGGCCACCGACCCGTCCCGTCCCGTCGCGTCGGCTAGGCGAAACGAACCGGCGGGAGGAACCCGACCCGCTCGTACGCCTCGCGCAGCGTCACCGAGGCCACCGCGCGCGCCTTCTCCGCGCCGACCGCGAGCAGCTTGTCGAGCTGGGCCGGGTCGTCGAGGTACGCCCGGGTGCGTTCCTGGATCGGCACGACGAACTCCCGGACCACCTCGGCGAGATCCTTCTTCAGGTCGCCGTAGCCCTTTCCGGCGTACGCGGCCACCAGGTCGTCGATGCTCCGCCCGGCCAGAGCCGAGTAGATGGTGAGCAGGTTGGAGATGCCCGGCTTGGTCCCGGTGTCGAAAACGATCTCGCGGCCGGTGTCGGTTACCGCCGAGCGGATCTTCTTCGCCGAGCGGGCCGGGTCCTCCAGCAGGTCGACGATGCCGGCCGGCGAGGACGACGACTTCGACATCTTCGCCGTCGGGTCCTGCAGGTCGGTGATCTTCGCGGTGTCCTTCACGATGTGCGGCACGGGGACGGTGAACGTCTGCCCGAACAGCGAGTTGAACCGCTGGGCCAGGTCGCGGGAGAGCTCCAGGTGCTGACGCTGGTCCTCACCGACCGGGACGGCGTTCGCCTGATAGAGCAGGATGTCGGCGGCCTGGAGGACCGGGTACGTGAAGAGGCCGACGCTGGCCCGCTCGTTGCCCTGCTTCTGCGACTTGTCCTTGAACTGGGTCATCCGGCTGGCCTCGCCGAAGCCGGTGATGCAGCCCAGGACCCAGGTCAGCATCGGGTGCTCGGGCACCTGCGACTGGACGAACAGGGTGCTGCGCTGCGGGTCCAGCCCGACGGCGAGGAGCTGCGCGGCGGCCACCCGGGACCGCTGGCGCAGCACCACCGGGTCGTGCCCCGCCGTGATGGCGTGTAGGTCGACCACGCAGTAGAACGAGTCGTGGGTGTCCTGCAACGCCACCCAGTGCCGCACCGCGCCCAGGTAGTTGCCGAGGTGGAACGAGTCGGCCGTCGGCTGGATGCCGGAGAAGACGCGGGGCCGGGCGGGTACGTCGGACATCCCGGCATTCTGTCAGCTACCCGGGGCGTACGTCATGACGGGCCGGCGGGTCGGCTCTCCGCCGCCGCCACCGGGGCGGGAGCCTCGCGCCGCGGCTCGGGCAGGCGGACCGCGGAGACCGCGAGCCGGGCCACCCGGCGCCCCTCCAACGCGAGCACCCGCAGCGACCACCCGCCGGGCGGATCGTCCGGGGCGTCGTCGTCGGGGCCCGGGCCCACCGGCACCTCGTCGCCGGCCACCGGCAGCCGGCCGAGCACCGCCATCACGTACCCGCCGGCCGTCTCGTACGGGCCGGCGGGCAGCCGCACCCCGGTGCGCTCGGCGAAGTCGGCGAGGTTGAGGCGGCCGTCCACCACGGCGGGCAACCTGGCCACCCCCGACTCGGGAGCGTCGTCGCCCTCGTCGTGGACCTCGCCGACCAGCTCCTCGATCAGGTCCTCCAGGGTGACGATGCCGGCGGTGCCGCCGTACTCGTCGACCACCACCGCGAGGTGATGCCCCTCGCGGCGCATCTCGGTCAGCGCAGCCAGCACCCGCTTGCTGCCGGGCAACTGCTTGACCTCCCGGGTCAGCTCGCCGACGGTGGTGCAGGGGTCGAGGGTGGGGCGGAGCAGCACGTCACGCAGGTGTACGAAGCCGACCACGTCGTCGTGGGTGCCGTCGACCACCGGGTACCGGCTGTGCGGCTCGGCCCGGACCAGCAGAGACGCCTCGGCGAGGCTCAGCCCGGCGGAGAGGAACACCACCTCGGTGCGGGGCATCATCACCTCGCGGACCAGGCTCGCGCCGGCCACCAGCACCTCGTCGATGATCCGGCGCTCGTCCGGGTCGAGGACGGTGTTGGCGGCGACCAGGTCGCGCAGCTCCGCCTCGCTGATCCGCTCCCGGCCCGCCGCCGGGCTGGCCCCGAGCAGGTCGGTGACCAGCCGGGTGGCGCCGTCCGCGGCCCGCACCACCAGCCGGGCGACCGCCCGGGCCAGCGGCCCCGGCTCGCGTCGGGTCCGCCCCGACTGTCGTCGTCGGAACCCGGGCCCGCCCGCTTCCCGCATGACTGTAGATGGTAGAGCCCGCACCGGGCCGAGGCGGACCGTAGCGTCCGGAACGCGCACGGTGGCGCAGTGGCGCGGTAGCGCGGAGCGCGGCTACGCCGGGCGGCCGTAGGGTGATCAAAGGGCGGCTGCGGCGGAACGCGGCCAGGCGGAAGGACTCCGACGTGAAACTGCTCGTCACCGGCGGCGCCGGCTACATCGGTAGCGTGGTGACCCGGCTGCTGCTCGATGCCGGTCACGAGGTGGTCGTTCTCGACGACCTGCGCACCGGGCACCGGGAGGCCCTCGCCCCGGAGGCCACCTGGATCGACGCGCCGATCTCCGACGCCGCCCGGGTGCTCACCCGCGAGGCGGGCTTCGACGGGGTGCTGCACTTCGCCGCCCTGATCGCCGCCGGTGAGTCGATGGTCCGGCCGGAGCTGTACTGGCAGAACAACACCGTCGGCTCGCTCACCCTGATCGACGCGGTCCGCGCCGCCGGTGTGCCCCGGATGGTCTTCTCCTCCACCGCCGCCGTCTACGGCAACCCGGTCGAGCTGCCCATCCCGGAGACCGCCGTGAAGGCCCCCACCAACACGTACGGGGCCACCAAACTCGCCGTCGACATGGCGCTCACCTCCGAGGCGATCGGGCACGACCTGGCCGCCGTGTCGCTGCGCTACTTCAACGTCGTCGGGGCGTACCTGCGCGGCGGCGTCGCCCTCGGCGAGCGGCACGACCCGGAGACCCACCTCATCCCCATCGCCCTGGACGTGGCCGCCGGCCGCCGGGAGAAGCTCCAAATCTTCGGCGACGACTACCCCACCGTCGACGGCACCTGCGTGCGCGACTACATCCACGTCGAGGACCTGGCCCGCGCCCACCTGCTGGCGCTCACCGCCGCCGTGCCCGGCCGGCACCGGATCTACAACCTGGGCAACGGCGCCGGATTCACCAACCGGCAGGTCGTCGACGTGGTCCGTGCGGTCACCGGCCAGCCGCTGCCGGTCGAGGTAGCCCCGCGCCGCGAGGGCGACCCGGCCGAGCTGGTCGCCTCCGCCGCGCTGGCCCGCGAGGAGCTGGGCTGGGTCCCGGAGAAGCCCACCCTGCACGACATGGTCGGCGACGCCTGGGCCTTCTACCGCACGCACATCCTGGAGCGCCCGTGACCGACGCCGCGCCCTCCGGCCCCACCGGCGACGTCACCGACCGCGCCACCACCGGCTTCCTGCACCGGTACGGCGAACAGCCCGCCGGCCGCTGGGCTGCTCCGGGTCGGGTCAACCTGATCGGCGAGCACACCGACTACAACGACGGCTTCGTGCTGCCGTTCGTGCTGCCGCTGCGTACCGTCGTCGCCGCCGCACCGCAGGACGGCCCGCGCTGGACGGTCTGGTCGGAGCTCGCCGACTCCCCGGTCGAGTTCGGCGTCGACGAGGTTGCCGGACCCGGCCGGGTCACCGGCTGGGGCGCGTACGTCGCCGGGGTCATCTGGGCGCTGCGCGACGCCGGCCACGACGTGCCCGGGGCGCGACTGGCCATCGCCTCCGACGTGCCGATCGGCTCCGGGCTCTCCTCCTCCGCCGCCCTGGAGGCGGCCGTGCTGGCCGCCCTGGTCGACCTCGGCGGGCTGGACCTGCCGGCCGAGCGGCGGCCCCGGCTCGCCCAGCGCGCCGAGAACGCCTACGTCGGCTCGCCCACCGGCATCATGGACCAGTCCGCGGTGATCCGCTGCCGCCCGGGGCAGGCGTTGTTCCTCGACTGCCGCACCGAGGCCGTCGAGCACATCCCGTTCGACCTGGCCGCCGCTGGCCTGGCCGTGCTGGTGATCGACAGCCGGGCCACGCACCGACACTCCGACGGCGAGTACGCCGCCCGCCGCGCCTCCTGCGAGCAGGCGGCGGAGCTACTGGGGGTGCCCGCCCTGCGCGACGTGCCCGTGGCCGGCCTCGACGAGGCCCTCGGCCGGCTGGACCAGGCCCTCGGCCGGCCCGACGACGAGACCCGCCGCCGGGTCCGGCACGTCGTCACCGAGAACCAGCGGGTGCTCGACACCGTGGAACTGCTGCGCGCCGGCAGGATCCGCGACATCGGCCCGCTGCTGACCGCCTCGCACGCCTCCATGCGGGACGACTTCGAGATCACCGTCCCGGAGATCGACATCGCGGTCGAGGCGGCCCTCGCCGCCGGGGCGTACGGGGCCCGGATGACCGGCGGCGGCTTCGGCGGCTGCGTCCTCGCCCTCATCGACGCCGACCGCGCCGACGCGGTCGCGGCGGCGGTAACGGCCGCCTACCCGAAACACACCTACCCCCCACCCAACTTCCACCAGACCACCTGACCCCGCCCCGCACCCGCACCCCGCGCACTTTCAGGGAAAGAGTGGCTATCCGAGCCCGGATAGCCACTCTTTCCGTGAATTAGCGGCCCGTTCGGGGTGGGGGGTGGGGGTGCGGGCGGAGGTGGGGGTTAGGTGGTTTCGACGATCATGGCGGCGCCGACCGTGCGGTTGGTGGTCTCGTCGATGATGACGAAGCCGCCGGTGGTGCGGTTGCGGCGATACTCGTCCGCCAGGAGCGGGACGGTGGTGCGCAGTCGGACGCGGCCGATCTCGTTGAGCCTCAGCTCGGTGGCCGACTCGTCGCGGTGCAGGGAGTTGATGTCGAGGCGGTAGTGCAGGCTGCGCACGATGGCCCGGGCCGAGCGGGTGGTGTGCTTGATCGCGTACTTCCCGCCGACCTGAAGGGGACGGGTCTCGTCCATCCAGCAGATCATCGCCTCGATGTCCTGGGCGACGGCGGGGGCGTTGTTCGGGCGGCAGATCATGTCGCCCCGGGAGATGTCGATCTCATCGGTGAGGCGGACGGTGACCGACATGGGTGGGAACGCCTCGTCGACCGGCCCGTCGGCGGTCTCCACAGTGGCGATACGGGAGGTGAACCCCGACGGCAGCACCATCACCTCGTCACCGGGCTTGAGCACCCCCGAGGCGACCTGGCCGGCGTACCCCCGGTAGTCGGTCACGACGGTCGACTGGGGGCGGATCACGTACTGCACCGGGAACCGCACATCCTGAAGGTTGCGGTCCGAGGCGATGTGCACCCGCTCCAGGTGGTGCAGCAGCGACGGCCCGTCGTACCACGGCATGTTCTCCGACCGGGACACGATGTTGTCGCCCCGCAGCGCCGACACCGGCACCACCGTCAGGTCCGGCACGTCGAGCTTCGCCGCGAACGCGGTGAACTCGTCGGCGATCCGCTCGTAGACCTCCTGTGACCAGTCCACCAGGTCCATCTTGTTGACGCAGAGGACCAGGTGCGGCACCCGCAGCAGCGAGCAGAGGAACGCGTGCCGGCGGGACTGCTCGACCAGGCCCTTGCGCGCGTCCACCAGGATCAGCGCGAGGTCGGCGGTGGACGCCCCGGTCACCATGTTGCGGGTGTACTGGATGTGCCCCGGGGTGTCGGCGATGATGAACTTGCGCCGCGGCGTGGCGAAGTACCGGTACGCCACGTCGATCGTGATGCCCTGCTCCCGCTCCGCCCGCAGGCCGTCGGTGAGCAGGGCCAGGTTCGTGTACTCGTCCCCACGCGCCGCGCTGACCGCCTCCACGGCGGCCAGCTGGTCGGTGAACAACGACTTCGTGTCGTACAGCAACCGGCCGATCAAGGTCGACTTGCCGTCGTCGACGCTACCGGCGGTGGCGAACCGCAACAGGTCCATCGGCCGCGCGGCGGGATCGACCTCGGGGGTCAGGGTGTCGGTGCTCATCAGAAGTAGCCCTCCCGCTTACGGTCCTCCATGGCGGCCTCACTGACCCGGTCGTCACCCCGGGTCGCACCGCGCTCGGTGATCCGCGTCGCGGCCACCTCCTCGATCACCTTCTCCACGCTGTCCGCGTCCGACCGCACCGCTGCCGTGTACGACGCGTCGCCCACGGTGCGGTACCGCACCTGGGCCTTGAACCGCTCCTCCCCCGACCGGGGGCGGAAGAACTCATTCACCGCGTACAACATCCCGTCCCGCTCGATCACCTCACGCTCATGCGCGTAGTAGATCGAGGGCAACGCGATCCGCTCCCGGGCGATGTAGTGCCACACGTCGAGCTCGGTCCAGTTCGACAACGGGAACACCCGGATCGACTCACCCGGATGATGCCGACCGTTGTACAACGACCACAACTCGGGACGCTGATTCTTCGGATCCCACTGCCCGAACTCGTCCCGGAAGCTGAAGACCCGCTCCTTCGCCCGCGCCTTCTCCTCGTCCCGCCGCGCCCCACCGAACAACGCGTCGAACCGGTGTTTCTCCACCGCGTCCAGCAACACCGGCGTCTGGATCCGGTTCCGCGTCCCGTCTGCGGCCTCCCGCACCAGACCCTTCGCCAACGCCTCCGGCACACTCGCCACGATCAACTGCAGGCCCAGCTCGGCCACCCGCTGATCCCGATACTCCAGAACCTCCGGGAAGTTGTGACCCGTGTCGACGTGCATCACCGGAAACGGAATGTTCGCCGGCGCGAAGGCCTTCTGCGCCAACCGCAACATCACGATCGAGTCCTTGCCACCGGAGAACAGCAGCACCGGCCGCTCCATCTCCGCGACCACTTCGCGCATCACGAAGACGCTCTCCGCTTCCAGGGCTTCGAGGTGCGAGACCTGATAGGCGGCGGGGGTGGTCATGACACGGCCTCGATTCGCTCGGATCCGCCCATGGATTCCAGACCTTTCCGGTCGGACACGTGAAG
Organism: Micromonospora sp. RTGN7; assembly: GCF_033804645.1. NCBI lineage: Bacteria > Bacillati > Actinomycetota > Actinomycetes > Micromonosporales > Micromonosporaceae > Micromonospora > Micromonospora sp. RTGN7. The sequence goes on along the minus strand of NZ_JAPZLF010000004.1, from coordinate 151,170 downwards.
AAGAACGCTCAGGTTACCGGGAATGCCGCTGCGACGCTGCAAGCGACCGGCTGGCGAGATTTTCGCGGCAGACCAGCAGGTCGCACAGGCGCGGATCGGCCTCGTGGTATTCCAGCGCAGAACAGTCGACACGGGAAGCATGCCGGGCGGTGTCCGTCGCCACAGCCGCCGGAGCGGCCGAGTCCCACTCGTACGGGCCGTCGGCGGAAAGGCACACCTCGGCCTCACCCGTCACCACCGCGACGATCTTAGCCCCCGCCGAGCCGATGGGAACGAGATGAGCGCCGCCTTCCTCCGCCGGATCGGTCAGGAAAAGCGGCGGACGGCCACGGCTCACCGCCAACCGGATGACCCGACCGCCGCCGCCGCAGAAGGGCACCCCGCCGCCGCAGAAGGGCGCGACGAGCGTGATCCGCGTACCCTCCACCCGGGTCAGCCCCCGTGGTACAGATTCTGGGTCGGCTCCACACCCCGGGTGACCACCGACTCGACCACGTCCGCCGCCCGGTCGACCAGGAACTCCAGCTCCTTGCGCTCGGCGGCGGAGAAGTCCGACAGCACATAGTCCGCCGGGTCCTGCCGACCCGGCGGCCGGCCGATGCCGAACCGCACCCGGACGTAGTCCTTCGTGCCCAGCGACTTCGACATCGAGCGGAGGCCGTTGTGCCCGCCCTCGCCGCCGCCGCACTTCACCCGCACCTGCCCGTACGCGATGTCCAACTCGTCGTGGACCGCGATCACCCGCTCCGGCGGCACCTTGTGGAACTGCGCCAGCCCGGCCACCGGCCCACCGGAGAGGTTCATGTACGTCAGCGGCTTCGCCAGCACCAGCCTCGGGCCGCCGAACCCCAGCCGCCCCTCGGCGACCTCGGCCATCGCCCGCTTGTGCCGGCCGAACTTCCCGCCCACCCGGGCGGCCAGCAGGTCGGCCACCAGGAAGCCGACATTGTGTCGGTTACCCGCGTACTCCCGACCGGGGTTGCCCAGGCCGACCACCAGCCATGGCCCCGCCTCGTCCGTCACGCCACGCCCCTCCCGCTCTCACCGTCACGCCCGGCGGCCGTCCCGACCCGACCCCGCCGTCCTGCTGGCGGTCCACCTGCTGCCGCCGGGCAGGAACCTACCCCCGATACGACGACAGGCGCCCCCGACCCGGGAGCGCCTGTCGCACAGAATGCGGACCGATCAGGCCTCGGTCTTCGCCTCGGCCTGCTCGCCCTCGGCTGCTGGGGTCTCGGCGGTCTCCTCGCCGGCCTCGGCCTCCTCGGCGGTCTCCTCGCCGGCCTCCTCGACCTCGGGGAGGGTGGCCTCGAGCTGCTCGGCGGTCGGCGCGGCGGTGACCGAGGCGACCGAGAGGGTCGGGTCGGCGACCAGCTCGACGCCGGACGGCAGCTTTACATCGGCGGCGGTGACCTGGGTGCCGGCCTGCAGGCCCTCGACCGACGCCTCCAGGTGGTCCGGCACCTTCGTGGCGTCGGCCGTCACCGAGAGGGTGTCGTGGTCGTGCACGATCAGCGTGTCCTTGGCGGCCTCGCCGGTGAGGCGGACCGCAACGTCCACGGTGACCTTCTCGCCGCGGCGGACCAGCAGCAGGTCGATGTGCTCGAAGCTGTCCTTGATCGGATCCCGCTGGATCGCCTTCGGCAACGCCAGCACCTGCGTGCCGTCGCTGACCTCGATCGCGAAGAGCTGGTTGGCGCCGCCCTTGCGGATCGCGGCGGCGAACTCACGCGCGGGCAGCGCGATGTGCGTCGGCTTCTCGCCGTGGCCGTACAGCACGGCGGGCACCAAGCCGGCCCGGCGGGTACGACGGGCACCACCCTTGCCGAACTCGGTACGGGGCTCGGCGCTGATCTTTACCTCGGACACGGGGAAACTCCTGATGCTTTCGCTGCTGCGGCGGGTTGTCGACTGGCGGTGCTGCGGCGAGGGGCTCGCTGGGGCTCATGCGTCATGAACGACTGCCCGGAGCACCGCGTCGATGACGGTGTCTCCGTGCGGTGCTTTTCAGCGGCCCGCCGGGCACCCTCGCCGTGGCAACCGCACTAGTCTACCCGAGCTCATCCCGTCCTTGACGGCAGTCCCCGTCCTTGGTTCGCAGCGGGCCAAAACCCGACGCAAAAGGGCGGCACCCGCGCGCCAGCTGCGGGACGATGCCCGGCGCGCGGGGGCCGGGCGTCAGCTCAGGCCACCGAAGAGGGTGGTCACCGAACCGTCGTCGAAGACCTCCCGGATCGCCCGGGCCAGCAGCGGCGCGATCGACAGCACGGTGATCTTGTCGAGCTGCTTCTCCGGGGGCAGTGGCAGCGTGTTGGTCACCACCACCTCGGTGATCGCGCTGTTCTTCAGCCGCTCGGTCGCCGGGTCCGACAGCAGCGCGTGGGTGGAGGCCACGACGATCTCCGCCGCCCCGCCCTCCCGGAGGATCTCGGCGGCCTTCGTGATCGTACCGCCGGTATCGATCATGTCGTCGACGATCAGGCAGACCCGACCCTCCACGTCGCCGACCACCCGGTTCGCCACCACCTGGTTCGGCTTGAGCGGGTCCCGGGTCTTGTGGATGAACGCCAGCGGGCAACCGCCCAGCCGGTCGGTCCACCGCTCCGCCACCCGCACCCGCCCCGAGTCCGGCGCCACCACCGTCATCGGCCGGCCGGCGAACTTGCGCTCCACGTACTCCGCCAGGATGTCCATCGCGAAGAGGTGGTCCACCGGGCCGTCGAAGAAGCCCTGGATCTGCGCGGTGTGCAGGTCAACCGTGAGGATCCGGTTCGCGCCCGCGGTCTTCAGCAGGTCGGCCACCAGCCGCGCCGAGATCGGCTCCCGGCCGCGGTGCTTCTTGTCCTGCCGGGAGTACGGGTAGAACGGCAGGACCACGGTGATCCGCTTGGCCGAGCCACGCTTCAGCGCGTCGACCATGATCAGGGTCTCCATGACCCAGGTGTTGACCCCGTGCGTCACGGACTGCACCACGAAGGCGTCCGAACCGCGTACCGAGTCCTTGAACCGTACGAAAATTTCCCCGTTCGCGAAGTCGTACGCGTCGGCTGGCGTCGGCGCAATGCCGAGCACCTCGCCGATCTCCTTCGCCAGCTCCGGAAAACCACGTCCGGAGAAGAGCATCAGGCTTTTGCGGTTTTCGGCGACGATGCTGCCCATGGGCCCGGCTGCTCCCGTTGGTTGGTGTTCCCGGCTGCGGTGTGGCCGGGGACTATTCGGTTGCAGTATCTCCCCCGCCTGCCGGCGGTCGAACCGCCTCGGCGCCCCGGTGGATTGCCTCACCTTCACTTGCGGCCCGCCGGTTATCCGACGCATCCTCAGCCGCTTCCGCCGCAGCCCGAACAGCCCGCTCGGCTGCCGCCGCGGAGGCGGTGCCGGCCCGCCTGCGGGCCACCCACCCCTCGATGCTGCGCTGCGGCGCCCGGGTCACCCCGAGGGCGCCTGGCGGCACGTCCTGGGTGATCGCGCTGCCCGCCGCCACGTACGCGCCCGGGCCCACCTCCACCGGGGCGATCAGGTTGGTGTCGCAGCCGATGAACGCCGCCTCGCCGATCGTGGTGCGGTGCTTGTTCACCCCGTCGTAGTTCACAAAGATCGTCGCCGCGCCGATGTTGGCCTTCGCCCCGATCGTCGCGTCGCCCACGTACGACAGGTGCGGCACCTTCGCGCCCGCGCCGATCTCGGAGTTCTTTACCTCGACGAACGTGCCGACCTTTGCCTTCTCGGCCAGCTTCGCCGCCGGCCGCAGGTACGCGTAGGGCCCGACGCTGGCCCCCGGGCCGATCTCGGCCTCGATCGCGTGGCTGCGCAGCACGGTCGCCCCCGGGCCGACGACGGTGTCGATCAGCGTGACGTCCGGGCCGACCACGGCCGCCGCGCCGACCACGGTCCCGCCGCGCAGCTGGGTGTTCTGGTCGATCACCGCGTCCCGGTCCACCGCGACCGTCACGTCGATCCAGGTCGTCGCCGGGTCCAGGATGCTCACGCCGGTGCGCATCCAGCGCTCGTTCACCCGGTCGCGTAGCAGCCGGCGCAGCGTCGCCAGCTCCACCCGGTCGTTGCAGCCCAGGGTCTCGGCGTGGTCGGCGGCCACGTGCACCGCCACCGGCTCGCCCGCCGAGACCAGCAGGCCGAAGACGTCGGTCAGGTACTCCTCGCCCTGGTCGTTGTCGGCGGAGAGCTTGCCCAGCGAGGCGCGCAGCCGCGCCGCGTCGAACGCGTAGATGCCCGCGTTGATCTCCCGCAGCGCGCGCTGGGCGGGGGTGGCGTCGCGTTCCTCGACGATCTGCTCCAGCCGACCGGCGGCGTCCCGGACGATGCGGCCCAGCCCGGTCGGATCGGGCACCTCGGCGGCCAGCACCGTGGCCGCGGCCCCCGCGCCCTCGTGCGCGTCGACCAGCGCGGCGACCGTCTCCGCACGGAGCAACGGCACGTCGCCGTTGATCACCACCACGGTTCCGGCGCCGTCCGGCACCGCGTCCAACGCGATCCGGACCGCGTGGCCGGTGCCGAGCTGTTCGGCCTGGAGGACCGGGTTGGCCGTCGGGGCGACCTCGGCCAGGTGCGTCCGGACCTGCTCCGCGCCGTGCCCGACCACCACGACGGTCCGGTCGGCGTCGAGCGGGGTGGCGGCGGTCAGCACGTGGCCGAGCAGGGTCCGGCCGAGCAGCGGATGCAGCACCTTGGGCAGGGCCGACTTCATCCGTTTGCCCTCACCGGCGGCGAGCACGACAACGGTGCGGAGGTGGGGCTGGGACACGACGTGCTCCCGTCGGGACGGCGACAGTCTCGCGGCCATGCTAACCACGCGATGGTGGTAATCCGCATCCGCCCACACAAAAGCCGGCATACGGCCGGCACGTAAACGTGAGCTGGGGTGCCTGGATTCGAACCAGGAGCTCAAGGCACCAAAGGCCTGTGGGTTGCCGTTACCCCACACCCCATCGCCCGCCGGCCTAGCGTAGCGGCACATCGATCTGGCCGGGCGTACCGCCTACCGTGCGGAACAGTTCGGCGATCATACCTTCGATCCGCCGGTAGATCTCGTGGCTACGCGGAACGGTGATCGTCAGACAGCCCGCTCCACCGGGGGCCGGCACCCAGCCGGTGACGCCGGCGAACGCCGAACCAACGAACGCCCGGCTGCGGCGTATCGGGCGGGCTGCGGCGCGTCGGGGCGGGCTGCGGCGCGTCGGGCGGGCCGGCCGCGAGCGGGTGGGGCCGGTCAGCAATCGGTGTTATCGGCGATCGCCTGGCAGGATGACCGGATGACCGAGCGGCGCCGGGCGGCCCGACCGCCCGACGCCGGGCCCGGCCCGGTCGGACGACGCGACGGCGGGCCGTCCCGGAGGCCGGTGGGCGGCGGCGTGAGCAGCGAGGGCAGCAGCACTCCACGAGAGGGCGTCACCGAGCGCCGGCGAGGTGACGACATGGCGGATGGTCCGGTCAACGACGGCAGCACCGGGGGTCGACGACGCGCGGTTGCAGCGGCGGGAAAGCCACCCTCACGGGTGCGAATGTCGGCGGCGCAGCGCCGCGAGCAGTTGATCTCGACCGGTCGGCAGTTGTTCGCCGAGCGTGGTTTCGACGCGACCTCGATCGAGGAGGTGGCGGCCCGGGCGAAGGTCTCCAAGCCGGTGGTCTACGAGCACTTCGGCGGCAAGGAGGGGCTCTACGCGGTGGTGGTGGACCGGGAGGTCCGGACCCTGCTGGACCGGATCACCACGGCGCTGACCGCCGGGCATCCGCGGGAGCTGCTGGAGCAGGCCGCGCTGGCCCTGCTCGGGTACATCGAGGAGGAGACCAGCGGGTTCCGGGTGCTGGTCCGGGAGTCGCCGGTGATGTCGGCGACGGGCAACTTCGGCAGCGTGATGAACGACGTCGCGCACCAGGTCGAGCACATCCTCGGTGCCGAGTTCAAGACCCGGGGGTACGACCCGAAGCTGGCCGAGCTCTACTCGCAGGCCCTCGTCGGGATGGTGGCGCTGACGGGGCGCTGGTGGCTGGAGGTGCGTCGGCCGGGCAAGGAGACGGTGGCCGCGCACCTGGTCAACCTGGCCTGGAACGGGTTGTCGCACCTGGAGGCGAAACCGACCCTCATCACGTCGAAGAGCGGGCGTCCCTCGGCGAAGGGCCGGTGACCGGGCCCCGGCCCGTTGGGGTTCAGCGACCGCCGGGGACGGCGGCACGGCGGTGCCGCGCCTCGGCCTCGGCGTGCTCGGACGAGCCGACCTTGTCGTAGAGACCGGTGGCGAGCAGCACCAGCCCGAACAGCAGCGACACGATGACGGTGGACATCGAGAAGTTGAGGAAGTTCGCCGAGGTCTGCAGGACCGACATCATCAGGACGCCGGTGACCAGGAAGATCACCCCGGCGGTGAGGTTCATGTAGTGGCCGAGGTTGCTACGTCGGGACGCGCCGATCATGAGCACGAGCCCGAAGGCGATCGAGACCAGGGAGAACCCGAGGTTGGTGCGGAGCCCGAGGGCCCAGGTGCTGTTCCGCGCGAACAGCCCTTCGCCCCAGGTCTGGGTCACTCCCCAGACACCGAAGACCAGGATATAGAGCCCGATGAGCCCCGCGAGGGCGCGGTAGAGCGGCCGTGCGGGGTGGTTGACCGGAAAGTGCACCATGACCTGACCTCCCGTCCGAGTGTCACCATTCGGGGGGATTGTCCCCCGGAAGGCCGGCCGATGTCCGGCGAACCGCCGGCACGACGCTCGGGGGCACAGGAAAGGTCGGCGGCACCGGACGACGAAAAGCCGACCGGCACGGAACCGGTCGGCTTTCGAGCTGGCGGCTCGCCGCCGGGCTCAGAGGACGAGCCGGGCCTTCTCCCAGGCCTCCTGCTCGCCGTCGCTGCCGATCTTGCCGTACATGCCCACCATCAGGAGCACCAGCGAGAGGGTCAGCACCACGATGTCGGTGACGATGGTGAAGTTGAAGACGTTGGCGTCGGTCTGCAGGAAGGCCAGCTCGGCCAGGCCGAGCACCATCAGCGCGTACGCCAGCCACTGGTTGATCGCGACGTCGAGGTTGCGGCCGATCGCGGTGCCGGCCAGGATCACGACGCCGATCAGAACGCTGAGCAGCGAAAATCCGAGATTGGTCCCCTGACCGAGCACCTTGGTGTCATCCTGGACGAAGAACTCGTCGCCGAGGCCGGCGATGACGCCGAGCGCTCCGAAAACCAGGAAATACAGACCAACGAGCCCGCCGATCGCCCGGTAGATCGGCCGCGCGGGGTGGTTGACGGGGGTGTGGGCCATGTCTGAGTCTCCAAGGCGTGCGGGTGAGGGGTCACCTGCGATTGTCCCGCACGGCGGGCTGTGACGCCGCACACCCCCCACCCGAGGCCGGCTCAGCTCCCGGGAACCTGCTCGGCAAGCCCCAGCCAGGTCTCCTCGATCTGTTCCCGTTCCGCGCGGACGTCCTTGAGCTGTGCGTCCAGCTCGGCGACCCTGGCGTAGTCGGTGGCGCTGGCGGCGAGCTGGTCGAGCAGCGCGGCCTCCTTCTGGTCCAGCTTGCCGATCTGGCGTTCAAGCCGGCTGAGATCCTTCTTCGCCTGCCGGGCATCGGCGGCGGACATGCCGCCGGCCGTCGGGGTGGCGCCCGCCGTGGCGGTGAAGGTGCCGGACACCGCCGTCGGCTGCCAGTTCGTGGCCCGGGCCAGGTACTCGTCGACCCCGCCGGGCAGGTGCACGAGCCGGCCGTCGTCGAACATCCCGTACGCGGTCTCGGTGACCCGTTCGATCAGGTACCGGTCGTGGCTGGCCACGATGATGGTGCCGGGCCAGGAGTCGAGCAGGTCCTCCAGCGCGGCGAGGGTGTCGGTGTCCAGGTCGTTGGTCGGCTCGTCGAAGAGGAGCACGTTGGGCTCGCCGGCGAGCAGCCGGAGCATCTGTAGCCGGCGGCGCTCCCCACCGGAGAGGTCGCTGACCGGGGTCCAGAGCCGGCGGTCGTCGAAACCGAAGACCTCGGCGAGTTGGGCGGCGGAGACCTCCCGGTCGCCGAGCTGGACCCGACGGGCGACCTCCTCGACGGCTTCGAGGACGCGCAGGTGGCCGGGGAGCTCGGCAAGCTCCTGGGAGAGGAACGCGGGCCGGACGGTGGAGCCGGTGGCGAACCGGCCGCCCTCGGGGCGGGTGATGCCGGCGAGCATCCGTAGCAGGGTGGTCTTGCCGGCGCCGTTGCGGCCGAGGATGGCGATCCGGTCGCCGGGGCCGACATGCCAGGTGGTGTCGTGCAGGATCTCCTTCGGGCCGGCGTACAGCCGGACGCCCTCCAGGTCGTACACCTGCTTGCCGAGCCGGGCGGTGGCCATCCGTTGCAGCGACATGGTGTCGCGCGCCGGTGGGACGTCGGCGATGAGCGCGTTGGCGGCGTCGATGCGGAACTGCGGCTTGGAGGTCCGGGCCGGCGGGCCGCGACGCAGCCAGGCGATCTCCTTGCGCAGGAGGTTCTGCCGGCGCGCCTCGGTGGCGGCGGCGACCCGGTCCCGCTCGACGCGGGCCAGGGTCCAGGCGGCGAAGCCACCCTCGTACGCCCGGACGGTCTGGTCGGCGACCTCCCAGGTGGCGGTACAGACCGCGTCGAGGAACCACCGGTCGTGGGTGACCACCACGAGCGCGCCCCTGCGGGTGACGAGGTACTTCGCCAGCCAGTCGACGCCGCCGACGTCGAGGTGGTTGGTGGGCTCGTCGAGGATGAGCAGGTCCGACTCGCGCACCAGCAGGGCGGCCAGCGCCACTCGCCGACGCTCGCCGCCGGACATCGGGCCGACCGGCTGGTCGAGGCCCAGGTGGGGCATGCCGAGGCCGTCGAGGATGGCGCGGACCCCGGAGTCACCGGCCCACTCGTGCTCCTCGCCCATGCTCTCGCCGAGCCAGGCGGTGCCGAGCACCACGTCCCGGACGGTGGCGGCGGGAGTGAGCGTCAGGGACTGCGGCAGCCAGAGCACGCGCAGGTCGCGGCGGTGGGTGACCCGTCCGTCGTCCGGGTCCTCCTGCTTGGTGAGCAGCCGCAGCAGGGTGGACTTGCCGGCGCCGTTGAGGCCGACCACACCGATCCGGTCGGCGTCGTCGAGACCGAGCGAGACGTCGGTGAGCAGCGGCCCGGCGGCGCCGTACCCCTTGGACACCCGGTCCAGGTTGACGATGTTGGCCACGAAGCCACCTCTCATGATCAAGGCGTCCCGGTGCCGGTGGGCACCTGGGGACGCCTGGCCTCCAAGGGTACGCGGGTGCTGCGGGTCGTCCCGGCGGGTGTACGCCTCAGCTGATCCGCGCGCCGGCTACCGGCCCGTGTGCGGTGCGTGCCTCGCGGCACACCCCGGCGGCCCCCATCTCGGCGGCGATCCGCTCGGCGTCGCCGGCGTCCGCGGCGAGGAACGCGCAGGTGGGCCCGGAGCCGGAGACGATGCCGGCGAGCGCCCCGGCGGCCTCGCCGGCCTTGAGGGTGGCGGCCAGGGACGGGCGCATGGCCAGCGCGGCGTCCTGGAGGTCGTTGCCGAGGGCGGCGGCGAGCACCCGGGGGTCCCGCTGGCGCAGCGCGGCGAACAGCCCGTCGGTGCTGCCCAGCGGTGGGCCGGCGGACCCGGCGGCGCGGAGCCGGTCGAGTTCGGCGTATGCGGCGGGGGTGGAGAGCCCGCCGTCGGCGATGGCAACCACCCAGTGCCAGGAGGTGGGGCGGGCCAGCACGGGACTGACCGCCTCGCCCCGGCCGGTGCCCAGCGCGGTGCCGCCGTGGACCAGGAACGGCACGTCCGAGCCGAGATCGGCAGCGATCCCGGCGAGCTCGTCGCGGGACAGCCCGGTGCCCCAGAGCGCGTCGCAGGCGACCAGCGCGGCGGCGGCGTCGGCGCTGCCACCGGCCAGCCCGCCGGCGAGCGGGATCTGCTTGCGCAGGTGCAGCCGGGCGTGCGCGGGGACGCCCGCGTATCCGGCGAGGGCGTGGGCGGCCCGGATCGCCAGGTTGGTGTCGTCCAGGGCCAGCTCGCCGGTGCCCTCCCCCTCCATGGTCAGGGCCAGGGTGTCGCCGCGGCGGGCGGTGAGCTCGTCATAGATGGAGATGGCGTGGTAGACGGTGTTCAGCTCGTGGTAGCCGTCCCGGCGCAGCGGGCCCACCCCGAGGTGCAGGTTGACCTTGGCGGGCACCCGCACCCGGACCGGGCCGATGACCCCGCGCCGCTGCTGCTCGTCATCGTCGTCCGGTCCCCAGGCCTCGGTCACGGGGTGATCTCCCGCAGGCGCGGACGGATGTCGAACGGCTTGGGCACGATCAGCTCCTCGGCGGGCACCGCGTCAGCCTACTGGGCGCTCGGCGCGGTGGTCGGGGCCGACGCGGCGATGGCGACGAACTGCTCGACGGTGAGTGACTCGCCCCGCGCGCCGGGGTCGACGCCGGCGGCGACGAGCGCCTCGGCGGCCCTGTCCGCGCCGCCGGCCCAGCCGGCCAGGGCGGCCCGCAGGGTCTTGCGACGCTGCGCGAACGCGGCGTCGACGACGGCGAAGACCCGTTTCCGGGGCACCTCGGGCCGGGGCGGCTCGCGGCGGGTGAAGGCGACCAGCCCGGAGTCGACGTTGGGCACCGGCCAGAACACGTTGGGCGGCACCTTGCCGGCGGCGCGGGCCCGGGCGTGCCAGGCGAGCTTGACCGACGGGATGCCGTAGACCTTCGAGCCGGGGCCGGCGACGAGGCGGTCGGCGACCTCCTTCTGCACCATCACCAGGCCGTGTCGCAGGGTGGGCAGCTCGGCCAGCAGGTGCAGCACCACCGGCACGGCCACGTTGTACGGCAGGTTCGCCACCAGCGCGGTCGGCGGCGGATCGGCCAGCTCGGCGGCGCCGATGCGCAGCGCGTCGGCGCGGTGCACGGTGAGGCGGGCGGCGTCCGGGCCGGCGAAGCGCGCGGCGGTCTCCGGCAGCGCGGCGGCCAGCGTCGGATCGATCTCGACGGCGTGGGTGTGCGCGGCGGCCGGCAGCAGGCCCAGGGTGAGCGAGCCGAGGCCGGGGCCCACCTCCAGGACGACGTCGTCCGGGGTCAGGCCGGCAACGGTGACGATCCGGCGGACGGTGTTCGGATCGTGTACGAAGTTCTGGCCGAGCTTCTTCGTCGGGTGCACGCCGAGGCGGGCGGCGAGGTCCCGGATCTCCGCCGGGCCGAGCAGGCCGGTCACCGGGTCACCACGGGCCGAACGCGCGCTCGCCGTTGGCCGACAGCGCCCCGCACAGCTCGTCGAGGTCCGCGCCGGTGGTCGCGGCCAGCGCCCGGACGGTGAGCGGGATCAGGTACGACGCGTTGGGCCGCCCCCGGTGCGGGGCCGGGGTGAGGTACGGGGCGTCGGTCTCCACCAGCAACTGGTCCAGCGGGGTGAGCGCGGCGGCCTCCCGCAGCGCGGCGGCGCTGCCGAAGGTGACGGTGCCGGCGAAGCTGAGCAGGTACCCCCGGCGGACGCACTCGGCGGCGAACCCGGCGTCGCCGGAGAAGCAGTGCAGCACGACGGTCTCCGGGGCGCCCTCGTCGTCGAGGATGCGCAGCACGTCGGCGTGGGCGTCCCGGTCGTGGACGACCAGGGCCTTGCCGTGCCGCTTGGCGATGGCGATGTGCGCCCGGAAGCTCTCCTCCTGGGCGGCCCGACCCTCGTCGCCGGTGCGGAAGAAGTCCATCCCGGTCTCGCCGATCCCGCGTACCCGGTCCCGGCCGGCGAGCGCCTCGATCCGCCGCAGCGCCTCGTCGAGGTCGGCCAGCCGGGGCGCCTCGTTGGGGTGCAGCGCGACGGTGGCCAGCACCGCCGGGTAGCGGTCGGCCGCGTCGGCACCCCACACCGAGGAGGCCACGTCCACCCCGACCTGGACGAGCCGGTCCACGCCGGCCTCGGCGGCCACCGCGACGGCTGCGGCGACCGGGTCGGCTGCGGTGGCGTTCCCGCCCGCCCCACCGGCGGGAGCGCCGGCCTCGCTGACGGTGATGTCCAGGTGGGTGTGGCTGTCCGGCACGGGGCGGGGCAGCGGCTCGGGCGCGGGCGGGAACTCCCCTGCCCGGCGGTTGGCCCGCTGCCGGCGGGACTCAGTCGACTCGGTCATCGCCGCCAGCATCACACACCGCCGATCGGCCCCGGTCCGCCACCCGGCACCTGCCGCGACACGAATATCGGGGACCGGCCCGGGAAAGCGCGGCGGGTCCGACGACCCGACCCGTCCCGGGAGACGACATGCCCTTCATCACCGTCGGTGCGGAGAACTCCGCGCCCCTCGACCTGTACTACGAGGACCACGGCTCCGGCCAGCCCGTGGTGCTGATCCACGGGTTCCCCTTCAACGGGGCGACCTGGGAGAAGCAGACCAGCGCGCTGCTCGCCGCCGGGTACCGGACGATCACGTACGACCGGCGCGGTTTCGGCAATTCCGGCCAGCCGGCCACCGGATACGACTACGACACGTTCACGGCGGACCTGGACGTGCTCATGACGGAGCTGGACCTGCGTAACGCCATCCTGGTGGGGCACTCGATGGGCACCGGGGAGGTCACCCGCTACCTCGGCACGTACGGGTCGAACCGGGTGGACCGGGCGGTGCTGCTCTCCCCGCTCGCGCCGTTCCTGCTGAAGACCCCGGACAACCCCGAGGGGCTGGACCGCAGCCTCTTCGACGGGTTCCAGCAGGCCATCCTCGCCGACCGCTTCGCGTACCTCACCAGTTTCTGCGACAACTTCTTCAACTACGCCGACAACGCGGGCAAGGTGGTCAGCGAGGAGGCGTATCGGGCGCACTGGGACATCGGCGCGCGGGCCTCGGCGATCGGCACGTACCAGTCCGTGGACGCCTGGCTGACCGACTTCCGGCCCGACCTGTCCCGCATCGACGTGCCGGTGCTGATCGTGCAGGGCGACCAGGACCGGGTCCTGCCGTACGGGGTGACCGGGCAGCGGTTGCAGCCGTTGCTGCCCGACGGCCGGCTGGTGACGCTGAAGGGGGCGCCGCACGGCATCCCGTGGACCCACGCGAACGAGGTGAACCGCGCGATCCTGGAGTTCGTCGTCGCCCCGGCGATGGCCCGGCGCTGAAGCCGACCTACTGCTGCGGCGGCGACGACGTGGCGGCACCCGGGGTCACCGGGATGCCGCCACGGCGCCGAGCCGCCGGTCAGCCGGCGAGCCGCTCCAGCTCCTCGTCGACGATCGACGGGTCGAGCTTGCGGAAGACCGGTGTCGGCGTGGCCAGGGGCCGGCCCGCCTGCAGCGGTACGGACTCCCAGCGCGCCCCGACGGTGTAATCCCCGGTCAGCACCGGGTACGTCGGCCCGCCGTCGAGGTCGTCGACCTCCTCGATCACCGGCATCGGTGCGTGCACGCCGGTGCCGCCGAGCAGCTCGTGGATCTTCTGCGCGGAGTGGGGCAGGAATGGGGTGAGCAGGGTGTTCGCGTCGCTGATCACCTGAAGGGCGACGTGCAGGATGGTGCCCATCCGGGGCTTGTCCGCGGCGTCCTTGAGCTTCCAGGGGGCCTGTTCGGAGAGGTACTTGTTGGCCTCCGCCACGACCCGCATCGCCTCGCCGATGGCCTGCTTCTGCCGGTGTCGGCCGATCAGGTCGCCGACCGTGCCGAAACCGGTCCGGGCGGCGGCGAGCAGCGCCTCGTCGGCCTCGGTGAGCCCGGCCGGGTCGACCGGCGGAATCGCGCCGAAGTTCTTCGCCGCCATCGAGACGGACCGGTTGACCAGGTTGCCCCAGCCGGCGACCAGTTCGTCGTTGTTACGGCGGAGGAACTCGGCCCAGGTGAAGTCGGTGTCGTTGCTCTCCGGGCCGGCGACGGCGATGAAGTACCGCAGCGCGTCGGCGTCGTACCGCTCCAGGAAGTCCCGGACGTAGATGACCACCTTGCGGGAGGAGGAGAACTTACGCCCCTCCATCGTCAGGTACTCGCTGGAGACCACCTCGGTGGGCAGGTTGAGCCGGCCCAGCGCGCCGGGCTCGCCGTCGTGGTCGCCCACGCCGGAGTATCCGCCGAGCAGCGCCGGCCAGATCACCGAGTGGAAGACGATGTTGTCCTTGCCCATGAAGTAGTAGCTCAGCGCGTCACCGGTTCCGTCCTCGGTGCCCTGCGGGTTCCAGAACCTCCGCCAGGCCTCGGGGTCGCCGGTGCGGCGGGCCCACTCGATGGAGGCGGAGAGGTAGCCGATCACCGCGTCGAACCAGACGTAGATCCGCTTGTCGGTGCGGTCCTGCCAGCCGTCGAGGGGGATCGGCACGCCCCATTCCAGGTCCCGGGTGATGGCCCGGGGCCGGAGGTCGTCGAGGAGGTTCCGGGAGAACCGCAGCACGTTGGGCCGCCAGCCCTCCCGGGCGTCCAGCCACTGTCGCAGCGCGTCGGCCAGGGCGGGCAGGTCGAGGAAGAAGTGCTCGGTCTCGACGAACTCCGGCGTCTCGCCGTTGATCTTGGACTTCGGGTTGATCAGGTCGGCCGGGTCGAGCTGGTTGCCGCAGTTGTCGCACTGGTCGCCGCGGGCGCTGTCGTACCCGCAGATGGGGCAGGTGCCCTCGATGTACCGGTCGGGCAGGGTCCGGCCGGTCGACGGGGAGATCGCGCCGATGGTGATCTTGGGGACGATGTAGCCGTTGCGGTGCAGCCCGGAGAAGAGCTCCTGCACCACGGCGTAGTGGTTACGGGTGGTGGTGCGCGTGAACAGGTCGTACGACAGCCCGAGCGCGCGTAGGTCCTCGGCGATCACCCGGTTGTACCGGTCGGCCAGCTCACGCGGGGTGACCCCCTCGGCGTCGGCCTGCACCTGGATCGGGGTGCCGTGCTCGTCGGTGCCGGAGACCATGAGCACGTCGTGGCCGGCCATCCGCATGTACCGGGCGAAGACGTCGGAGGGAACGCCGAAACCGGAGACGTGGCCGATGTGGCGTGGGCCGTTGGCGTACGGCCAGGCTACCGCCGCGAGAACGTGACTCATGACCAGCAAGCCTAGTGACCGTGGTGGGTGCCGGGCCAACCAACTGGCCGGCCCGGCGCGAGCGCGCCCTGGTAGAGCGGAGATGTTGGCCCGATTTGTCGCCGACACGCGGTCTGAGCTGCCTGCGGCATTCCTCCACCAGTGTCCAATGAACCCGTGACTGGCAGACGAGCCACCCCGGGGCACGAGGAACAGCCAGCCGGGTCAGCGGTCGACGACGGCCCGTCCGGCACCACCGACGACGAGGTACCACGGCGCTCGGCCCCGCCGCCCCGGGCCGGTGCCGTCGCACCACAGCCGCGCCCCGGGCCGGCCGCCGAACCGGATTCGCCGCCCGCCCTGCCGGGGCAGGCGACCGGCGGCTCCGACCGGCCGGTGGCGGTGGAGCCGACCACCGGGGCACCGGTCGACGCCGTGCCGAGCCGGGTCCCGGTCCGGCAGCCCGGCCGCCGGCCCAGCCCCACCCCCGGCGCCTACGTGGGCACCAGGGGCGACGACAACGGGCTGTTCTGGGCACCGATCGAGGAGGTGCACTGGGACGGCACCCCACTGCGCGAGGAGCACCGCCGACGACGCCGCCGCCGCGCCGGCCCGGGCCCCGGCGGGCGGGGCCGCCCTCGGCGGGCCGGTCGCGCCGCCCACCCGCCGGAGCCGTGGCGGGGCCTCTCCGCGCTGCTGGCACTGAGCCTGCTCGCCGCCTTCTTCGCCTGGGTGAGCGCCGGCCCGTTCTGGCTCGCCGTGGGCCACGGCAGCACCGGGACGGCGGTGGTCGGCGCGTGCACCGGCAGCGGGCTGAGCCAGCGCTGCCGGGGGATCTTCACCGCCGACGGCGAACGGTTCGCCGCCTTCGGCGTCCGCATCACCGGGGTGCCCGCCGGGCGGGACGCCGCCGGATCCGCCCTGCCGGCCCGGATGACCGGGCCGTCGAGCGACACCGCGTACACCGACACGGGCGCGGCCCGGCAGTTGCGCTGGCCGCTCGGGCTGCTGCTGGTGCTGAGCTGCGGTGCGGCGATCGCCCGGTACACCGGCGCGACCCGGTTCGCCGACCGGCGGGCCCGCCGCTGGGCGGTGACGGTCGCGATGGCCGGCCCGCTCGTGATCACCGCGGGCTTCCTCGCCTACGCCTGGTGAACCAGGAAACGTCGACCGGCGCCCTGAGGCGTGACCTCAGGCGTGGACGATGGTGTAGACGTCGCGGCGGCGCAGGCCGTACTCGGTGGCGATCTCGGTGATCGCGTCGCGCCGGGACAGCCCGGCGGTCTCCCGCTCGGCGACGGCCGCACGCAGCGTCTCGTCATCGGGACGCTCGGCGGCCTCCCGGGACGCGCCGGCCACCACCAGGGTGATCTCGCCGCGCGGCTCGTTGTCGACGGCCCAGGCGGCCAGCTCGCCGAGCGGCCGGCGGACCACCTCCTCGTACGTCTTGGTCAGCTCCCGGCAGAGCGCGGCGGGCCGGTCGGCGCCGAACACGGCGGCCAGGTCGGCCAGCGCCCCGGTGATCCGGTGCGGGGCCTCGAAGAGGACCAGGGTCCGCTCCTCGGCGGCCAGGGCGCGCAGCCGGGAGCGCCGCGCGCCGGGCGTGCGGGGCAGGAAGCCCTCGAAGCAGAACCGGTCGCTGGGCAGGCCGGACAGGGCGAGGGCGGTGGTGACAGCGCTGGGGCCGGGGGCGGCGGTCACCGGCACGCCCGCGTCCAGGGCACCCCGGACCAGCCGGTACCCGGGGTCGGAGACGCTGGGCATGCCGCCGTCGGTGACCAGGGCGACGACGTACCCCTCGCGCAGGACGTCGACCAGCTCGGGGGTGCGGCGCTCCTCGTTGCCCTCGAAGTAGGAGACGATCCGGCCGGGCACGTCGACGCCGAGGTCCCGGGTCAGCCGGGTGAGCCGCCGGGTGTCCTCGGCGGCGACCACGTCGGCGGCGGCGAGCACCTCGCGGAACCGGGCGGAGGCGTCGGCGGGGTTGCCGAGCGGCGCGCCGAGGAGAACCAGGCGGCCAATTTCGGACTTTTCACCCACGGTACGTGCTCCTTCATCGACAGTTGTGCCGGTATCGGAGACGACGGGCGCCGCCGGGCACCTTCGCAGCCTACGATCGCTTCGTGACAAGTGCGTCGACAGCGCATAGCGCGAGCGCGAACCGGGCCGGGGCAGAGCACGCCGGAGCTGACGGCGACGCGGCCAAGGGGCCCGGGGCTCCACCGACCGCCGGTACGGGCGTCCCCGCGATCGTGCGGCGCCGGCTCGCCACCGTCGACGCCCGGCTGGACGTCAACTCGTGGCTGGCCACCGCCGTCGTGGTGACGATCGCGGCGATCCTGCGCCTGGTCGGCCTCAGCAGCCCGCAGGGCAAGATCTTCGACGAGATCTACTACGCCCGCGACGGCTGGGCGTTGATCGACAAGGGCGTCGAGTGGAACTACACGGACAACAGCGCGTCGTATGTGGTGCACCCGCCGCTGGGAAAGTGGCTGATCGGGCTCGGCGAGTGGGCGTTCGGATATTCCGACGCCGAGCAGAACATCTCCGCGCCGGGGCACCTGATGACCACCGCCCCGGAGTTCGGCTGGCGCTTCTCGGCCGCCGTCGCCGGCATCCTGTCGGTGCTGCTGCTGGTCCGCATCGGCCGCCGGCTGTTCCGCTCCACCACGCTCGGCTGCGCCGCCGGCCTGCTGCTCGCCCTGGACGGCTTCCACCTGGTGCTCTCCCGCACCGCCCTGCTCGACATCTTCCTGCTGCTGTTCGTGCTGGCCGCGTTCGGCGCCCTGGTCTGTGACCGGGACGCCCGGCAGCGGCGGTGGCGCCGGGCGCTGGAGGCCGGCCTCGACCCCACCGCGCCCGGGCGGGCCGGCCGGCCGGCCGGCGGTTGGCGGAACTGGCCCTGGTGGCGGCTGGCCGTCGGGGTGCTGCTCGGCTGCGCCTGCTCGGTGAAGTGGAGCGCGATCTACTTCCTGCCGGCCTTCGCGCTGCTCGCCCTGCTGTGGGAGGTCGGCGTCCGCCGCTCCGCCGGGGTGCGCCGGCCGTGGCGCGACGCCCTCCTCGACGAACTGCCCTGGCTGGTCCTGGCCGGGGTGGTCATGGTCGTCACCTACGTGGCCACCTGGTCGGGCTGGCTGCTGACCGACGACGGCCACTACCGGCTCGCCGCCCGGTACCCGGATGTGCCCAGCCTGAGCGACACCCCGATCATCGGGCCGCTGAACAACCTGTGGGAATACCACAAGGCCGCGTACGGCTTTCACAAGCAACTCGACGACCCGCACAAGTACCAGTCCTGGCCGTGGCAGTGGCTGCTGCTCGGTCGGCCGGTGTCCTTCTACTGGCCCGGGGGCGGGGGCTGCGGCGCGCCGACCTGCGCCCGGGCGATCCTGCTGCTCGGCACGCCGCTGCTGTGGTGGTCGTTCCTGCCCGCCCTGTTCGGGGCGGCCTGGATCGGCCTGGCCCGGCGGGACTGGCGGGCCGGGGCGATCCTGGCCTGCGTGGCGTCCGGCCTGCTGCCCTGGTTCTGGTTCGCCCTGGACGGGCGGACGATGTTCTCGTTCTACGCCGCGCCGGCCCTGCCGTTCCTGGTGCTGGCGGTGGTCTACGTGCTGGGCGCGATCGCCTCGCCGGCCCCGGCCGAGGCCGGGGCCCCGGCCGGGCGGCCGCCCGCCGGAGCGGACGAGGACTCCGCCGAGCGCCGGCTGGTCGGCGGGGTCGTGCTCGGCGTGTACGTGTTACTGGTGGCGCTCTGCTTCGCGTACTTCTATCCGATCTTCGTGGGAAAGCTGATGACGTACGCGCAGTGGTCGGCCCGAATGTGGCTGGATGGCCGCTGGATCTGATGGCGGCCCCTGCGACAGCGCCCGACGGGTCGGGCCCGACCTGGTCGGGGCGGTCATCCGACGACACCGTCGCGGGCCTGCGACTACCGGAGAGTAACCGCGTGTCACGCGGTGAAGGGCCGGCGGAGGCGGCGTCGGATATCAGACAGCGGGGCCATCAGCGGCGAAACGGCTGGGCTCGGGCACCCCGGCGAGCGCGCTCCGGATGCAAAGGCGCGCGCCCCGATCGCCTGCCACGGGGGAAGCGGGCGATTGGGGCGCGCATGGAGAGCTTAACCACCGACCACCACTGGCACAACGGCTGGACTCGGGTCAGATTTACGACGCAGAATCGCTCTCACCTCCTGGTTCACCTCCGGCAATTGACCGTCAGTAATCCGGCAAGGAGCTCGCGAATCGGGGGGTGACCGGCCCTCCAGAGTGGATCTCACTACACTCCCCCCGGTGATCAACATAAGACGATCGACAACGGTCCTCCGTGGGCTGCTGGCGGCGACCGTCCTAGTCGGCCCCGTGGTCGCGCTGGGTGGGCCCGCGCCCGCGCGGGCGGACGAGGAGACCCCCGCCGAGCCGCCCCGGGTCGAGCTGGTCCTCGACGTCAGCGGCTCGATGCGGGCCCGGGACATCGACGGGCGCAGCCGGATCGCGGTGGCGCAGCAGGCGTTCAACGAGGTGGTGGACGCGCTGCCCGAGGAGACCCAGCTCGGCATCCGGGTCCTCGGCGCCACCTACAAGGGCAAGGACAAGAAGGTCGGCTGCCAGGACACCCAGCAGATCGTGCCGGTCGGCCAGGTGGACCGCACCCAGGCCAAGGCCGCGGTGGCCACCCTCCGGCCCACCGGCTTCACCCCGGTCGGGCTGGCGCTGCGCTCGGCCGCCCGAGACCTGGGCACCGGCACCACCGCCCGCCGGATCGTGCTGATCACCGACGGAGAGGACACCTGCGCCCCGCCGGACCCGTGCGAGGTGGCCCGGGAGCTGGCCGCGCAGGGCACGAAGCTGGTGGTGGACACCCTCGGCCTCGCCCCCGACGAGAAGGTGCGTCGGCAGTTGCTCTGCATCGCCAACGCGACCGGCGGAACATACGCGTCAGCGCAGAGCGCCGACGAGCTGACCGGCCGGATCAAGCAGCTGGTGGACCGGGCCCGGGACACGTACACCGCCGCCCCGGCCGTGGTGGGCGGCTCCGCCCGCTGCCCGGACGCGCCGCTACTCGCCCCCGGCGTCTACACCGACCGGGAGCAGTTCTCCGAGCACCGCTGGTACCGGGTCCCGGTGCGGGCCGGACAGGAGCTGCGCGCCTCGGTGAGCATCGCGCTGGACCGCCCCGTCAACCCGGATCACGGGGTGCTGCTGCGGGCCACCGCCCCGGACGGCCGGGAGCTGGTCCGTGGCGTGGACGCCGGCAGCGGCCGCACCGACGTGGTCTCCGCCGGCCTGCGCTGGTCGGCCGTCGCCGACTCGGAGGACGAGGACAGCGCCGGCGGCGGGGAGACGCCGACCCCGACGCCGGGCGACGCGACCGCCGCGCCGACCACGGTCTGCCTGGTGGTCAGCAACGCGTTCGCGCCCCGCCCCGGCACCCGGGCCGACCCCGGCATGCCGATCGAACTGACCGTCGACGTGGTGGCCTCGTCGCCGGCACCGGCCGGGCCGGACCTGGGCCGGGGCTGGGTGCTGCTGGTGCTGCTGACCCTCGCCGGCCTGATCACCGGCCTGGTCGCCGGGCTGCTCACCCGCTGGTGGGTCGCCACCTGGAGGGAGAACTGACGATGCGTACCCCGCTGATCCGGTCCGGGGCGGTGCTGGTCGCCGCCACCGCGCTCACTCTCCCGGCCGCCCCCGCGCTGGCCGCGCCCACCCCCTCCCCCGGTGCCGCCACGGTCACCAAGGCCGGCACCTCGTTCCTGACCGCCACCGGAATCGCCGCCGGGCAGCCGGTCCGGGTCGGTGCGTCGACCGGCGACCACCTGTACTGGTCCTTCCCGGCCCGTGCCGGGCAGCTCCACGAGATCACCGCGACGGTCTCCTTCCCCAAGGGCCGCACCGGCGCGTCCACCTGGACCGTCGAGGTCTTCGACGGTCTGCGCCGCCGGCAGGCCTGCACGGCGGGGGCGCAGACCCCGACCGCCACGGCCTCGGCGACCAGCGTCGCGCTCGGCTGTGCGCTGCGCCAGGTCCGGTCGTGGGCCGAGCCCTGGTCGGCCGACCCGCTGCCCGGCACGTACTACGTCCGGCTCTCCGTGGTAGATCTGCCGGAGCCGGACCTCGGCCTACCGATCGACGTGGACCTGTTGGTCTCCGAGCTGGGCGACGGCGACGCCCCGGCCGACGACGGCGAGCTGAAGGCACCGCTGGTGCCGAACACGAAGGCCGGGACGGTGCTGACCGGGGAACCGTCGGCGGCGCCGGCCGAGGACGACGACGAGGGTCTCCTCGCCGGGTGGCTGCCCGACCTCTCCTCGCGCTGGATCTGGACCACGATCGGCGGCGTGCTGGCCGCGGTGGCCGGCGTGGTCGGCTTCGCCCTGACCCGCCGCCCGCGCCGCCCCTGAGCACCGCTTTCGGCCCGCTGTGCCGGGGCCGCCGTGCCGGTGGCCGTCCCGTTCCCGGGGGCGGCCACCGGCGGGGCGCGGGGGGACCCTTCAGAGTCCTCCGCTTGCGGTACGTTCGGCACCGATGAGCACCCGGGAGCTGAGCACCGCGCAGGGGCCGGCCCGCCGCACCGGCGGCCGGCCGCCGGCCGCCGTGGACTCGCCGGCCCGCCTGGCCCCGCTGGCCGGGGGCGCGGACCGGGATGGGGCCGGGAACGCGGGGTGCGCGGATGCGTGACCTGCTGCCGACCGAGGTCACGGTGGCCGTCGCCGGGCCCGACGACTGGGCCGGGGAGCTGCTGCCCGCAGAGCAGGCCTGCCTCGGCGAAAAGGCGGTGGAGAGCCGCCGGCGCGACTTCACCGCCGGGCGGATCTGCGCCCGGCGGGCGCTCACCCGGCTCGGCGTGCCGGCCGTCGCCGTGCCATCCGCGCCGGACCGGTCCCCGGTCTGGCCGGCCGGGGTTGTCGGCACCATCACCCACACCCGCGGATACTGCGCCGCCGCAGCGGCCCGCACCGACCAGGTCCGCTCGGTCGGAATGGATGCCGAGGGGCACCGGGAGCTCAACGCCGGGGTACGCCGGCTGATCGGCCTGCCCGAGGAGTGGGACGACTGCGCCCGGCTGCCGGGCGGCGTCTCCTGGGCGGCAGTGCTGTTCAGCGCCAAGGAAACCATCTACAAGGTCTGGCACCCGGTCGTCGGCACCTGGCTCGACTTCCACGACGCCCGGGTCGAGCTGGACCCGGACTCGGGCCTGTTCACGGCCCGGATCAACCCCACCCGGCTGGCCGGGGCCCCGGTGCCCGACCCACCCGCGACGGTCACCGGGCGCTTCGCGGTCGACGCCGACCTGGTACGCACCGCCGCTGTCCTGTTACCACGCTGAGACGCTGCGTGGCCCGGAATTTCCCCCGGGGCGCTACGGTCAGGCTCTCGCGTTCGTCACCAGGTGCCAAGGAGTACGGTGAGCTACCCCCAGGACCCTTACGGGCCGCAGGACCCATACCAGCCCTACCAGGAGCCGACGCCACCGACGCCACCGTGGCCGGCCGACCCGACAGCGCCGCCACCCCCGCCGATGATGCCGCCGCCGCCGATCTCCGGCGCCCAGTACCCGCCGCCGCCGGTCTCCGGCGCGCCCTACCAGCCCACGTCGGGCTCCCCCTACCAGCCGCAGCAGCCGGGCGCCTACCCGCCGCCGCCCGGCCCGGACCAGGGATACCAGCCGGGCTCGTTCTCGGCGCCGCCCGCCCCGGACCCGGGATACCAGCAGCAGTACCCGAACCCGGGGTACCAGCAGCAGTACCAGCCCGGTGCCCCCGGTGCGCCATACGTGCCGGGTGCCGCGCCGGGCGCCCCGGGTTACCCGTTCGGCCCGGTGCAGCCGCCGAAGAGCAACAAGAAGCCGATCATCATCATCGCGGTCGTCGTGGTGGTGCTCGCGCTGCTCTGCTGCGTCGGCGGCATCGTGGCGCTGGTGATGGGCAGCAACGAGGTGGCGAAGGAGGCGGAACGCCAGCTGCCCGGTCCCGTGGCGACCACCGCCCCGGGCAGCCGGCCGACGGCGCAGCCGACGTCCTCGTCGTCGAGCCCGACCGGCGAGAACTTCAACCTCAAGCCCGGCGAGACCCTCACCGTCACCGACGCGTTGGGCACCATGGAGATCACGGTGCAGCGGTTCCGCACCTCGATCAAGGGCTGCAAGTCCTACTCGCCCGAGCCCAAGAAGGGCCTCTACGTGATCGCGGACATCACCGCGACGGTGACGAAGGGCACCATGTCGATCAACCCGTTCTACTTCCAGTGGGTGGCCGACGACGGCTCCACCACGAGCGGGATCGCCGGCGCGTTCGCCGGCTGCGGCGACCTGCTCAACTCCGGGGTCCACCTCGAGGAGGGCAGCAAGCGCACCGGCAGCGTCACCGTCGATGTGGCCGACCAGAACGGGGCGCTGGAGTACCGGCACAAGTTCGAGACCGTCGGCTCCTGGAAGCCGTAGGCCCGCCCCCCCCTATGCGGTTGGCCGGGTCAACGACTGGGCGAGCAGTGAACATTGTGGAGGCCGCCCCCCGTTCGGGGGCGGCCTCCACTGTGTCGGTGTGCCGGACACCCGAAGGACGGAAGTGTCTGCCCGCCGGGACGCCGATGCCCCAAACGTGATCATCCACGGGCGGCGGGCGGCCGGGTGACTGTCCTAGGCTGTGCCGGTCATAGCGACACGGGGATGGGAATCGGATGCGATATCGACTCGGCAGCGCGGCGCTCGGGCTGCTGCTGGCCACCGTTCTGGCGGGCTGCGACACGGCGGGCAGCACCGACAGCGCCCCGGCCGAGGGCAAGAGCCCTGCCCCTACGGCGGGGCCGTTCGTTCCGGAGGCCGGCGTCTGCCACCCGGCGGTGGAGACGGTCGGTTACCGAAGCTCGTACACGACGGTGGACTGCGCGAAAACCCACTTCACTGAGACCGTGCACGTCGGCGTCTTCACCGGCGCCGACGCCGACCGGTTCAACTCTCCCCCGCCCGGCACTCGCGAGGCGCGTGCCGCTTTCCACGTGTGCGACACCCAGGCGACCGCGTTCGTCGGTGCCGACTGGCGCGGCGGGCTGATGTCCGTCCAGGTGGTCGTTCCCGAGCCGAAGGATTGGACCGGCGGGAGCCGCTGGTACCGCTGCGATCTCTTCACCCTGGCCCCGATCGACAGCGACACCGCGGCGGATCATGCCGTGGAACGCGCCGGGACGCTTCGCGGAGGGTTGAGCCGGCCGTCGCCACTGGCCCACGGCTGCTTCACCGATGACAAGTACGAAAACCTGTTGCCGGCCCCCTGCACCAAGCGGCACCGCTTCGAGTACGTCGGGGTCTGGACCGCGCCGGACGGCGCGTACAAGACGGCCGACCGTGACGCGGACGTGGTCCACATGCACTGCCGCTCGGTGGTCACCGCCTACACGAAGGGAACGCCGAGCGCGAAGTCGGCTCAGGGTACCGGCACGACGTACCGACTGCCGTCGCCGAAGGCATGGGAACGTGGCGACCGTGGAATCCGGTGCTTCTACTGGTCGGGCGACCGCGACATGACCCGGTCGCTGAAGGGCTGAGGGTCGAGCGGCCCGGCCTGAGGTCGTACCGCCCCTCACACCCGCCGCTCGACAGGCGCCACATGGCCCGGCGCGGCCCGGCCAACCACGAGTGGGGCGGTCCTACGCGACCGTGGCCGGGACAGCTCGGCCGTGGCGGCCAGCTTGGCCCGGGGACGGTCGGCATCGGGATGGCGAAGTTCGTCGAAGATGGCCGACGCCGCCAGCCAGGCCCGCCGGGCGGCGGCGAGGTCGCCCGCCGCGCGCTCGGTGTCGCCCAGGTTGTCCAGCACCTCCGCCTCGTCGTACCGGTCGCCGAGTTCCCGGTGCAGTGCCAGCGCCCGCAGGTAGCAGTCGGCGGCCCGTCGGTGGTCTCCGAGCCCGTGGTGGACGTAGCCGAGGCTGTCCCAGGTCAGGGCCGCACCGTGCCGATCACCGGTTTCCTCGTGCAGTCGCAGGGCCTCCCGGCAGCAACTGAGCGCCGGCCCTCCCTCCCCGACCCGGGCGTGCATCCAGCCCAGGTTGTTGAGCGCCTTGGCCTGCCCGACCCGGTAGCCGGCGGCCCGGTAGAGGTCGAGGGCCCGCCGCGTCTCGTCGAGGGCCGCTCGGAGTCGGCCCTGCCGGGCCAGCACCCAGCTCACCCCGAGGTGCGTGTGCGCCCGGCCGGTGTCGTCGCCCAACTCCCGGTAGAGCTCCAGGTCACGACGGTAGTGCCGGTGCGCCGCCTCGTGGTCGCCCAGCCAGGTGCAGGCGATGGCCAGGCCCCGGTGCGCCAGGGCCTGGCCGGGCAGGTCACCCCGTCGCCGCGCCGCCGCCAGGGCGGTCCGGTGCGCGGCAGCCAGCTCGGGCCAGTGCCCGCTCCGGTCAAGGTACGTGGTGAGGGCGGCGGCCAGCATCCACGCGTGCCGGTCCAGGCCGGTGCCCGCCGCCTGCTCCACGGCGGCCAGCAGGACGTGCCGCTCGGCGGCCAACCAGCCGGTAGCCCAGGCGTGGTCCGGCCGGTCGCCCACCGTCACCCCCGGCTCCGGCGCGGGCAACGTCGCCGGCCGGGCCAGCCGGTACGGGTCGAGCAGGTGGTCCGCCGCGTGGGTGGCGTGCAGGTAGTGGTCGAACAGGCGGCTCCGGGCGGCTGCCCGCTCGGCCTCCGGGTCGGCCTCGTGACACAGCTCGGAGGCATAGGCACGGAGCAGGTCGTGCATGGCGTACCGGCCGGGGACGCGTTCGGTGAGCAGGTTCGCCCGGGCCAGCCCGACCAACAACGGGCCGACCCGGGCCGGGGGCAGGCCGGCCAGGCTGGCCACCGCCGGCTGTGCGACGTCAGGGCCGGGGTGCAGACCGAGCAACCGGAACAGCCGGGCGGACTCGGCGTCCAGGGCCCGGTACGACCAGGAGAAGACCACCCGGGCGTCGGTCGCGGGATCACCGGTCTCCAGCGCGGCGAGCCGGTCCGCGTTGGTATCGCGCAGTTCCGTGGCGAGGGCGGCCAGCGGCACGTCAGGCTCTCCGACGGCCCGGGCGGCCACGATGGCCAACGCCAGCGGCAGGCCGGCGCAGCGCCGCACGATCTCGTTGAGCGCCGCCGGCTCGGTGCCGGCGCGGCCCCGGCCGAGCCGGCGGCCCAGCAGTTCCCGCGACTCCGCGGGCGCGAGCAGGTCCAGGGTCACCGGGCGGGCCCCGTCGCTGACCACCAGCCCGGTGAGCCGGTTGCGGCTGGTCACCACGACCAGGCTGCCCGATGATCCCGGCAGCAGGGGCCGCACCTGCTCGTCGTCGCGGGCGTTGTCGAGCAGCACCAGCACCCGCCGGCCGGCGAGCAGGCTCCGGAACAGCCCCGACTGCCCGGAGAGGTCGGTGGGCACCCGCTGGGGCGGCACGTGCAGCGCCGCCAGGAAGCCGCGCAGCGCCTCAGCCGGCGGAACAGCCCGGCCGTCGAGGTCGAACCCACGCAGGTTGACGTAGAGCTGCCCGTCCGGGTAGCGATGCGCGATCCGGTGCGCCCAGTGCACCGCCAGGGTGGTCTTGCCCACCCCGGCGGTGCCGGCGATCGCGGAGATGACCACGGCCCTGCTTTCCGGTGGTGGACGCCGATCGGGGGAGCTACCTGCCCGGCCGGCACCGACCTCCCCACCGGTGCAGCCGTCCCCGGGAGTGCCGTCCACTTCGGCCTCGTCGGCGGGTAGCAGGCGGTCCAGCTCGCGCAGCGCCGCCGTCCGCCCGGTGAACCAGGCCGGAGGGCCGGGGAGCTGCGCCGGCGGCGGGCCATCGGGAGGCTGCGTGGCGGCAGGTTCGGCGGGGAGCTGCGTGGCGGGAGGCGTCGTCGGCGCGGCGGCGGGCCGCTCGGGCCCGGCCGACAGTACGGAGCCCGACGGTACGGCTTGCGCCACCACCTGGCCCCGCAGCACCCGCAGGTGCGCCTCGGCCAACTCGGCCCCCGGCTCCACGCCCAACTCGTCAACGAGGCGGCCCCGGGTCTCGGCGTAGAGCCGCAGCGCGGCGGCCTGCTGGCCGCAGCCGGCCAGCGCCAGCAGGTACCCGGCCACCAGGGGTTCCCGCAGCGGGTGGGCGGTGACCAGCGGGCGCAGGGTGTGTGCGGTCGCGGCGAACCGGCCGAGGCCGAGTTCCACGGCGGCGAGCCGTTCGTGGGCGACCAACCGCTGCTCGTCCAGGCCGGCGGCGGCGGCCTGGACGAACGCGCCCGCCGCGCCGGCCAGGGCCGGCCCGCGCCACAACGCCAGGCCGTCACGGAGCAGCCGCGCCGCCTCCGCCGGCCGGCCGGCAGTCTCCTCGGCGCGGGCCCGCTCGAGCGCCGCGGTGAACTCGGTGAGATCCAACTCTGTCCCGCGCACCGTGAGCCGGTAGCCGCCGCCCTGGGTGACCAGCAGACCGGCCGCGCCCTCGACGCGCAGGGCCGCACGGATCCGAGAGACACAGACCTGCACCTGGGTACGCGCGCTGGCCGGTGGGTCGTCCGCCCAGAGCGCCGCCACGAGGTGCCCGGCGGGGACCAGCCGATCGGCGTTGAGCAGCAGCAGCGCAAGCACCGCGCGTTGCTGGGGGCGGTCGACGGCGAGGACCCGGCCCTGGGCGGCCACCTGCACGGGACCGAGGACGGACCACCGCATGACGTTCCTCACCAGACCTGATCGGACCACCCCAGTCTATGGACGGGAGGTACGAGATCCACCGGCGGCAAGCCGTCGGATAGCGGACGGCAAGCGGGGCCGCCCAGGCTTTTCCCATTCGCCGGCGTCACTGGTCGGCGGGGGGACTGGCCGGCACCAGCGCCGGCCGTGCGGCGGACAGGGAGAACGAACATGCGAGTAACCACGGGACGCGGTGCACTGACGGCGATCGTGTCGACAGCGACGGTGCTGGCCACGATGGGCTTGGCCGCGCCGGCCTCGGCGGACCCCGCCGGGCTGGAGACGGTCACCCAGTCGGCGGCCGAGAGCAGCCTGGACAAGTCGGCGCTCGCGTCGTGCCCGGCCGGCAAGGTGGTCACCGGGGGCGGGGGCTTCCTCACCGCCGGGTCGACGGCCGACGGCCGGGTCGGGCTGGACCGGCTGGAGCCGTTGGCGAACGGCACCGGCTTCTTCACGACGATGCGGGAGGTGGGCCCGACGAACTTCACCGGTGACTGGGGGCTCCAGAGCCTCGCCCAGTGCGTCACCGCGCCGGCCGGTTACCAGGTCGTGGCGACGACCGGGGCAGTCGGTACGGAGTTCGTCACGGCGAGCTGCGGAACGAAGAAGGTCATCGGAATGGGCGGGCGGATCAACAGCGGCCTGGGTGACGTCGTGATCGACCAGGTGGTGCCGTCGTTCGACCTGACGTCGGTGACCGTCCGGGCGGTCTCGGTGCAGGGCACCGCGCCGACCGGCTGGAGCGCCACGTCGTTCGCGGTCTGCGCCACCGCGCCCGCCGGGCTGGAGCGGATCGTGGTGACGGGGGCGAGTTCGAGCAACTCGCAGAGCACCCACCTCAAGACCTGCCCGGCCGGCAAGGCGCTCTACAGCGCGGGGGCGGACATCAACGCCGGCAACGGGCAGGTCCTGCTCAACGCAATCAACATCACCTCGGGCACCACCGTGCGGGTGCGGGCGACCGAGGACGCCGACGGCTTCGCCGGCACCTGGAGCCTCAACGGGTACGGCATCTGCGGGAGCTGACCCGTGGGTCCGGGTGCCGCTGGCGATGGCGGCACCCGGATTTCGCCCTTCCGCCGGCGGGCCACCACCACGATCATGGCCAGTCCCGCCCCAAGGAGCAGTGCGCGGACGGCACCGGCAAAATTTCCGCCGGATGGATCACCCCCGCGTGCGCGGGGAGCAGGGGCCGACGGGGCCGGTCGGCGTGGGGGCCGTGGGATCACCCCCGCGTGCGCGGGGAGCAGACCGGCACCGTGGGCTCCTTCTCGATCCTGGAGGGATCACCCCCGCGTGCGCGGGGAGCAGTTGTACGCCGTGTGGTCGCCGTCGCGCAGCCCCGGATCACCCCCGCGTGCGCGTGCAGCAGGCATCCGGTCGATGCGTTTCCCGACGTCCTGGCCCCCGCGTGCGCGGGGAGCAGGTCGACTCCGCCGTGCACGAGACCTTCCGCGCCGGATCACCCCCGCGTGCGCGGGGAGCAGTTCACCGGCCAAACCGTGGCCACCCCAGCCACGGGATCACCCCCGCGTGCGCGGGGAGCAGTCGGCCTTCGCGGTTGCCAGTTCCTCGGTCAGCGGATCACCCCCGCGTGCGCGGGGAGCAGCGTTCTGGGGGACCCCGATCACGCCCGGGCAGGGGATCACCCCCGCGTGCGCGGGGAGCAGGCGGCGAGCTGGTCGTCGGTGAAGTAGCGCTCCGGATCACCCCCGCGTGCGCGGGGAGCAGACCGCCATTGGCTGGATTGAGGAACGCGTCACGGGATCACCCCCGCGTGCGCGGGGAGCAGAATCACGTCCTGCAGGCGGTGGCCGTCATCTGGGGATCACCCCCGCGTGCGCGGGGAGCAGGGGAAGGCCAGCGAGGCCAGGACGATCGCCCGGGGATCACCCCCGCGTGCGCGGGGAGCAGTACGAACCCGCCGTCCGCCGCCACGAACTCGCCGGATCACCCCCGCGTGCGCGGGGAGCAGAAGGTGGGTGCCTGCCACCACCGGCACCGCCTGGGATCACCCCCGCGTGCGCGGGGAGCAGTCGACGACCCCCGGCGGGGCCTGCGGCGGCGGGGGATCACCCCCGCGTGCGCGGGGAGCAGGGCGACGACCCGGGTGGTTCCGGTAAGGACGCGGGATCACCCCCGCGTGCGCGGGGAGCAGGACAGGTCGATCATGGTGCGGCCGGGGCACCCCGGATCACCCCCGCGTGCGCGGGGAGCAGCGCCATTTCCCACAGCCGGCCACGCCGATCCCAGGATCACCCCCGCGTGCGCGGGGAGCAGCCACCACGTCGGACGGCGGTACGCCGGACGGGCGGATCACCCCCGCGTGCGCGGGGAGCAGGCACCCCGAGGTGCCGTACCCGGTCTCTTGGCAGGATCACCCCCGCGTGCGCGGGGAGCAGGCAGAGGAGCACGCCGACGACGTGGTCGACGCGGGATCACCCCCGCGTGCGCGGGGAGCAGGCCGCCGAGACCGCCGCCAGCGCGTTGACGCAGGGATCACCCCCGCGTGCGCGGGGAGCAGACTTCCTGACCTGGGGCGCTAAAGATCATCAACGCTGTTTTCATTCACTTCGTTCTGCAAGATCGCCTCCCGTCATGCAACGTACTGCAGACAAGGTAACGCCTATCGCCGCGCTCGTCCCCCACCACGCTGTTCTCATCCTGACCGCCCACCGTCATCGTCTCCAGTCCTCGATGCGAGCTCAGCAGCATCGATGACGTTGCGAGCGGCGGTCGCCACCCGGCAGTGCTGGATTCGGCATACCCGGCAGCGGTCGTCCGGGCCGGTTCGGTGGTCGCGGAGGATCGTGCGGGCGGTGAGGATCAGCCGGTTGCGGATCTGGGCCAGTGACAGGAACGGCCCGGTCATGTTCAGGTCACCCCGAGGGCGGCGGCGAGTCGAATGACCAACGCCGGGGCGTGTGGGTCGCGGGCCACCTGGGCGAGCACCTCCCGGGCGGCCGGCCGGTGGCGTACCTCGGCCGGTGCCATCCGGTCGGCGTCGACCAACACCCTGCCCGCGCTGATCGGGTCACCGGCTTGGAGGTAGGCGCGGGCGGCGTCGAGGAGGTGTGCGGCGCGGTGTTCGACGGGTAGCCACCGCCAGGCGTCTCGTTTGGTGGTCTTCTCGTGCCAGGCGACCGCCTCCGTCGTGTCGCCCAGGTCGAGGGCTGCGGCAACCCGGGCCAGGTCGACTGCTGTCGGTCCGAACGCGGTGTGGTGATGATCGTGGCCGTCTCCCACCCGGGCAGCCATGGCGGTGGCCTCGTCGAGGAGTTGCGCGGTGGCGTGGTCGTCGCCCCGGCGGGCCGCCGCCAACGCTGCCTGCACAAGCAACGTCCCGCACAACGACAACCCGCCGGGGGTGCCGGCGCCGGGGTCGGGCGGGGCGATCCGGTACGCGGCGGCCAACGTCACCGACAACGCCGCACGCGCCCGCCCCGAAGCCCGTAACACCTGACCCAATTGCACAGTCGCGGCGGCCACCAACACCGGATCACCGGTCGCCACGGCCATCGCCCGATCCGCGGCCAACCAACCCAGATCGGCCTCGCCGAGTTTCACCAGCAACGACACGGCCAGCCGATACGCCTCCACCAGCAGCGGACGACCCCACCCGAGGTCGTCGGCCGCGACCCGCTGCACGCCGGTCAGCAGGCCCGGGACCACGGCTGCGACCTGCGGGTACTGGGCGTGCTGAAACATCACCCAC
This sequence comes from Micromonospora sp. RTGN7, assembly GCF_033804645.1. Lineage (NCBI taxonomy): Bacteria > Bacillati > Actinomycetota > Actinomycetes > Micromonosporales > Micromonosporaceae > Micromonospora > Micromonospora sp. RTGN7. Next base: position 119,860 of record NZ_JAPZLF010000004.1, on the reverse strand, counting down.
GCGTGCGCGACATCCTGGACCAACCGGCCGGCCGGCAACACAAGCCGGTGGGCCGCAGGCCGGCCCAAAGCGATCTCGTACGTCGACAGGGCCGCCCGAATCCGCTCCACCCCCTGCACCCGCTCCACCACTGCGGCGGGTTGCGCGTCCCGGCCGAGCAGCACGGCGGTATCGATTCGCAGGACAGCGGCGATGTCTCGCAGGGTGGAGACCTTGTCCAGGGACCGGACACCCCGCTCAATTTTGTCGACCCAGGACTTCGACTTACCCAGCCGATCAGCGAACACCTGCTGCGACATCCTCCGCCGCCTCCGCCAGTACGCCACCCGCCGGCCAACCGGCAACAGATCACGGCTGTCCACGCCGCCACCGCCGATCCGGCACCGCCCGCGTCGTCTCCTCCACCGGCACCCGACCCGCCTCAGCCTGCGCGAGGATCCGCTGCCGCGCGGCCTCCCGCTCCACCGCCTGAATCTGCTCACCCCGGTCCTCGGCCGGAACAGCGTCGCTCATGGCCACCTCCGCTGGTAGGGGCGCGGCGGCAAGCTCTTGGAAGAACCGCCACCGGGCCTGACACTCGGTAACCGTGACGCTACGATCACATCGGCACGTGTTGAACTCACCCGCAGTACGAATGAACTGGCCAGGGGTCACCTCACGCCGCTGTCCCGCGACGGGAAAGCTCGACTGCCGGTCAACGTAGGGATGTCGATGGCACAGTTCGAGCAGTCCTTCCCGACCCGCGGCGACGTGACCGGCTACCTGCTGAAGCTGATTCGGGAATCCATCCCCCTGACCCAGGAACAGCTCGGCGTGGAACTCGGCGTCGACCGCGCGACCGTCCAGAGCTGGGAGTCAGGACGGCGGCCGTTCCTCGCTGTCCCGTTCGGGCAAGCCGTCAGGATCCGTCAGAGGCTCGGCAGCCTGGGGGCGAATCCGGTACTACTCGATGCCGTCGCAGACGCTGCCGAGGCGGATGCCATCCTCGCCGCACTACTCGGCCCGAAGACCGAACGGGTAGACATCACCGGGCAGCCCATCGGATGCGTGGTGCTCACCCATCGACTGTCCGACTTGATCCTCTGGGCGATCCTCGGCCAGACACCGACCTTCATCAGGAGTCTCCCGACTCCCCACCGTCGACGCGGTCCCGTAGCCGCCGGTCCGGCCATCTGTGCCGAGGAGCAAGGTGCCTTCTTCACCAACCTGCACGTCCTCGCCGAACGCGCCGCAGACCAGCGCCGCCCGAACGTGTTGCTCCACCGGCAGGCGTGCTTTCTCGCCGGCATGGATCCCACCGGCGCCTCCGCTGCCTGGCTCGCCCAAAGCAACGCCCGTAAGACACCTCGGGTGACCACCTTCCATACCTGGTCACCGCTGTGGCCCGACGCCCGCTCCGTCGTCACCTCCCTGGCCAACCAGGGAGACCCCGAACCGCTACGGGACTTCATCGCCCGCGCGCACCCCGACGACGCCTGCCAACGAGCGGCCCTCAACTACTCGGCCTACTGGGTCGGGGAGATCCCCTACCGCCAACCCGACGACTCCTTCATGCCCACGGCCATCACCAACTGGCGCGGCAGCCGACTCCTCCATCACCTGGTCGAACGCCTGGACGCCGACCACCCGTTCATAGACCTCAACATCCACAACCTCTGGGCACTACTCACTGCCCGACGCGGACTCGTCCACGACAACCCCACCACCGGACAGAACCTCGCCGACCGCGCCACCGCCATTCTCGACAGCGACCAAATCTCCACACAGTCCCGGCAGGAACTTACGTCTATCGTCTACAGCCTGCGGACAGACGGAATCACCAGCACAGGGACGGGCAGATGAGCGACGACCACGACGCCGCCGCGATGAGGTTCATCTTCGAGGCCGGTGTCCTCAAACGCGCGGCCCGCACCGGCTGGTGGTTCGCCGGGGTCAAGCACCCCGAATCCATCGCCGAGCACTCACACCGCACCGCCCTGATCGGGATGATCCTCGCCGCCATGGAAGGAGCCGACCCCGCCCGGGTCACGATGCTCTGCGTCCTGCATGACACCCAAGAAACCCGAATCACCGACATCCCCCACATCGCCAAGCGCTACCTCACCGTCGCCCCCAACGCCACCATCACCGCAGACCAAGTCGCCGACTGCCCACCCGCCGTCGCCGATACCATCACCACCGCCGTTGCGGAGTACGAAGCCGGCGAAACCCTCGAAGCCATCGTCGCCCGCGACGCCGACAAACTCGAATGCCTCGTCCAAGCCGTCGAGTACCGGCACCAGGGCATCGACAACGTCCAGCGCTGGATCGATAGCTCCCGCGCAGCACTCACCACTACCTCCGCACACCGCCTCGCCGACGCCGCACTGACCGGACAGCCCCTCGCCTGGCTCACGCCACCCTGAGGAACATCCACGGGGCCCCGACCCGTAGCAGTTGGAGGAGACACCCCGTGCAACGTTCCATGACCGGGCCGTGGGCATGGATCCGCCGCGACCTCACCCTCACCCTGAGGCCCCCCGGCCGCCGCTAGGGCGCAGGCGGGGCTTGTCCCTGTCTGGACTGCCTCCGCCGCCCGCCATGGGTCACGCCCTCAACGCCCCCGACACCCTGCACACCCAGGACATCCACATCGAGGAGTAGAGAAAGCTGATTCTCACCGTCATCCCGATGGGATCGCCCCCGCGTGCGCGGGGAGCAGGGGCGGGCGGGTAGAGCCCGCCGAATGACCGCCGGATCACCCCCGCGTGCGCGGGGAGCAGTTCCGAGCTGGTGACGAGCTTGCGGACCGGTGCGGGATCACCCCCGCGTGCGCGGGGAGCAGCGGTCGTGCGGTAGATCCGCCGGTCCGCCTTCGGGATCACCCCCGCGTGCGCGGGGAGCAGGAGCACCGGGCCGTCTACCTCACGCCGCACCAGGGATCACCCCCGCGTGCGCGGGGAGCAGGACGTCTATGGCAGGTGAGGGGATCTCGTGGCGGGATCACCCCCGCGTGCGCGGGGAGCAGGTGTGGACGTAAAGCCGGTCGGTGCCGAGCGCGGGATCACCCCCGCGTGCGCGGGGAGCAGGTGACCGGCAACCGGTGGCGGGCGGATACCTGGGGATCACCCCCGCGTGCGCGGGGAGCAGCGGGACTGCGGGTGGATCCGCATGGACGACACCGGATCACCCCCGCGTGCGCGGGGAGCAGTCCCTGATCTGCCGGTCGGTCAGGTGGGCGGCCGGATCACCCCCGCGTGCGCGGGGAGCAGAGCGTCGCCGCGCGGGTGGCCACCATGACGATCGGATCACCCCCGCGTGCGCGGGGAGCAGGCCAGCCACAGCGCCGGCTCACGTCCGAAGATCGGATCACCCCCGCGTGCGCGGGGAGCAGGACACGATCGCATCGACCTGCATGTTGGCGTCGGGATCACCCCCGCGTGCGCGGGGAGCAGCTGGGTGACATCGGCCCCGGGCAGGTGCGGGCGGGATCACCCCCGCGTGCGCGGGGAGCAGACTTCCTGACCTGGGGCGCTAAAGATCATCAACGCTGTTTTCATTCACTTCGCCCTGCAAGATCGCCTCCCGTCATGCGACGTGCTGAAGACAAGGTAGCGCCTATCGTCGCGCTCGTCCCCCACCGCGCCGGATGCTCGCTTCCGCCTCATCGTCCACCGTCGACCTACCCTCCTGGGGAATGCGCCGCGCCTACTCGATCAGTGGCCGCCCGACTCTCCCGGGCCTGACACAGCAGTCGGTGCCGACAAGAACGGGCAATTGGGACAGGCGGCGTCGACAGCGGTCAGCGGGGCACGGAGAAGGAACGCACCTCACGGACCGGAACGGTGCTGGCGAGCGCCGCCGCGTGACCGGCCGGGGCGGGCAGATCGTGCAGGTGAATCGGGATGCGCGGCCACCCGGGAACCGAGCCCACGGTGACCGTCGGCCCGCTCACGTCCAGCTCGCCGGGCGGCGCGCGCAGCCCGAATCCGGTCAGCTTCATCGCCGCTTCCTTGCGCGTCCAGGCGGTGAGGAACCAGCCGGGCCGATCGGCGCGGGGCACCCGGGCAAACATCGCCCGTTCGTTGGCGGTCAGCGCGACCGCGGCGAGACCGTCGGTGTCCCGGTCGGGGCTCGACCGCTCGACGTCCACCCCGATCAGGCCGGCTCCGGCCACCGCCAGCAGCACCCAGTCCTGGGTGTGCGAGACGGAGTAGTCGACCCGGGGGTCGGCGAACCTCGGCCGGCCGTGCGCCCCCGCGCAGTACTGGCAGTCGCGGTCGATGCGCACCTGCGCCGGCGGTACGCCGAGATAGCGGGAACCCAACCGGCGCTGAGCCGTGCGGGAGGTCACGAAGACGTCCCGTGCCGGCGAGCCGAGCAGGGCCTCGGCCCGGAGGCGCTCGGCCGGGTCGAGCAGGTCGACGCGACCGCCACCCGGCCGGACCGGCAGCAACCAGGTGTGCGGCTGTCCGGCCGCGGGCACCTCCGGCAGGCCCGGCATGACGCCGGGCGGCGGGTGGTCCGGCGCGACGGGCAGCACGGCGGTTGCCGTCAGCGCTCCGAGTTCTCCGACTGTCACCGGGTCACCCGACCAGCCTGGATCGGGTCGACAGCGCCGCCAGCGGTCGCCCGATCGGCCGGGCCGGGGACGGCTGCCCGAGGCCGGCCAGCAGATGCGCGACGGCGGCGGCGAGCTGGGGGTCGGGCCCGGCCAGCATGCCCTGCGGCGGATCCGGCACGGCGACGTCCGGCTCGACGCCGTGGTTCTCCAGGCCGGCACCGACCCCGTCGAAGACGTAGCAGAACTCCGGTTGGGTGGTGACCGTGCCGTCGACCAGTTCGTGGCGCGGCCAGGTGGCGATGGTGCCGCCCCAGGTCCGGTTCCCGATCAGCGGTCCCAGACCGAGCGCTCGGAACATGTGGCTGAAGATCTCCCCGTCCGACCCGGTGTGCTCGTTGATCAGCACCGCCATCGGGCCGCGCGGCGACTCGGCCGGGTACGGGGTGGCACCGCTCCAGCGCCCGTGTTCGGCACCACCACGACGCCGGGCGAGCCGGTCGAGCAGCAGCGGCGAGATCTGTCCCCCGCCGTTGAAGCGCACGTCCACCACCAGCCCGTCCCGGTCCAGCTCGGAGAGGAAGCCCCGGATGAAGTCGGAGTAGCCGGTCCGGAACATGTCCGGCACGTGCAGGTAGCCGAGCCGGCCCCGCGAGGTGGATCCGACCAGGGCGCGGTTGCCCTCCACCCAGTCCCGGTAGCGGGCCCGGCCCTCCGACCGGACCGCCCGCACGCTCACCCGGCGCGGGGTGGCGCCGTCACGCAGCACGGTCAGCTCGACCTCCCGGTCGGCCTGCCCGACCAGCAGCTCCCCCGGCCCGGCCGGGCCGACGGGTTGCCCGTCGATGGCCACCACCGCGTCACCCGGTCGCAGGTCGGTACCGGGCCGGTTGCACGGCGAGGTGGCCTCCGGGTTCCACGGGTCACCGCGCAGGATCCGCTCGATGCGCCACTGTGCCGGCGGATCGCCGACCCCGCTGGTGGTGGCGCTCCAGTCCACGCCGAGGAATCCCTGTGCCTGCTCGACCGGCCGGCGGTAGTCGCCACCCTGTTCGTAGGCGTGCGAGGTGGCCAGTTCGCCCTGCAGTTCCCAGAGCAGGTCGGAGAGCTCCGAGCGGCATCCGACCAGGTCCACCAGGGGCAGGTAGCGCTGGTACAGCCCGTCCCAGTCCAGCCCGGACATCTCGGCGTGCCAGAAGCTCTCCCGCTGCAACCGCCAGGTCTCGCGGTACATCTGCCGCCACTCCGCGGCGGGCCGGATCGACACCCGCAGCCGGGTCAGGTCGATCCAGCCGTTCTTCCGGGTCGGCGGGGCGCACCGGGCGTACGGGTCGTCGTCGGCGTCCTCCGCGTCCTCGGCGACGAGCACCCGCAGTCGGTCCCGCACCTGGCAGAGCAGCGTGCCACCGTCCGGGCTGGCGCTGATGTCGTCGACCCCGATCAGCTGCTCCTCGGTGACCTCCACGGTCTCCAGGTCGACCACGGTCACCATGCCGACCGGGGACGAGTCCGGCTTGACCGGGTCCGGCGCGGTGACCGGCACGGTGTGCAGGAACACCTTGTCGGGCAGTCCGACGATGCTGGCGTACCGCCCCTCCGGCACCGGGAACGGGACGATCCGGCGGTCGATGTCGGTGAGGTCGATCTCGACGAACGTGGGGCCGGCGTCGGCCTCGGTGCCCCGCCGGGCTCCGTCGGCGGGCCGGGGCACGAAGGGCGAGGGCTCGGTGGCCCGCAGGGTCACCAGGTACGGCCGGTTGCCGAACGGGAACCCGACGTCGAACACCACCTGGTCGTGCTCCGGGGTGAGGTCGCGCTGGCCGAGAAAGTAGAGGTAACGCCCGGCCGGGTCGAACGCCGGACGGCTGTCGCGCAGCACCGGCCGGGTGACCTGGAACGAGCGTCGCAGCGCCACCTCGGCCAGCTTGATCGCCGAGGTGCGCGGCGTGTCCGGGAACGTGTAGGCGAGCCAGCGGCCGTCCGGCGACCAGGTCAGGTCCTCGATCCGCTCGTACGCGCTGCTGTCCAGCAACCGCGGTGTCGGCAGCACCCCGTCGGTGTCCAGCAGCCACAGCTGCTGGCGGTTGGTGGCGAAGGCCACCTGCCCGGACACCGCCGAGGCGGCCAGTTCGGTGACGCAGCCGATGTCGGTGAGCGGGATCTCCGCCGAGGCGGCCCCACCCTCGGCCGGGAAGAGCACCAGTCGCTCGTCCGGTCGGTCGTCGGCGGCGACCGCGACCAGCCGGCGGCCGTCGGCCAGCCAGCTGAGCTGCCGGTGTCGCGTCCCATCGGCGGTGCCGTGCCGGCGCACCGGACCGGACCAGTGCGCCATGGTGTACGCCTTGCCCCGCGCGACGATGGCCAGGCTGGTGCCGTCCGGGCTGAGTCGGGCACTGTCGAGGAAGTCTGCGGCGGGGACGATCCGGCGGGCCTGCTGGCGACGCGAACCCGCCAGCGAGACGGCGAGCCGACGGGGTGCACCACCGGCAACGTCCAATGTGTACAGCTGGGCACCGGCGTGGTAGACGAGCCGCCGCCCGTCGGTGCTGAGCCCGCGGGCGTAGAAGTCCTCGTGCTCGGTGTGCCGGGTCAGCGCGGTGCCGTCCGGCCGGCACGAGTAGACGTTGCCGGTGCCCTCGTGGTCGCTGATCAGGAAGATCCGGTCACCGACCCAGCATGGGTTGGCCACGTTGCCGGGCAGCGCCAGGCGGGTGAAGGCACCACTGCCGTCGCGGTCGACCCAGAACTCGCCGGCCGCGCCGCCGGTGTACCGCTTGCGGCGGGCCGGGTCGGCGAGGTTGCGCCCGATCACCAGCGCTCCGCCGGGGCCGTACGAGAGACTGGTCGCCGCCCCGTGGTCGAGCAGCCGGGTCGGTCCGCCGTCGACCCCGACCGCGAAAAGCCGGTAACCGAAGCCGGTGGGCTGCTCGGCGGTGCTGGCGTAGATGATCTCGGCGCGGTCGGGGTGCCACCCGACCACCACGCACCGGGCGGCCTGGAAGGTGAGCCGGCGGGCCGGCCCACCGGCCACCGACAGCAGGTAGACCTCGCTCGGCCCGTCGTCCGCGCCGACGAACGCGACCAGCTTGCCGTCCGGGGACAACCGGGGGTGGGCGTACTCGGTGCCGCCGGCAGTCAGCCGGCTCGCCGGCCCGCCCGCGAGCGGCACCCGCCACAGGTCGTCCTCGGCGGTGAACACCACGGTGTCCCCGGCGATGCTGGGGAACCGCAGGTAGCCGCCGGGCGCGACGTCGGCGTTCACTGGGCGCGCAGGCTCATTGCGCGGATCCGCTCGGCGACCGCGGCCCTGCGGTCCTCGACCTGGGACCGCTGCGCCTGCGCGTCCTGCTCGTTCTCCGACCAGTAGCACGCGGTACGCCACTGCCCCACCGTGTACGAGTCGTAGTCGCAGCGCACCCGGCGCTGGGCGGCCAGGTTCTCCGAGGAGACCAGCATCGTGTTGTGTTCGAGCACCTGGTTCACCACGACCCGCATGTTCAGCTCGGTACGCACGAAGGTGTGCGCGGCGGCGACCGCCGTCGCCCCGAAGGCACCCCGGAACCGGGGCAGGATCCCGAACGACAGCTCACAGCACTGGCTGCGCCAGTCGATGCTGGTGATCCAGGCGAACCCCACCACCTCCTCGCGCGGGCCGCAGAGGGTGAAGTGCCGCTTGATGTGGTACTCCTCGGTGATACCCAGCCGCTGGCGCTCTGTCAGCGTGTCGTCACCGGTGACGACCGCGTAGTCGGTGAGGTTCGCCTGGAACCGCGACTCGCGCATCAGCGCGGTCCGGATCGGAATCTCGGCCTCGGTGAGATGCCTGACCGTCACGAACGGCACGTGTCCTCCCCACGGACGAAGTACACCGACACATCCTGGTAGGCACCGGACTGGTAACGGTGCTCGCGCAGGGTACCGACCTGGGTGAAGCCACAGTCACGCAACGCCACCACCGGCGGGCTGTCCGCCGGCACCAGGGCGACGAACGAGGTGCACCGCTGGTAGGTACCGAGAAAATCGAGGAAACCGCGCAGCGGCTCCGGATCGGGCGAGGTGCTCGCCACGTACGCCTGGCGCGGCTGCACCTCGTTGGGCAGGTAGCCCAGCAACGTGTCACCGGTCCGGAAGACCTGCGCGCCCAGCCGGGTCAGCTCGCGTACCAGCAGGGCATGGTTCTGGGTGACCGGGTCGACGCCGAGGAAACCCCGGGCCGAACCGGGTACCGCCGTCAGCGCCGAGGCTGCGGCGGCGGTGTCGAGTAGTTGGATCTCAGTCATGGCGTACCGCTCCCCAGATCTGCCGGTCGACGGGTCGGCCGGCGATCCACCGACCGGCCGGGATCGTGGCCTCGCAGGAGAACCCGGCGTCCTGCAACAGGGCCACCGGCACGGCCGCCGCCGGGGTCACCCAGCCGTAGAGCCGGTGCAGGTTGAGCACCCGGAAGCCGTGCGAAACGGCGGTCTTGAGCAGCGCCGTCACCACATCCTCGGCTCCCGGCTGCACGCCGATCTCCAGCCGGGCCCGGCGGTGCACCCAGTCCAGCTCCGTGAAGCAGACGAAGGCCGCTCCCGGCAGCACGCACAGCTCCACGGTGTTGTCCTTCGGCGCCTCGACGGCCGCCGGCGCCACCATCGCCGGTGGCTGCTCCAGCGGCAGGCCGAGCAGTTCGCCGGCCAGCCACGGCCCGCTCAGCAGTGGCAGGTCGGCACTGCGATACCCACGCAATGTCATGATGTCGGCACCCAGATCTGCGAGAAGAAGACGTACCCGTACCGGCGGCCCTCGTGCACGACCACCTCGGCGAGGGTGCCCTCCTCGGTGAGCCCGACCGCCCGGGCCATCCGGAGCCCGGCCTGGTCGTACTCGCCGATCAGCAGCGAGATCCGAACCACCTCGCGCCGCCAGCGCAGCGCCCGCACCGCCTCGTCGTACGCCTGGCACCACCAGCTCAGCGGGGCATCGGAGCGCAGTCGCAGGTGCACGTGGCAGTGGCCGCCGTGCTCGGCGCCCTGCGCCTCGATGACGAAGAGGCCCACCGGTTCGCCGTCGGCGAGCAGCACCTCGGTATCGGTGCCGAGCAGGTCCAGGATCTCCCACTCGGGGCGGGTGTCCGGCTGCGCGGTGCGGAAGTAGAAGTCCGGCTCGGTGAACATCGCCAGCACCTGGTCGCGGTCCGCCTCGGCGTAGGCCCGGGCGGACCAACACGGCGTGCGTACCCCGTCGAGGGGTGTCGCGGTCAGCGTCATGACGTCGGCCTCCGGGTGGCGATGCCGTGCGTGATGTGCAGGCGCAGGATGTTGCTGGTGCCGTCCATGAACTCGAAGGCGCGCACGTCGCGGCACCACTTCTCGAGCAGCGGGTGCAGCAGCAGGGAGCCCGGGCCGAGCGCGTTCGCCGCCCAGCCGGTGACCTGTACGGCCAGGTCGGTGAGGTGCAGCTTGGCGATCGACGGCGTCCGACGGTCGTCCGGCGAGAGGTCGACCTCGTTCGCGGCGTCGTAGAGCAGGGCCCGCGCCGCCGCCAGGCGGGCGGTGGTCAGCTCGTGCCCGGACCAGCCCGGCCGCTGATCGCAGACGTAGTCGCGGGCGGCGAAGGCCACCCCGAGCGCCATCGCGGCGATCTGGATCCGCATCACGTTGAAGGTCCGGCTCGCGCCCCAGATCCCGCGTCGGGACGCCGGCAGGTGAGCGCCGAGCAGCATCTCGCGCGGTACGTGCACCCCGTCGAAGGAGAGCTCACTGATCAGCGCGCCGCGCAGCCCGGTCATCTCCAGCGCGTGGCCGGCGAAGCCGGGCGTCGGGCAGCGCACGATGGCCGCCCTGATGGACAGCGGTGACCGGCCGGTCCGGGCGAACACCACACCGGTCGCGCCCCGGGAGCCGTTGCCGACGTACCGCTTGGCGCCGAAGAGGCGGTAGCCGCCGTCGGGGTCGGGGTCGAGCCGGGTCTCCATCGCGGTCGCGTCGCTGCCCCGGGCGTCCTCGGTCATCGCGAAGAAGGTCCAGGTCCGGCCGTCGGCGATGGACCCGTAGAAGAACTCCTGCTGGGTCTCGCTACCGAGCGCGTCGACGGCGATGCCGGCAAGCGCCGGACCGGTGTTCGCGGTCAGCAGTCCGGCGTCGCCGCCGGCCAGTTCGAGGCTGGCCACCGCACGGGACAGGCAACTGTCGGTGTACTCGCCCTGCCACCCGGACGGGTCCTGGAAGCGTTTGGGGGTGCTGGCCGCCCGGACCATCGCCAGCGTCGGCGAGTCCAGGTGATCGGCCATGTCCGCCGGGTCGGCGTCGACCGACAGGGCTCGCGAGCGCAGGTCCGCCGCCGCGTCCCGACACCGGTCCCGCAGGGCACGCAGTGGCGGATCCAGCTCGATCATGAGACACCTTCCCGGGGAAGCCAGCAGTTCGCCGTCAGTTGGGCCACGTACGCGCTGCGGGTGGGGGTGCCGGCGACGTACCCGCTGGCACCCAGCAGCTTGGCGGCCTCCCAGTCCAGGGTGGTCACCCGGTCGTGCACGTCGACGACCGCCGCCGGGACCGTGCCGGAGACCTGCAGGGACCGGCGGGCCGCCTCGACGGCGGTCTGCACGTCGGCCAGTACGCCGAGCACCAACTGCTTGCTGATGGTCGGCTCGCCGCCGACCGTCCGGCCGGAGAGGTACTCCACGGCCCACTCCAGCAGCCGTCGGGTGACGCCCAGCCGGACCGCGCCGAGGTGCGCGCAGAACTGGGTGAGCTGCCCGTCGACGGGGCCGATGGGGCCGCCGGTGGTGGCGAAGCTGATGCCCTCCTGACCGGCCATCCGGTGCCCGACCGTCGAGGCGGGCGTGATCGCCCAACCGGGGGGCAGGGCGGCGGTGGGGACGGCGGCGACCCGGCCCGGCGGGGTGATGCCGGGAGCCTCGGCGAGTGCCACGGCCAGCCCGGCGGCCAGCCCGGCAGAGTACGCCGTCTGCTCGCACTCGTCGATCATGTCCCGCATGCGGTCCTCTCCTGTGCCTGGCCGCGAACGGCTACCGGGCGACGTCCACCTGTTGCAGGCGGGTCTGGATGTAGTCGGCGAGGGAGCCGGCCGACTGGAACACCTCCGGCTCCAGCGATTCGGGATCGACGTCGAGCTGGAGGGTGTCCTCAAGGCTCATGATCAGTTCAATGAAACGAATCGAGTCGATTTCCAGGTCCTCAAGGATCTGCGTCTCGGCGGAGAACTCGGGCAGCTCCCGATTGAGCACCACCGACAGCGAGATCCGCAGGTGCTCGATAATCTCCGAGCGTTCCATTGACCCAGCCCTTCCTTGTGCGAATTGATGGTGCATGGCCGGCGAAGCCGCCTTGCGGCAGCTCGCCGACCATGCCACCGAGCCCTCTTTAGATTTAGAGGGAGTTCTTCGTCGCGGCCTTCGAGGCAGCCTTGACAGCGGCCTTGACAGCGGCCTTGACAGCGGCCTTGGAGGCGGCCTTGGAGGCGGCCTTCGAAGCGGCCTTGACAGCGTTCTTCGCCATGGTAATCACTCCTTCTGGGGGTGTTTTGTTGCACCAGTTCCCCGAACCAGTTGGCTCGGTACGCAGAGATTTGCCGACCGGGACACCCGGTGTCAATAGCGCCAGGGAAACTGCCTGACTGCGGCCGATGGCAGCTCTTTGCCGTCAATTATTGTCACCGGCACTGACTAGCCGAAACGTTTCCGACGGTCGACCATATGGGCGGACGAACGCGGGAAGAGGAGTCGTTTCTGTGGAGAAGAGCGCAAATCTCTGCTGGGGTCAGCGCTACCACTGGCTCCGGTACCAGCACGTACCCGCCGGGGCTCGGCACGACGCGCACATCGTCGCCAACTGCCCGCTGCCGGAGGGCATCTCGGTCGCCGACCTGCGCGCCGCGATGAACCACCTGGTCCGCCGGCACGAGGCGCTGCGTACCGTCATCGTCACCGACCCGGCCGGCTGGCCGCAGCAGCGGGTTCAATCGCCCGCGCCGCTGCCCGTACGGCTGGTGTCGACCGAGCAGGACGGTACCCCGGCGCCGGCCGCGGTGGTCGCGGAGCTGACCGTCGCCGACTTCGACCTGACCCGGGACTGGCCGATCCGGGCCTGTGTGGTCACCACCGGTGGCCGGCCCCGACGCCTGGTGGTGGTGCTGAACCACATCGCCTTCGACGACTGGAGCCTGAACACCTTCCGGCGTGAGTTCGAGGCGATGCTCGCCGCGATCACCACCCGTCGCCGGGCGGTGTTGCCGCCGGTGGTGCACCAGCCGGTGGACCTCGCCCGCCACGAGGCGAACCGCGACGCCGCGGCGAACGCCGCCGAGCTGGAGCACTGGCGCCGCGAGATCGAGCGGTTACCGGCGGACGTCTTCGCCTCCCGTCGGGTCACCGAGCCCGGGCCGGGTACCGCGTACAGCGCGTCGATCACCTCACCGGCGTTGTTGGCGGCGAGCCGGGAGATCGCTGCCCGGCACGGCTGCTGGCCGTCGACCGTGCACCTGGCCTGCTATGCGGCACTGACCGCCGGCTACACCGGCGAGGCGTCGGTCCCGTTGCGCTGGCTCACCAGCCACCGGGAGGCCAGCCAGCACATGTCCGTGATGACGTGCATGTTCTCCCCGACGCTGGTCTCGGTGGAGCTGGCCGACGATCCGCCGTTCAGCGAGTTGCTGCGCCGCACGGCGGCCCGGGTGGAGCAGGCCCAGCAGCACGCCTACGTGCCGTACGACGAGATCGCCGAGCTGGTTACCGCCGAGAGCTTCCGTCGGGGCCAGCCGGTGCGGATCGCCTCGGAGGTGAACTTCCTGAGTTACGCCCCACGCTCCTGCGGGGCCCGCCGGGACCGGTTCGCCTGGAACACCCCACCGGCCGCCTGGGCGCAGGCCGGATCGGACAGCTACCTGGGCATCTACGAGTGGCGCGACGGGGTGACGGTGGCCCTGCACGCCCAGTCGGCGGTGCTGCCCGCCGACGCGGTGGAGCGGTTCCTGCGCGGTCACGTCCGGTTGGTCGAGGCGCACCGCGACCCTTCGGTGGACCTGCGGGTCAGCGAGGTGGCCCGGGAGGTGGGCTTCGCCCCGCCGACGCGCCGGGAGCTGGTCCGGATCGGGTCGGACGCGGTGTCCGTCGAGGCGACCGAGGCGGTGCTGCGGTCGCATCCCGCCGTGGTCGAGGCGCAGCTGCGGGTACGCGCGGGCGAGTTGGCCGCCCGGGTGCGGACCCGAGCTCCACTCACGCCGTCCGAGCTGCGTACCCATCTCCTCGGCGCGATGTACGACCGGCCGGCGGTGCGTTGCCCCGACCGGTTCGAGATCGTCGACGCCTCGACCGGGTCCGCCGACGACGACTGCCCGGTCGGACCCGGGACGCCCGCCGGGCTCGACCCCGCTGGTCGGCAGCCGGCACCCGGCGAGGAGCTGCTCACCGGGGTGGTCGCCCTGGTAAACGGGCTCGCCACGGTGGACGGCTCGGACAGCTACACGGTCGCCGGTGGCCGGGCACTGCGGGTGCCGCGCACCCTGGACGCGCTGCGCGAGCAGGGCTGGTTCGGGATCTCCCCGGACGAGCTGGCCAGCGCCCGGCCGCTACGGACGCTGGCAGGCCAGCTGACTCAGGTGGGTTGAGTCGGTTCCCGCGCCGGCCCGGCCAGCCTCAGGTACCGAGTGCGGTCTCGGTGGCGAAGCGGTTGGCCACCTGCACGCCGGCCTGGAAGCGGCTGACCGAGCCGAGACTGCGCAACAGCGCGGCGATGTGTCGGCGGCAGGTGCGCACCGACATCCCGAGCCGGCGGGCCACAGCCTCGTCGGTGAGGCCCTGGGCCATCAGCAGCGCGATCGAGCGTTGCAGGTCGTCGGCGACCTCGTCGGCGTAGCCGGCCTCGTCCGCGGCCAGCGGTGCCGCGCCCTCCCAGAGCTGGTCGAACATCTCGATCAGGTACCGCACCACGTTCTCGTCGCGGACCCGATGCCCGGTGGGCAGCAGGCCGTCGGCGGATGCCCCGAACACCACCGCGAGCGAGCGGTCGAAGACCACCGATGCCTGCGGGACCTGGCTGATGGTCCGGATCGCCGCACCGCCGTCGATCAACCGCCGGGACTTGGCCCGGGAGGCGAAACCGGCCCGGCTGCGGTGCGGCGAGACGACCCGGACGGAGACGCCCCGGTCGAGTACGCCGTAGCAGGCCTCGAAGAGCCGGTCGAGGACCTCGTTGTCGTCGTGACTCGGCCGCAGCACGAGGAGTTCGTCGCGACACACGTCAGCGGCCTGCTTGAGGAGGCCGCGCAGCTCCGCCACGCCTTCGAGCCGGTCGATCGAGCCGCCGGAGACCACTGCGGAGTCCCGCGCGCCGGCGATCGAGTCGATCCGCTCGCGCAGCTGGTCGGCCAGCTCCCGCTGCTGGTAGATCGAGCGTTCGATCGGTGACACCAGCAGGGTGGCGGCATATTGCGGGTCGACCGGGACCAGCCGCTCCCCGACCGCGCCGTCGGTACGCAACAGGCGCAGCTCGACGAGTTGCATGATCGCCGAGACCACCTCGTGTCCGGTCCGGCCCAGTTCCATCGCTACCCGGTCGAATCCGGACGGCGCGATTGCGCCGTGTCGCACTATATAGTGGTATACTTCGATACACTGCGCGTCCACACCGTGCTGGGCGTCGATGCTGTCGTCCTCGACAAGGCGTCCACCGAAGCTGGGCGTCCAACTGATCCGCGACAGAGCCTCTGTCGACATCCGCTGCCTCCCGGTCATGTTTCCCGAGTTCTCCCGGCGGTTCACCGCCGGGGCTCCACGGTGACAGCAGCGGCAATCACGCCAACCTCACCGGCGTACCGCCCACCCGGTCGCGCCCCACCGTCGCTCTCATCCCGCTATCACCGGCACCACCGGGGCGATCGGACGACCCGCGACGGCAACCGGACCAAGAGCCGGACGATGGCAGGTTGAGAGAACACCGTGATGAGGTTCCTCCGTCGGCGGGCCGGACCCGTCATCCGGCCCAGGCAGGCGGCCGGCCGACGCGTCGTGACGACGCTTAGCGATCGAGAGGGACCACGGTGACGAACGCGGACATGCCTCGCTCATTCCAGGAGACGCTGCTCCCCCACCTTCCATACGCCGAGGGCGGCGAACTGGCCCCGACCGACGACCTCGCGGCCCTCGGCCTCGACTCGATGGGCGTGGTGCAGCTGCTGGCCGACCTGGAGGACCGGTACGGCCTGGAGCTGCCCGACGAGCGGCTGACCGAGGAGACGTTCGCGACGGTCGGGTCGCTGTGGACGACGGTCGCCGAGTTCGTCACCCTCGAGACGGTCACCGGTGAGTGAGCGGCTCATCGTCGCTCCCGGCACCCCACTGGTCCGCGTCGACCAGCTGACCCGGTACGGCGCAGCGGACCGGCCCGCGGTCACCTTCAGGTCCGAGACGATCGACTACCGCGAGCTGACCGACCGGGTCGCCCGGGTCGCCCGCGGACTGCACGAGCTGGGGCTACGCCGCGGTGACCGGGTCGCCGTCTACGCCGAGAAGCGGATCGAGACGGTCGTCGCGATGCTGGCGATCTCGGCCGCCGGCGCGGTGTTCGTCCCGGTCAACCCGCTGTTCAAGGCGCGACACCTGGCGCACGTCACGGCCGACTGCGCGGCCCGCATGGTGATCACCACGGCCGAGCGGTTCGAGACCGTACGCGCTGCGCTGGGCGAGGGCAGCTCGGTCACCGACATCGTGCTCATCGGCGCCGACGCCGACGCCGAGTCCGCGGTGCACTGGCGGATCACCCGCTGGCAGCGGCTGGCCGCAACCGCCGCCGACGCGGTACCGGACGGCGTCGCGGTGATCGACACAGACCTCGCGGCCATCTTCTACACCTCGGGCAGTACCGGCGGCCCGAAGGGCGTGGTGCTGTCGCACCGCAACGTGCTGGCCGGCGCGGCAAGCGTCGCCGGCTACCTCGGGCACACCGCCGACGACACGGTGCTGGCGGTGCTGCCGCTCAGCTTCGACGCCGGCTTCAGCCAGCTGACCACCTCGTTCATCGTCGGCGCGCATGTGGTGCTGACCAACTACCTGGTACCGCGGGACGTGGTGCGGCTCTGCGCCCGGCACCGGGTGACCGCGCTGACCTGTGTACCTCCGCTGTGGATACAGCTCGCGGCGCTGGACTGGCCGGCGGAGGCCAGTGCCGGGCTGCGCTATCTCGCCAACACCGGTGGCCGGATGCCGCTGGCCACCCTGACCCGGCTGCGCGCGCTGCTGCCGAACGCCCGGCCCTACCTGATGTACGGGCTGACCGAGGCCTTCCGCTCCACCTACCTCGACCCCGACGAGGTGGATCGACGACCGGACTCGATCGGCAAGGCGATCGGCAACGCCGAGATCCTGGTGGTACGCCCGGACGGCACGAACTGCGGGCCGGGCGAACACGGTGAGCTGGTACACCGAGGTGCCCTGGTCGCCCGAGGTTACTGGAACGACCCGGAACGCACCGCGCTGCGGTTCCGGCCGGTCCCGGGCGCGAATCCGGCGATCCAGCCGGAGCTGGCGGTCTGGTCCGGCGACACCGTCTACCGCGATGCCGAGGGCTTCCTGTACTTCGTCGGACGTACCGACGACATGATCAAAACCTCCGGCTACCGGATCAGCCCCACCGAGATCGAAGAGGCAGCCTACGCGACCGGGCTGGTGGGCGAGGCGGTGGCGCTGGGCGTCGGCGACGAACGACTCGGGCACCAGGTGGTGCTGGTCGTCGGCGGTGACTGCGACACCGAGGTGCTGCGCAAGTCACTGGCGCACGACCTGCCGACGTACATGCTGCCGCAGCGGACCGTCGTACTGCCGCAGCTGCCCCGCTCGGTCAACGGGAAGTTCGACCGGGTCGAGCTGCGCCGACTGGTGGAGGTCGGCTCGTGAGCGCGCCGATCGGGTTCACCGCCACCGGCGACCAGCTCACCGTGGGCACGGTACCGGTGGAGCGGCTGGCCGCCCGGGTCGGCGGCACACCGTTCTTCGCCTACGACCGCCGGCTGGTCTCCGAGCGGGTCGCGGAGGTCCGCGCCGCGCTGCCGCCGGACATCCGGCTGAGCTACGCGGTCAAGGCCAACCCGATGCCCGCGCTGCTGCACCACCTGAGCAGCCTGGTCGACGGCTTCGACGTGGCCTCCGCCGGCGAGTTGCGGCACGCGCTGGACACCCCGATGCCGGCCGAGCAGGTCAGCTTCGCCGGCCCGGGCAAGACGACCGACGAACTCACCCGGGCGGTCGCCGCCGGTGTGCTGATCGAGCTGGAGTCGGCCGGCGAACTCGCCCGGCTGCGCCAGGTCGGCAAGACCCTCGGCATCCAGGCCCGGGTGGCGCTGCGAGTGAACCCCGACTTCGCGGTACGGGCCTCCGGCATGCGCCTCGGCGGCGGTCCGCAGCAGTTCGGCGTCGACGTCGAGTCCGTCCCCGACCTGCTGCCCGAGCTGGCCGTCGACGAGATCGACTTTTACGGCTTCCACGTCTTCGCCGGCTCGCAGAACCTGCACGCCGAGAACATCTGCGAGGCGCAGCGGCGCACCGTCGACATGATCCTCACGTTGGCCGAGCTGACCCCGGCACCGATCCGCTACCTGAACCTCGGCGGCGGCTTCGGTATCCCGTACTCGGCCAGGGACCAGCCGCTGGAGCTGGCCCCGATCGGCGAGAACCTGGCCGACCTGCTCGACACCCGGATCCGCCCGAACCTGCCGCAGGCCCGGGTGGCGGTGGAGCTGGGCCGCTACCTGGTCGGCGAGGCCGGTGTCTACCTGACCAGAGTCGTCGACCGGAAGACCTCCCGTGGCAAGACCTTCCTGGTGGTCGACGGCGGGCTGCACCACCAGCTCGCCGCGTCCGGCAACTTCGGCCAGGTGATCCGGCGCAACTACCCGCTCGCGGTGGCCACCCGGTTCGACGCCGCGCCGGAGGAGACGGTCACCGTGGTGGGCTGCCTCTGCACCCCGCTGGACCTGCTCGGCAACGACGTGTCACTGCCCCGGGCGGAGCCCGGCGACCTGATCGCGATCTTCCAGGCCGGCGCGTACGGCCTGACCGCGAGCCCGACCGCGTTCCTCGGCCACCCACCGCCGACCGAGGTGCTGCTCTGAGCGGGCACCGGCACACCGCCGTAGCAGCCCGACACCCCGAACCGTCGTCGCAGTACCACTGAATGAGGCAGGTGGATCACATTGGTCAGGCAGGAAGACGACGAACACGGCACGCTCTGCTTCCGGGTCCTCGGACCGTTGCAGGTGCAGGGCGGCGAGCCGGTCACCGTCACGGCGCGCCGACAGAGCGTGGTGCTGGCCCTGCTGCTACTCAGCCCCAACCAGGTGGTGGCGCTGAAGTCGATGATCGACGCGGTGTGGGGGGACACGCCGCCCACCACCGCCCGGGCCCAGGTACAGACCGCCGTTTCGGTACTGCGCCGGTCGCTGGCCCGGGCCGGGCTCGGCGAGCGCATCCGGATGCAGGGCCTCGGCTACCTGATCGACCTGGCACCGGGCGAACTCGACCTGCACGTCTTCGCCGACCTGGTCGCCCGGGGCCGGGCCGCCAGCGCTGCCCGGGATCCGGAGGCGGCTCGGACGGCGTTCCGCGCCGCGCTGGCGCTGTGGCGTGGTGAGCCGCTCTGCGACGTGGACAGCGACGTGGTCCGGGCGAAGCTGGTCCGGGTCGCCGAACGGCGCGTCGAGGTGCTCGAGGAGTGCATCGAGGCCGAACTCGACCTGGGCCTGCACCACGAGGTGATCGGCGAGATCCGGGCCCTGGTCGCCGAGTACCCACTGCGCGAGCGACCGGCCGGCCAGTTGATGACAGCGCTGTACCGATCCGGCCGGCAGGCCGAGGCGTTGGCCATCTTCCAGGCGGTCCGCAAGACCTTCGTGAACGAGTTGGGGCTCGAACCGAGCCCGGCGCTGCACCGACTGGAGCTGGCCATCCTGACCGGCACCAACCAGCTGGCAGCGCCGCCGACGGCCGGGCCCGGGCCGCAGCTGCAGATGCCGGTACCCCGGATGCTGCCCGCCCGGACCCCGGACTTCACCGGCCGAGCGGAGATGTTGCACCGGTTGCGCCACCGGCTCGGCGGCACCACCGGGGCGGAGCGCGACCGCCACTCGCTCGACGTGGCGGTGATCACCGGCTTCGTCGGGGTCGGTAAATCGACGGTTGCCATCGAGACCGCGCACGCGCTGGCCTGCGAGTTTCCCGACGGCCAGCTCTACGCCCGGATGCCGCCCGGCCCCGACGGCGCCGCCGAGGTGCTGGAGCGGTTCCTCCGGTCGCTCGGCTTCACCAGGTCGGCCATTCCGGACAGCCTCGACGGCCGGGAGGCGCTCTACCGCAGCGCCATTGCCGACCGGCGGATGCTGGTGGTGATCGAGGACGTCGCCGACGCGATCCACGCCCGCCCGCTGCTGCCCGGCACGCCGACCTGTCGGCTGATCGTGACCACCCGGGCCCGCCAGGCGCGGCTGCCCGGCGCGCACGTCTTCGAGATCGACCGACTCGACGCCCACGACGGCATCGAGCTGCTGGCCGCCATGGTCGGCCGGGACCGGGTCGCCGCCGAGCCGAGCAAGGCCATCGAGCTGGTCGAGCTCTGCGGTGGTCTGCCGCTGGCGCTGCGGATCGCCGCGAACCGGTTGGCCGCCCGTCCGCACTGGAGTCTGGGACAGCTCGCCGCCCGGCTCGCCGAGCCCGGGCAGCGGCTGGGTGGGCTGGTCCACCAGGGCCTGGACGTACGGGCCGGGCTGACCGGGACCTACGACGCCCTGCCGCCGGCGGCGCAACTGCTGTTCAGGCACCTCGGCGAGCTGGAGACCGACACCTTCGCGGCCTGGGTGGCCGCCCCGCTGCTGCAACTCGACGCGGACGCCGCCGCCGAGGTACTGGAGACCCTCATCGACGCCCGGCTGGTCGACGTGCTCAGTGGCACCGGCGGAGCCACCCGCTACCGGCTGCGTGACCTGGTCCGGCTGCACGCCCGCGACCTGGCGCTGACCGAGAGCAGCGCGGCCGACCGGGCCGCCGCGACCCGGCGGATGCTCGGCGGATGGCTCTTCCTGGCCGATGAGGCCCGGCTGCGGCAGGGCGGCCACCGGATCGCCCGCCATCCGGCCGCGGCCGCCTGGCCGCTGGCCGAGCCGCTCGTCGACGCCGCGCTGACCGATCCGCTGGCCTGGTACGAACTGGAACGCACCGCGCTGCTGGCCGCGGTCCGGCAGGCGTCCCGCGTCGGCGAGGTGGCGTACTGCTGGAACCTCGCCGCCGCCGTCGCCGCGCTCGCCGAGACGCAGTCCCGCTTCGGCGAGTGGCGGGAGAGCAACCTCTGCGCCCTGGAGGCCGCGGTACGGGCCGAGGACCGACTCGGTGAGGCGGTGATGCTGTACGGGCTCGGCCGGCTCGACCTCTGCGAGCAGCGGCTGGATCACGCCGCGGCCCGACACGGGGTGGCCCTGGACGCGTTCGACCAGCTCGGCGCCCTGGACTGGCGGGCCATCACGCTGCGCTCGTTGAGCGCGGTGCACCGGATGAGCAGCCGGCCGGCACAGCTGGTGCCCGACACCGGGGCGTCGCGCCGGGACGACCGGCATCCCGAGCACCGGGTCGCAGTCGCCCACATCCCGTTCCGGCAGCACCAGTTCGGACTGGCCAGCGGCATGGCGGAGGACCAATGACCCAGGGAAGGGACGCTGATGTGAGCACGATCAAAGCGCAGCCGGTCGGATCGCCGACCCGGGACCAGGATCGGGAGTGGACGTCGCTGGAGGCAATCGAGGTCACCAAGCGCTACGGCGACGTGGCCGCGCTGGCCGGCTTCAGCCTGACCGTGGCCCGGGGCGAGATCGTCGGGCTGGTCGGGCACAACGGTGCCGGCAAGACCACCTTCGTCGAGGTGGTCTCCGGCCTGATCCGGCCGGACAGCGGGGTGGTGCTGATCGACGGCCGGCCGCCAGCGCAGGCGCGCGGTCAGATCGGCATCTCGCCGCAGCACATCGCGCTGTACCCGCCGATCACCGTCCGGGAGCACCTACGGCTCTTCGGCGGCATCGCCGGGCTGCGGCGCCAGGCACTGCGTACCGAGATCGACGACCTCGCCACCGGTCTGCACCTGACCGGGTTCCTGGACCGGCCGGCCGGCGTGCTCTCCGGCGGGCAGCAACGCCGGACCCAGGCAGCGGTGGCCCTGATCCACCGACCGTCGCTGCTGCTGCTCGACGAGCCGACCGCGGGTGCCGACCCGGAGACCCGACAGGCGCTGCTCAACGTGGTCAAGCAGCGGGCCGGCGAGGGGGCGGCGATCATCTACACCACCCATTACCTGAACGAACTCACCGACCTGCAGGCCACCATCGCGGTCGCCCGGCGAGGCCGGATCATCGCCCGCGGCAGCAGCGCCGAACTGCTGGAAGGGCTGCCCGGCGAGGTCCGGGTGGCCTTCGCCGACGAGGTGGTGCAGGTCTCCACCACCGACCCCACCACCGCCCTGGTCGAGCTACTGAAGGGCACCGACCGTCAGGTCGAGTCCGTCGAGCTGCGCCGTCCTGACCTTGACGACCTCTACCACTCGCTGGCGGTAACCGATGTCGACTGACGCCTTTCGCCGTACCGGCCTGCTGGTCCGGCACAACGCCGTGCTCCGGCTCCGCGACCCCGCCCAGCTGATCAGCTACATCGCCCTGCCGATGGTGCTGATGCTGGTGCTCAAGCCGCTCTACGAGGAAGCGCTGGACGGCGGGACGCTGCAGGCGGTGACCGGGCCGCTGGTGATGTTCTCGGTCTTCGCGCTGTCGATCGTCGGCAACTCGATCCTGGTCGAGCGGGAGTGGCGCACCTGGGACCGGCTGCGGGCCAGCCGGGCCGGCCGGGTCGAGCTGCTGCTCGGTAAGACCGGTCCGGTGCTCGTCCTGCTGCTGTTGCAGCAGGCCGTGCTCTTCACGTTCGGCTGCCTGGTCGTCGGGCTGCCGCTGCCCCGGCCCTCCGCGGTCGGCTACCTGGCCCTCGCGGTCGGCATCTGGGGGCTGACCCTGCTCGCGGTGGGCGCCGCCCTGGCCACCGTGGTACGCAGCCGCGGCGAACTCAGCGTCGCCTCCGACCTGGGAGCGATCATGGTCAGCGCGCTGGGCGGCGCGCTGGTACCGGTGTCGCTGATGCCCGGTTGGGCGCAGCACATCGCGCCAATCTCCCCCGGCTACTGGGCCATGTCGATGCTGCGTGCCGCCGTCGACAGCGACCCCGCCGGGATGCTCCGCCCGGCGCTGGTCTGCCTGGGCATCGCCCTCGTCGCCGGTGGGCTTGCCTCCTGGCGGTTGGCCCGGGGTTGGGGCCGCAGCCGACTGATGTGAGCGGCATCCGAGCAACCCGTCTGAACCCCCCGATCCGGTGTACCTGGAGGTCATCGTGACTGAAACTGACTACGACTCCGCAGTCGCGCTCATCGGTATGGCCGGGCGTTTTCCGGGGGCGGCCGACGTCGGCGAGCTCTGGCGCAACCTGCGCGCCGGGGTGCCCGGGCTGCGGCCGATCACCGACGACGAGCTGACCCGGGCCGGTGTCGATCCGGGTCAGGCCGCCGACCCGGACTACGTACGCGTCGGCGGCCCGGTCGACGATCTCGACCTGTTCGACGCGGGCGCGTTCGGCTTCAGCCCGCGCGAGGCCGAGACGATGGAGCCGCAGCACCGGCTCTTCCTGGAGTGCTCCTGGCAGGCGTTGGAGGCCGCCGGTTACCAGCCGGTCGACCCGGGCGGCCGGGTCGGTGTCTTCGCCGGCTGCGCGTTCCCGGACTACATGATCAACAACGTCGGGCACATGGCCAACGAACCCGGTGAGGGCCTGCTCTTCGCGGTCGGCAACGAGCGGGACTCGCTCACCTCGCTGGTCTCGTACAAGCTCGGGCTGCGTGGGCCGAGCGTGACCGTGCAGACGTTCTGCTCCACCTCGCTGGTCGCGGTGCACCTGGCCTGCCAGAGCCTGCTGACCTACGACTGTGACGTGGCGCTGGCCGGCGGTGCCTTCCTGCCGCTGCCCCAGCCCGCCGGCTACCGCTACGAACAGGGCGGGATCCTCTCCCCCGACGGCCGGGTGCGCAGCTTCGACGCGGCGGCCAACGGCAGCGTGATGGGCTCGGGGGTCGGGGTGGTGGCGCTCAAGCGGATGACCGACGCCCTCGCCGACGGCGACGTCATCCACGCGGTGATCCTCGGCTCGGCGGTCAACAACGACGGCCCGGAGCGAGTCGGGTACACCGCGCCCGGCGTCGAGGGCCAGGCCGGGGTGATCGAGACGGCGCTGGCCGTCGCCGGGGTCAAGCCGGAGACCATCGGCTACGTCGAGTGCCATGCCACCGGTACGCCGCTGGGCGACTCGATCGAGCTGGCGGCGATGAGCCGGGTGTTCCAGGCGACCCCGCCGACCCCGTGCGTGCTCAGCTCGGTCAAACCGTCGGTGGGCCACCTGGACCGCGCGGCCGGGGTGACCGGCCTGATGCGCGCCGCGCTGAGCCTGCGCCACGAGATCCTGCCGGCGGTCGCCGGCTACACCACACCGAACCCGACGCTCGCCGCGGCGGCCGACCGGTTCACCGTGCTCACCGAGCCCCGCCCCTGGCCGGCCGGGCCCGACCCGCGCCGCGCCGGGGTCAGCTCCTTCGGGCTCGGCGGCACCAACGCGCACGTGGTGTTGGAGCAGGCGCCGACGCGTACCCCCCGGGCTGCGGCCGGTCCGCAACTGCTGAGCTTCTCCGCCGGTGACCCGACGGCGCTGGCAGCGCTGACCGACCGGCTGCGGCAGCACCTGGTCCAGCACCCGGAGGCCGACCTCGCCGACGTCGCGTACACCCTGCAGGTGTCCCGTGGGCGTTTCGCGCTGCGCCGGGCGGTGGTCTGCCGGGACCACGACGACGCGATCGCGGCGCTGGCCGACCCCGGCCGTTGGATCGACGGCGAGACCCGGCGGCGAGACCCGGCGGTGCTGCTACGCACCACAGACGGCGCACCGGACGCCTGGTGGGCCGAGCTGTCCGCAGCGGTCGGCACGCTGTTGCTGACCGACGGCGCAGCACATGGCACCGACCGGAACAGCGTGCTGGCCGACCTCGGCACCGGGCTGGCCCGGCTCGGGGTGGTGCTGGCCGGCGAGCCGGCCGACTCCGCCAACCCGGTCGAGGTGCTGGTCGCCCCCGGTGAACAGGACGCCGCCGCGTGGGTGCTGTCCACCCTGGCCCAGCTCTGGCTGGCCGGGTCGACGGTGGACTGGGCGGCGCTGCACGGGGGTGCCGGGCGGCGCGTGGAGCTGCCGACCTACCCGTTCCAGCGCAGCCGCTACTGGGTCAAGCCCCGCCCGACGCAGGCCACCGCGGCCCGGCCGGTCGAGGGCCGGGTCGACGACCCAGCGGAGTGGACCTACCTGCCGACCTGGACACCGCGCCCGCTGGACACCGCCGACCTGGACGAGCGGCTGCGCGCCGCCGGCCCGTGGCTGGTGCTCACCGCCGACGAGTGCGGCGAGGCGCTGCTCGCCCGACTGGCCGATGCCGGCGCCGAGGCCTGCGCGGCCCGGCCGGGCGAGGCGTTCGCGCAGGACGAGTCCGGCGACTTCACCGTCCGCGCCGACGCGCCGGACGACCTGGCCGAGCTGGTTCGTGCCCTCTTCGTCGCCCCGCGCACCATCGTGCACGGGTTCAGCCTGGGCTCCTCCGAGGGCACCGGCGGCGAGCACTTCGAGCGGGAGCAGGACCGCGGATTCCGCTCCGCGCTCGCCCTGGTACGGGCGCTGGCCGACGACCCGGACACCCCGCCGACCGAGCTGGTGCTGCTGACCTCCGGGGCGCTCGGGGTGCTCGGTGCCGATCTGCGCCACCCCGAGCACGCCACGCTGGCCGCGCTGGCCCCGAGCCTGGCCCAGGAGAACCCGTTCCTGGCCTGCCGGCACGTCGACGTGGCCGGCACCGTCGACGTCGAGCAGGCGCTCGCCGCCAGTGTGCATACGCACCAAGGCCCGGTCGCGGTCCGGGACGGCGAGGCCTGGTGCCGACACTACCGACCGCACCCGCTGCCCGCCCCGACGGCGGACCGGCCGATCGTCAGCGCCGGTGACACCGTGCTGATCACCGGCGGGCTCGGCGACGTGGGGCTGGTGCTGGCCCGGCACCTGGCAGAGCGCTACGGCTGCCGACTGGTGCTCACCGCCCGGACCGCGCTGCCGCCGCGCGAGCAGTGGCCGGCGCGGGTGGACGGCGACGACCGGGTCGCCCGGCACATCCGCAACATCCTCGACCTGGAGCGGCAGGGCGCCGCGGTGCTCGCGATGGCCGCCGACGTCGGGGACGAGGCGCGGATGCGCGAGGTAGTCGGCGCTGCGGTGGCCGAGTTCGGCGGCATCGATGTGGTGGTGCACGCGGCCGGCATCCAGAGCCCGGAGTACTTCGGGCTGGCCCACCTCTCCGACCGGGCGTCCTGCGACGCACACCTGAACGCCAAGATCCACGGCTTCCACGTGCTGCAGGCGGTGCTCGGCCAGCACGCTCCGGACCGGCGCATCACGCTCTCCTCGGTCTCCGCCGTGCTGGGCGGGATCGCGCTGGGACCGTACTCGGCGGCGAACGCCGGCCTTGACGCGTACGCCCGGGTGGCCCGGCTGCGCGGCGAGGGCCGCTGGATCACCGTCGACTGGGACACCTGGGCGATCGATCCGAGCCGACCGGACGGAATGACCGGGCAGACGGTCCGCGAGTACGAGATGTCGCCGGCCGAGGGGGTCGACATCTTCGGTCGGGCCCTCGCCGCCGCCGGGCACCTCGGTCACCTGGTGATCTCCACGGGCCCGATCGAAGCTCGGATCGCGCAGTGGGTGACCAACGACCCGGCGGCCGGCGGCGCCGAGGAGATCGAGCGCGAGCGCCATCCCCGGCCCGCGCTGGCCACCACGTACGTCGAGCCGACGGCCGGGGTGGAGCGCACGATCGCCGACATCTGGGCGGCCACCCTCGGTCTGGAGACTGTCGGCGCCACCGACAACTTCTTCGAGCTGGGCGGACACTCGCTGATCGCCATCTCGCTCGCCACCAAGCTGCGCAGCAACGTCTCGGCGCAGCTGCCGGTCACCGCGCTGGTGGAGTACCCCACGGTCCGCCAGCTCGCCTCCCTGGTCAGCCAGGACTGAGCAGCGCGGGGCGGGGGGGGCGGGGGGGGGGGGGGGGGGGGGGGGGGCCCCCCCCCCCCCCCGGGGACTCCGGCCTGTCCGGGCCACCGGGGTTACGCCACTCAGCGGTGCGCCGCCTACGGATCCTGCGTCGCCTGCAAAGCCGGGAGAGCCTGCGAAGCCGGGAGAGCCTGCGAAGCCGGGAGAGCCTGCGAAGCCGGGAGAGCCTGCGAAGCCGGGAGAGCCTGCACGCCTCCGGAGCGCGGGCAAGACCGGCACGCGTTCCGGGCACCGCGCAGAGAGATCGTCACTGACCGTGGTTCCGCTATGCCGGGCCACCACTCCCACCCGACCCTTTGCTTTGCTGCAGCCACGGCTACACCGGTGTTGACCAGGCATTCGGATGGCTACCCGGATGTGGAACGGCGCTCGCGCCGGTCACCCTCGGTGGCTGTTGCCTCGGCTGCAGCAGAGCAAAGGCTGTGTGGGGACAGTTCTGGCCGGGGCGGCGGATCGCCCCTCCTCGGCCACGGCGGGCCCGCTCGGCAACCGCTGGGACGTCCGCGCCCGGCCGCCGGATCGATCCGGGGGACGGCCCGGTCGGTTTCCCGGTCCGGCGAACGGGCCTGGCGACGAGCGAAGGGGGCACCGGATAGCCCCGGTACCCCCGTCGCTCGGGCGCGGTCAGCTGCCGACCGATCCGGTGCCGGTGCCGGTGGCGGTGGCGGTGGCGGTGGCGGCCAGCGCCCGGCGGTCGGTCTTGCGGTTGGCGTTGAGCGGGAACTCGGCCAGGAAGACGAAGCGCCGGGGCAGCAGGGCGCGCGGCAGGGTGGCGGACAGCTCCGCGGCCAGCGCGGCGGCCGGCCGGCGTACCCCCACGCAGAACGCCACCAGCTCGTCGGCGACCACCACCGCGACCGCGTCCTGGACGCCGTCCAGGGCGCGCAGCCGGCACTCGATCTCGGCCAGTTCGACCCGTACCCCGCGGATCTTGACCTGGTGGTCCACCCGGCCGAGGTAGGCCAGCTCGCCGGCGTCGATCGGCCGGACCAGATCGCCGGTGCGGTACCAGCGCTCGCCGCCGTGGCGCAGGAACCGACCCTCGTCGTCGGCCGGGTCGAGGTAACCGGGGAACATCTGGTCCCCGGTCACGCACAGCTCACCAACGGTACCGGCGGTGGCGCCGGGCAGCTCGATCCCGGCGTCGTCGGCCGCCTCCCGGGCGACCGGGTGGATCAGGTGGCGCATGCCCGGATGCATGGTGCCGATCGACACCACGTCGTTGACACAGCGGGCCGGCGACGAGTCGGGGTCCCACCGGTGCACGCTGCACGAGATGGTCAGCTCGGTCGGGCCGTACAGGTTCTCCACCCGGCTGCCCGGCGCGGCGGCCTGCCAGTCGGCGGCGTCGTGCGCCAGTAACGGCTCACCACAGAACAGACTCCAGCGCAGACTGGGAAAGGCATCGGGCGCCAGCCGGCGCAACCGGCGGGCCAGCGAGATCACGCTGGGCGAGGAGAACCAGACGGTGATCCGGTGCTCGGTCAGGAAATCCGCGAGGCCGGCGTAGCCGGTGGGTGGGACGGTGACCACCGTGCCGCCGCAGCCCCACCCCGCGAAGAGGTCGAACATCGCCAGGTCGAAGGTCAGGTCGAAGGTCTGGGAGAAGACGTCCGCGGCGGTGAAGCCATACCGGTCGTGCACGAACCGCAGGTACGCGTCGACGTTGCGGTGCAGCACCGGTACGCCCTTGGGCCGGCCGGTGGAGCCCGAGGTGAACAGGATGTAGGCAACCTCGTCGGCACCGACCTGCCGGGGCGCGGCCAGCGGGGTGCCGCCCGGCTCGCGGACCACCACCACGTCGGCGAGTTCGGCGGCCAACTCGGGCAGCACCCGCTCGCCGTGCTCGTCCACGATCAGCGTGTCCACCCCGGCCGCCACCATCATCTGCCGGGTCCGCTCGGCCGGGAAGTCGGGGTGCAGCGGCACCACCGCCGCACCGGAGTAGACCGCGGCGAGCAGCCCGGCGTACGCCTGCGCGGTGCGGCTGGCCAGCAGCCCGACCCGGCGCGGTGCGGTGCCGGCCGTGGTGACCAGGTCGCCGGCCAACGCCAACGCCCGCTCGTGCAGCCAGCGGTAGCTGTAGCCGTGCCCGCCGACCCGCAGTGCCTCGGCCGTCGGGTCGACCCGCAGCCCTCGGTCGAACCACTCGGCAAGCACCCGGGGCGGTGCCCCGGCCGGCGCCGGGGCCGGCCAGGGCGGATCGTCGGTCGACCGCTCGGCGACCGGCGGCCGTGTCTCGCTCTGCGTGGTGCTCACGGGGTCCCGCCCACCGACCCGGCGTCGGCGAGCACACCGAGCGCCGCGCCGATGTACCGGTGGGTCACCGAGGGCTGTTCGAGGACGGCGAAGTGCCCGCCACCGATACTGTGCGCCCGGAACCGCCCGGTGGTCTCCTCGCGCCAGCCGTGCATCGACACCGCGCTGGCGCGCGGGTCGTGGCTGGCCGCGATCGCGGTGATCGGCACCCGTAACGGCGGCTCGGGCCGGTACCGGTAGTTCTCCTTGAGCGCGAAGTCGGCACGGAACGGTGGCAGGATCATCCGCCGTACGCTCGGGTCGGCCAGCATCCAGTCCGGTGTGCCGCCGAGCCGGCGCAGCATCGCCACCACCTGCTCGTCGTCCAACCCGGTCACCTGCGGGTCGGTGTCCGGCGTGCCGGGTGCCGGGCTACCGGAGACGAAGAGGTGCACCGGGTCCGGGCCGCCGCGCCGGCGGATCTCGCGCAGCAGCTCGAACCCGACCACTGCGCCCAGGCTGTGCCCGTAGACCGCGTAGGGGCGGTCGTCGGAGGTGAGCACCACCTCGGCCAGCTCGCCGACCAGCGACTCCACGTCGGAGAACGGGGTCTCCCGCAGTCGGGTCTCCCGACCCGGCGGTTGCACCGGGCAGACCGCCACCGGTCCCAGCTTGTCGAACCAGGGCCGGTACGCCGACGCCGACCCGCCAGCGTGCGGCAGGCAGTAGAGCCGCACGCCGCCGTCGGACATGCCGAACGGCAGCCAGCGGCGCAGCCGGCCGTCGTCGACCGTCCGGGTCACTGCAGCACCTCGATCCGGACGTAGTCCGGCGGCTCCTGCAGGTTGTCCAGGTTCGCCGCCAGCACCAGGTGCGAACCGTCCCGGCTGACCTCGCGGAAGCCGCTGAACGCGTAGGTGATCTGCATCATCCGGTTGCGCCCGGTCTCCACGAAGTCCGCCCGCAGGCCGGCCCCGGCCGCCTTGGCCTGGCCCATGATGTGCCCGAGCAGCACCGAGCCGACGCCCCGGGACATCACCCGGCAGGACATCAGGATCATGTGCAGCCGCCAGTCCGGCCGGCTCTTCTCCACCAGCGCGACGCCGATCTTGCCGTACGAGCCGAACCGGTCGGTCAACGTCGCGACCAGCAGCAGGTGATCCGGCGACTCGCGCAGCGCGTCGAGCTCGTCGTAGGAGTACGTCTTGCCGGTCGAGTTGAGCTGGTTGGTGCGGACGGTCAACTCCTCGGCGCGCTGTAGGTCCTCCTGTCGGGCCGGCTCGATGGTGAAGGTCATCTTCAGGGTGGCGAGGAACTCCTCGCTGGTCCCCACGAAGTCGGCGGCCACGTCGTCGCGGGTCAGCTGGCTCTGGTACATCCCCCGGCGCTGGGCCGACTCGTCGGTGATGAAGCGCGGCCGGAACTCCGTCCCGGTCAGCACCTGCTCGATGTCGGCGGTGTCCACGATTGTCACCTCCGGCAGCGCGTACGCCACCTCGGCCAGCTCGAACTCCTGGTCGTCGACGAAGGCGAACGCGTCCAGGCCCAGGTTGAGCTTCGCCGCGATCTGCCGGATCGACTCGGATTTGGCGTCCCAGCCGATCCGGGGGTACACGAACATCTCGTCCAGGCCGAGTTCGCGCAGCTTGGTCATGGCCGCTTCGTGGTCGTTCTTGCTGGCGATCGAGTTGAGCACCCCCATCGCATCCAGCGCGCGGATCTGCTCGACCGCGGCCGGCCGGACGGTCACCTCGCCGTCCTCCAGCAGCACCCCGTCCCAGACTGTGTGATCCAGGTCCCAGACAACGCACTTGATCCGGCCCTGCTTCGGTTTGGTGGGTGGGCCCTGCGGTCCAGCCGGCGCGAGCACGCTCATGCCGCCCACCCCCGGTACGCCTCACCAGCAATGGTCATCCGCTGGATCTCGTTGCTACCTTCGATGATTTCCATGACCTTCGCGTCCCGGTAGTAGCGGGCGACCGGGTAGTCCGGACTGCACCCGTTGGCACCGTGCACCTGCACCGCCTCGGCGGCGTGCCGTGCGGCGGCGGTGGAGGCGAAGTACTTCGCCACCCAGGTCGCCATGATGGTCGAGGCGTCGCCGGCGTCCTTGAGCCGACCGGCCTCGGCGACCAGCATCCGGGCCGCCCGGACGTCGGTGACCATGTCGGAGATCTTGGCCTGGATCAGCGGCAGGTCGCGCAGCGGCGAGCCGCCGACCTTGCGTCGGGAGGTGTACCCGACGCAGGCGTCCAGGCATGCCTGGAGGATGCCGACGCTGCCGGTGGCGACGCTGTACCGGCCGAGGTCCAGCGTGCCGGTGAGTACCATCCCGGAGGCGAAGGCGCTCGGGCCGAGCTGGGCCTCCCGGCCGAGCAGCACGTCGGTGAAGGTGATCTCGGCCAGCATCGACGCCCGGGTGCCGAGCATGTCGTGGATCGGCCGCACCGACACCCCGGGGGTGTCCCGTGGCACCAGCAGCGCCACGATGCTCGACGCGGTCCGGGCGAAGACCAGGAACAGGTCCGCCCGCTGGCCACCGGTGGTCCAGGTCTTCACCCCGTTGAGCAACCAGCCGCTGCCCCGGGCGACCGCGGTGGTGGCCAGGTTGGAGGTGTCGCTGCCGGCGCCCGGCTCGGAGAGGCAGAACGCCCCGAGGGTACGCCCGCTGGCCAGTTCCGGCCCCCAGTGCGCGAGTTGCTCGGCACTGCCCCAGCGCTGCACCGTCCAGGCCGCCATGGTGTGCACGGTGAGCAGGCTGCGTACCGAGGAGCAGCCTCGGCCCACCTCCTCGTGCACCTCGCCGAGGGTCACCAGGTCCAGCCCGGCGCCGCCGACCGCCTGAGGCAGGAACGGCGCCCAGAGCCCGGCGTCTCCGATCTGTTCCAGCAGTTCCTCGGGGATGGCACCGGCCCGGTCGTAGGTGTCGGCGTGCGGAGAGATGTGCTCGTCGACGAAGGCGCGGGTGCTGGCCCGGGTGATCGGTTCGGCCAGCGGCAGGGGCGCCTGCATGAGGATCGTCATCGCCGCACTACCCGACCGTCACGCCGCGACGCTGCCGGCCCACCAGCGCGGTCATCGCGCTGACGGTACGGAAGTTGTCGATGCTCAGCTCGTCGTTCGGGATCATGAACTCGAAGGTCTTCTCGAGGAACATCACCAGCTCCATCGCGAAGAGCGAGTTGATGTAGCCGCAGGCGAAGATGTCGTCGGTCTCGCCGATCTGCGCCTGCGGGAAGCGACCCTGGATGAAGGACAGGATCTGGGTGCTGACCATTTCCGACATGGTGTCGTCCTCAGCTCTCGTAGTTGTAGAAGCCACGGCCGGTCTTCCGGCCGTGCAGTCCGGCGTCGGTCATCTGCTTGAGCAGCGGGCACGGGCGGTACTTGCTGTCCGCGTAGTGCTCGTAGAGGACCTCGACGCTGTAGAGGATCGTGTCGACGCCGATCAGGTCGGCGGTCTCCAGCGGACCCATCGGGTGTCCGAAGCAGCCCCGGAACACCTCGTCGACCGACTCGGCGGTGGCGACGCCCTCGTGGACCAGGAACGCCGCCTCGTTCACGGTCAGCATCAGCACCCGGTTGGAGACGAAGCCGGAGGCGTCCTTGACGTCGACCGCCTTCTTCCCCATCCCGCTCAGCAGCTCCCGGGTGCGCTCGATGGTCGACGCCGAGGTGTGGAAACCGGGGATCATCTCCACCACCGGCTTGGCCGGTACCGGGTTCATGAAGTGCACCCCGATCACCCGCTCCGGGTGCTTGCCGACCGCGGCGACCCGGGTGATCGGGATCGCCGAGGTGTTCACGATGATCACCGTTTCCGGCGGGCACACCTCGTCGAGGCCCAGGTGGACCTCGCGCTTGACGTCCCAGTTCTCGGTGACGTTCTCGATCACGGCCGAGGCCTTGCCCAGCGCCTCGACCCCCACCGCAGTGGTGATCTTCGCCAGGATGGCGTCCGGGTCCAGCGCCGGTCCGCCCATCAGCCGGCTCATCCGACAGTTACGGGCGATCACGGCCCGGGCCCCGGCGAGGATCTCCTCGGTCCGGTCGACCAGGACGACCTCGTACCCGTACTGGGCCAGATTCTGTGCCACCCCGACGCCCATGACGCCGGCGCCGACTACGCCGATGACGGTCATGACTTCTCCCTTTCCGTACCCTGGTTGACTGAGCTTGCCGAGCGCCCGCCGCCGACAGGTCGCGTGTGCCGGTTGGCGGAGATGGGCCCCGTCGTCACGACGCGCGGCGGCGGGCCGCCGCGGTCTTCAGACCGGATCGGCGCAGCTGCGCCCGTAGCTGACCGTCGTCCTCGGCTGCGGCGGCGGCCCGGGCGGCGGTGCCGTCGATGACTCGCGCGAGCGCGGCCACCGTCGGTGCCTCGTAGAGGATGTGTGGCGGCAGTTCTGCCTCGGTGAACCGGCGGCGCAGCGTGTTGAGCAGCGCGATGCCGAGCAGCGAGTTACCGCCGAGTTCGAAGAAGTTGTCGGCGACGCCGACCCGCTCCAGCTTGAGCGAGTCGCACCAGACCCCGGCCACGCCCAACTCGGTCGGCCCGGCCGGTTCCTGGTAGCGGGTCACCAGTTCCGGCCGTGGGTGGCGCGCCCCGGAGCTGGCCGTACCGGTCGGCGCGGTCACCGCCTCGACGTTGAACCACCGGCTGAACCGGACCATGGTGGCCAGGTCCTGGGTCGCCGCGACCAACTGCGACTCGCCCGAGGCGAGCGCCCGCAGCAGGGTGCGCCAGCCCTCCTCGAAGGTGATGCCGAAACGGGCCCGGTTCTCCGAGAAGAACGTCTGCACCTCGCTGTCGAACCCACCCAGCCCGCCGTCCCAGGCGTTCCAGGCCCACTCGCCCCAGTCCACCGAGAGGGTGGGCCGTCCGGCGGCGGTGAGCATGCCGGCGTAGCGGTCCAGATAGGCGTTCGCGGCGCAGTAGTCGACCTGGCCGGGGCCACCGCCGGTGGCGGAGGTGATCGACGAGAAGAGCACCAGGAAGTCGAGCCGGATCTCGTCGTCGGCACCGACCCGCAGCGCCTCGACGATCGCCCGGGTGCCGGCGACCTTCGGCGCGAGCACCAGGTCGGAGTCGGTAGGCAGCTTGAACTGCATCAAACCGGTGCCGGGTACGCCCGCGGTGTGCAGGATGCCGTGCAGCGCGCCGAAGCGCTCCCGGGCGACGTCGACCGCCCGCCGGACGTCGGCCGGGTCGGCGACGTCACCGACCACGATCTCGACCTCGGCCCCGGCCTCGACGAGCGCCTGGACCCGTTCCACCCGGCTGCGGGTGCTCTCGTCGACCTCGTCGGAGCCGGCCAGGATGCCAGCCCACCGCTCGGCCGCCGGCAGGCCGGTACGCCCGAACAGCACCAGCCGGGTCCCCCGGCAGTCCTGCGTCAGCTGCCCGGCCAGGCCGAGCCCGATGCCGCCCAGCCCACCGGTGATCAGGTACACCCCGTCGTCGCGGAGCACCCGGCGGGCGGTGTCCAGGTCGGCCGGCGGGATCGACTCGTAGCCGCACACCCAGCGCCGGCCGGCGCGGATCGCCACCGTCGGCTCGGTCCGCGGGCGGCGCAGCTCGGCGACGATCGCGCCGGCCGGGGTGGCCGGCTCCACGTCGACGAGCCGGGTGCTGACCGACGGGTACTCCAGCGGGATGACCAGGACCGGGCCGAGCACCGTGGCGCTGGCCGGTCGCGCCTCGTTGCCGTCGAGCACCTGCTGCGAGCCGGTGCTGACGATGTCCAGGGCCCAGGAGTCCAGGCCGAGTTCGGCCGCCGCCCGGGCCAGTGCGACCAGGGTGTGCAGGCCCAGCGACACGGTCCGGTCGTCGTCCGGCAGCTCACCGAGGGTCCACAGGTGCACCACCCGGTCCAGCCCCACCCCGGCCGCCCGCAGGGCGCGCAGCATGGTGAGCGCGTCCGCCGGGTTTCCCGGCCGGATGGTGTAGCCGTCGCCGTCGGCGCGGTAGTCCACGCCGGCCCGCACCACGGTCAGCCGCGCGCCGGTGGCCGTCGCGGTCCGCGCCAACTCGGCGAGCACCCCGTCGGCGGTGGCACCGAAGCCGGCGTAGACCAGCCACGAGTCGGGCTGCCGTTCGTCGGCGGCCAGCGCCGCGGTCTGCCGCCACACCGGCAGGTGCAGCCACTGCTCCTCGGGCAGCCGGGGAATCCGGCCGATCTCGGCCAAAC
The DNA here is from genome assembly GCF_033804645.1 of Micromonospora sp. RTGN7. Classification (NCBI taxonomy): domain Bacteria; kingdom Bacillati; phylum Actinomycetota; class Actinomycetes; order Micromonosporales; family Micromonosporaceae; genus Micromonospora; species Micromonospora sp. RTGN7. The sequence goes on along the minus strand of NZ_JAPZLF010000004.1, from coordinate 84,687 downwards.
TGGTCGGTTCGGCCGGCAGCTCGGCGACGGGCCCGCGCCCGCCGGTCGCCGGCGACTGCTCGATCCAGTACCGCTGCCGCTCGAACGGATAGGTGGGCAGCGGGATCCGGCCGGGGGCGGCCCGGTAGACCGGGGTCGCCCCGTCGCCGCGACCGTGGTACGCCGCCCAGTCGATCTCGACACCGGTCAGCCAGAGCCGGGCCAACGCGTCGGTGAGCACCAGGTCGGCGGGGCGCGGGTCGCCACCGGCCGGCAGCGTCGCGGTGATCAGCGGCCAGCGCTGCGGCGGGCAGCCGGCGGAGCGCACCAGCGCGCCGAGCGACTGTCCGGGGCCGATCTCGACCAGGGCCAGTTCCGGGTCGGCGAGCAGCACCTGTACGCCCGCCTCGAACTGCACCGGCTGGCACATGTGCCGGGCCCAGTAGGCCGGATCGCGGACCAGCGCGGCGTCAGCCAGCGCGCCGGTCACGTTGGAGATGTACGGCAGCTGCGGCGGGTTGAGCCGGATGTTCGCGGCCACCCAGGCGGTCAGCTGGTCGCTGATGCCGGACAGCATCCGGGAGTGGAACGCGTGGCTGGTCTCCAGCGGCCGGCACGGGATCTCGGCCTGGCGCAGGTCGGCCGCGAGTTGATCGAGCGCGGCGGTCGGACCGGCCACCACCACCGTCTCCGGCCCGTTGATCGCGGCGATGTCCAGCCCACGCTGCTCCAGCCGGAACCGGCGGCGCAGTTCGTCGGCGGCGAGTGGCACCGCAGCCATCGAACCGGTCTCCAGCTCTCCGATCAGCTTCGCCCGGTACACCACCAGGGAGATCGCGTCGGGCAGCGACAGCACCCCGGCCAGGCAGGCCGCGACGTACTCGCCGAGGCTGTAGCCGAGCATCGCGGTCGGCCGCAGCCCCCAGGCCAGCAACGTGCTGGCCAGCGCGTAGTCCACGGCGAAGAGCAGTGGCTGGGCCACCTCGGTGCGCCGCAGCACGGCGGTACGCGGGTTGGTGCCGCCGCCCCGGCCGAGCAGCGCCGCCAGGTCGGCGCCGCCACCCCGGGCCCCGGTGAGCAGGTCGGCGAGGTCCAGTTCGGGCAGTGCCGCGGCGATCGGGGCCAGGCACTCGTCCAGCGCGGCGCGGAACACCGGCTCGCGCCGGTACAGCTCACCGACCAGTCCCGGGTACTGCTCGCCGACGCCAGCGAGCAGGAACGCCACCGGCCGGCCCTGCACCGCCTCCACCCGGCCCATCGGGGGTGCGGCACCGTCGCGTCCGGTCAGCGTGCCGACCGTCTCGTCCAGGCTGGCGGTCACCGCCACCCGCCGGTGCTCGAACGTCTTGCGCCCGACCTGCAACGAGAACGCCACGTCGGCCAGCCTCGTCCCCGGCTGGTCGGCCAGGTGCTCGCCGAGGCGCTGTACCGTGCGGTCCGCCGCGCTCACGGTCCGGGCCGACACCGGTACCACCTGGTACCGGCGGGTGTGCTCCGGGCCGGTCAGCTCGTCGGTCTCCGGCACCTCCGGGCGTACCGGTGGCTCCTGCACGACGACGTGCACGTTGGTGCCTCCCATCCCGATGGAGTTGAGCCCGGCGATGCGCGGGCGGTCCTCGGTGGTCGGCCACTCGGCGAGGTCGACGTTGACGTAGAACGGGCTGTTCTCGAAGTCGATCGCCGGGTTGGCCTTGGTGTAGTGCAGGGTCGGCGGGATCACCCGGGACTGCAGGGCCAGCGAGGTCTTGATCAGGCCGGCGGTACCGGCCGCGTGGTTCATGTGTCCGACGTTGGTCTTGACCGCGCCGATCGGGCAGTACTGCCGCTGCTCGGTGGCGCCGAACGCCCGGGTCAGCGCGGCAACCTCGATCGGGTCGCCCAGTTCGGTCGCGGTGCCGTGCGCCTCGACGTAGCTGATCTCCTCGGGGCTCACCCCGGCGTCGGCCATCGCGTCGACGATCACCCGGGCCTGCCCGGCGACGCTCGGGGCGGTGTAACCGACCTTCAGTGCGCCGTCGTTGTTCATGGCCGAGCCGCGGATGACCCCGTAGACGTGGTCGCCGTCGCGCAGCGCGGCGTCCAGCCGCTTGAGCACCACCACGGTGGCGCCGTCGCCGAACATCGTCCCGCTGGCCTGCGCGTCGAAGGTGTGCACGTGTCCGTCGCGCGACTCCATGCCGCCCGGGGTGGCCAGGTGGCCCTGCTTGTCCGGTACCCGGATCGACACACCGCCGGCCAGTGCCATCTCGCAGTCACCGCTGCGCAGGCTGCGCACCGCCAGGTGCACCGCGACCAGTGAGGTGGAGCAGAAGGTCTGCACCGCGACGCTCGGACCCTGCAGGTCGAACAGGTACGACACGGTGGTGGTCAGGGCGTCCTTGTCGTTGCCCATGATCAGCTCGTACTCGCTCAGGTCCTCGTGCATGCTCAGCTGGCTGAGCGCGCCGAGCAGGTAGGTGCTGATGTTGGTGCCACCGAAGACCCCCACCCGCCCCCGGTGCTCCGGCCGGCAGTAGCCGGACTGTTCGAGCGCCTCCCAGCAGACCTCGAGGAAGAGCCGCTGCTGCGGATCGGTCAGCGCGGCCATTCGCGGGCTGATGCCGAAGAACCCGGCGTCGAAGCCGGCGATGTCGGCGAGGATCGGGCGGGCCGGTACGTAGGCCGGGTCGTGCGCCAGCTCGCTCGGCACGCCCGCCTCGACCAGTTCCTCGGGGGTGAAGAAGCTGATCAGCTCCTCACCGGCGCAGAGGCTGCGCCAGAAGGCGGCCACGTCCTCGGCACCCGGGAACCGTCCGGCCATCCCGACGATGGCGATCTGCCGGTCCAGTTGCTCGCCGGCGAGGGCCGGCGGAACCGGCGACGCCAGGGCCGGCTCGGCACCGTTGAACGCGGGCAGCACCGACGCGGGCAGCACCGGCCGGGCGCCGACGGCGGGTGCGCCGACCGGCTTCCCGGCCCGGGCCGGCTCCGCCGGGGTCGAGCCGCGCTGCTGGTCGAGCAGCGTGCTGAAGGATCGGACGGTCGGCGCCTCGAACAGCGAGACGGTCGGTACCGCCACCGCGAACCGGCTCTTGACCAGCCCCAGCAGCCGGGGCACCAGCAGCGAGGTGCCGCCGAGGTCGAAGTAGTTGTCGTGGATGCCGACCGGCTCGATGCCGAGCACGTCGGACCAGAGTTCGGCCAGCGCCCGTTCGGTGCCGGTCAGCGGCGGGGTGTAGGGCTGCGGCAGGTCCGGACGCGGGTGGCGGATCGCGTCCCCTCCGACCGGTTCGACGGTCACGCCGCCGAGGCGGGGCAGCCGGTCGTCCAGGCCGCCGGCGGCGACCACCACAGCGGGCAGCGCGGCGCCGACCAGCCGGTCGAAGGCGGCCAGCGCCTCGGCGTCGCTCATCGAGTGGCTGACCATGCTCGCGCCGATCCCGTCGCGCAGCCGCTGCAGGGTGCAGGCCCAGGTGTCCCAGCCGGCGGAGATCCACCGACTGCGCCCGTCGGCGCCAACGTGGGCGAGCGCGGTCAGTGCCGCGTTCGCCGCGGCGTAGCCACCGAAGGTCACCCCGCCGAGCAGTGCCGAGGTCGAGGAGAAGAGCAGGCACCACTCCGGTACCAGGTGGTCGTCCAGCCCGGCGACGATCCGGGCGATCACCCGGGCACCGTCCACCTTGGCCCCGAACTGCCGGGCCACCGCGGCCTCGTCGAGATCCCGCAGTGCCACGAAGGTGTCGGTGCCGGCGTCGGCCGCCGCGTGCACCACGCCATCGATCCGGACGTCGGTGAAGAGCGCCCGCATGGCCGCCTCGTCGGTGACGTCGATCCGCGGGGTGCGCACCGTCGCGCCGAGCGCCCGCAGGGCCGCCACGGCGGCGTGCCGGGGGTCGTCCGGGTCGTCGGGCAGCCCGCGCCGGCTGGTCAGCACCAGCCCGGCCGCGCCGTTGCGCACCAGGTGCCCGGCGAGGGTGAGGCCGATGTCGCCGAGGCCGCCGGTGATCAGGTAGGTGCCGCCGCTGGCCACCGGGTGGGTCTGCGCCGGCGTCGCCAGTGCTTCGTACGCCGGCAGGTACCGGGTGCCGCCCCGGTGGGCGACGTGCACCCCGTCGGGGCGGCGGCCCAGCTCGGCGGCGAGCGCGTCGGCCATCGCGCCGACGCCGTAGTCCGGGTCGAGGTCGACGCCGATGCTCTCCAGGTCCAGATACTCCTGGTTGGCCACCACCGGCAGCGCCGCGACCGCGGCCTGGGCCGGCGCGGCACCACCGACGGTCACCCCGGCGGTGCCCGGCACCGCCTGGCCGCCCCGGGTGACCACCAGTACCCGGGTACCACTGTGGCCGCTACCGCCGCAGGCGGCGAGCACCCGCGAAGCGGCGTGTACCGCGGCGGCGTCCGCGTCAGCCGACACCGGCTGCGTCATCGACAGGTCGACCACCGTGTTCGGGCCGGCACCGAGCAGCGCGACGAGATCGCTGGGGCAGGTCGCCAGCACCACGTCGCCGCCGGAGCGGCGCAGCCGGGTGGCGAGTTCGTCGGCCACCTCGGTGGCGATAGCGGCACCGGCCGGCGCGAGCAGCAGGTAGCGCCCGGCGATTCCGACGGCGGCGGCACCGGCCGGCGCCGCTCGCCAGTGCTGGGTCAGCAATCGCACGTGCGCGTCGCCCGAAGCGGGCTCAACCTCGACCGCCTCGGTGCCCGACGGGACCACAGCCGGGCCGGCCGGCCGCTCGATCCAGTGCCGCTGCCGCTGGAACGGGTAGGTCGGCAGGTCCGCCAGCCGGGCCGGGCCACCGCGCAGCGCGGACCAGTCGAGGGTCACCCCGATCTCCCACAGCCGTCCGCAGGTGTCGAGCAGGCTCGCCACGTCGGCCGCGTCGCCGTCGCCCGGCACCCCGGGCAGGGTGCCGAGCAGGACGGTGTCCAGCTGGCCGGGAAGCTGGCTGGCCAGCAGTTCACCGAGGACGGTACCGGCGCCCAGCTCCACCAGGACGTCGAGGTCGTGCGGCAACTGCCGGGCCAGGTCGGTGCCGTCGGCGGCGACCGTGACCACGGTGATCGCCGGCGTCTGCCGGGTCACCGGGTCGAGCACCTCGGCCGGCTCGGTGCCGCTCGCCGTGTTGCCGGCCGGCCGGGCCCGCCGGCTGGTCAGCAGGAGCGCGTCGGTGAGGGTGAGCACCCCGGCCAGGCAGTTCGCGACCTGCTCGCCGACCCCCTGGCCGACCAGCACGTCCGGCCGGACCCCGCGGTGCAGCAGCAGTTGGGCGAGCGCGTACTGGACGACGAAGTGGAACGACTCGGCGAGTTCCGGCGGGTCGGCCTCGGCACCGGGGCCGGCGTCGAGGAGCGGCCGCAGGTCCAGCCCGCACCGCTCGGCGGCGATCTCGACGCAGCTGTCCACCGCGGCGGCGTAGGCCGGCTCACGCCGGTAGAGCCCGCCCCCGAGCCCGCGGTGACCGGCACCGGCGTCGGGCAGCAGGAAGGCCACCCGCGGCCGGTCACGCAGACTGTGCACACCGGCCACACCGGCCGCGGCGGTGATCCGCTCGGTGGCGTCGGCGGTGTCCGTGGCGAGGACCGCCCGGCGGTAGCGGTGCTCGGCCCGCCCGCTCTGCAGGGTGTACGCCAGCTCGGCGGCGGAGCAGCCGTCGAGCGCACCGCCCAGCCCGACGAGCTGCTCACGCAGCGCCGCCGGGTGGTGCGCGGAGACCGGCAGCAGGTACGGGCCGGGTGCCTCGGCGACCGGCTCGACCTGCGGGGCGGCCTCCAGCACAAGGTGCGCGTTCGTGCCCGACCAGCCGAACGAGCTGACCCCGGCCACCCGGGGCCGGTCCTGCTCGGGCAGGGTCAGCGTCGTCGTCACCGGTTGCACGGTGTCGCTGGCCAGTACCGCCTCGGAGGGGTTGACCAGGTTGAGGTTCGGTGGGATCACACCCTGCTTGAGCACCAGCACCGTCTTGATCAGCCCGGCGATGCCGGCCGCCGCCTGGGTGTGCCCGATGTTGGTCTTCACCGCCCCGACGTGCAGCGGCGTCGCTGCGGACCGGCCGCCGAAGACGTCGCCGAGCGCGCCGAGCTCGATCGAGTCGCCGAGCCGGGTGCCGGAGCCGTGCGCCTCCACGTAGCAGATCTCGTCCGGGCTGGTCCGCGCGGCGGCCAACGCCCGGCGGATGACATCCACCTGGGCAATCCGGTTCGGCGCGGTCATCCCGTTGCTGTGACCGTCCTGGTTGACCGCCGAGCCGCGGATCACCGCATGGATGCGGCGGCCGTTGCGTAGCGCGTCGGAGAGCCGCTCCAGCACCACCACTCCGGCGCCCTCGCCCATCACGTAGCCGTCGGCGCTGGCGTCGAAGGTCTTGTTCAGCCCGTCCGGGGAGAGCATCGAGGTGGCGCAGGCGTTGACGTACATGTCGGGTTGGATGAGCAGGAAGCCGCCCCCGGCCACCGCCAGATCGCTCTCGCCGCGGCGCAGCGCCTCACTGGAGAGGTGCACCGCGACCAGCGACGACGAACACGCGGTGTCCAGGGTGACGGTCGGGCCGCGCAGGTCGAAGTGGTACGCGAGGCGGCCGGCGGCCACGCTCGCCGAGCTGCCCTGCCCGGCGTACGGGTCGGTGAAGGCTGCCGGGCCCAGCCGGTCGGACTGCAACCGGCCGTACTGGGTGGTGTCCGAGAAGCCGATCATCACCGAGGTACGGCTGCCCGCCACCCGGGCCGGCGGGGTACCGGCGTCCTCCAGCGCCTCCCAGGTCAGCTCCATCAGCAGCCGCTGCTGCGGGTCCATCCGCAGCGCCTCGCGGGGCGGTGAGCCGAAGAACTCGGAGTCCCAGCGGGTGATGTCGGAGAGGAAGGCTCCGCGACGGGTGTAGACGCCGTAGTCGGCGACGTACGGGTCGAGGTCGTACCGGTCGTCCGGTGCGTCGTCGAGCACCGCGCTACGCCCGTCGCGGAGCAGTTCCCAGTAGGCGTCCACGTTCTGCGCGCCGGGCAGTCGACAGGACAGGCCCACGATGGCGATCGGCTCGTGCCGGCCGGCCTCGGCTTCGGCGAGCTGCCGGCGCGCCTCAGTCAGGTCGACGGTGACCCGCTTGAGATAATCGCGGAGCTTGTTCTCGGCTGCCATCTGTCAAATCCCCTGTCCTAGCGCGTGGGTGGTGAGAAGCTGGATCGTCAGAGCTGGGTGTCGATGAACTGGAAGATCTCTTCGTCCGAGGCGGCATCCAGCTGCGCCATCGACGCCTCCGCACTGGCCCCTAGGCCGAGCCGGAGCAGGGCCGCCTGCAAGGTCGCCACCACCCGGTCCCGCTCCCCGGTGTCGTCGTCGGCGAGTTGCGCGGTGATCCGGTCGAGGGTCTCGGTCAGCACGTCGTTGACCGCCGGTGCCACCGGCACCAGCTCGCCGAGCAGATAGTCGGCCAGCGCGTCGACCGTGGGGTGGTCGAAGACCAGCGTCGCCGGCAACTGCATGCCCAGCTCGGAGTTGAGTCGATTGCGCAGTTCGACCGCGGTCAGCGAGTCGAAGCCCAGCTCGCTGAAGGTCCGGTCCACCTCCACCGCGGCGGCCGAGCCGTGCGCCAGCACCCGGGCGACGTACGAGCGCAGCGCCTCCACGATCTCCGCCCGTGCCTCGGCGGTCGGCAGGACCGCGAGCCGGGCGATCGGGCCGAAGGTGCTCACCGCGTTGCCGCCCAGCGGCCGCCGGGAGGGCTGGACCAGGCCGCGTAGTACCACCGGGATGTCGTCGCCGTTCTCGGCCCGCGAACGCAGCGCCGCCAGGTCCCAGCGGGAGGCCACCACCAGCGGGTCACCGGTCGGTCCTTCGCGCAGCACCGTGTCGAACAGGTCGAGGCCCTGCTCGGCCGAGATCGCCGCCACGCCGGCTCGGGACAACCGGGCCTCGTCGGCCGCGGTCAGCTCCGCGGCCATGCCGGTCGACATCGACCACATGCCCCAGGAGATGGAGACCGCCGGCAGCCCGGACGCCCGCCGGTGGGTGGCGAGCGCGTCGAGGAAGCTGTTCGCCGCCGCGTAGTTGCCCTGCCCCGCGTTGCCGAGCACCCCGGCGATCGAGGAGAACATCACGAAGGCCCGCAGGGGCAGGTCGGCAGTCAGCTCGTGCAGCAACCAGGCGGCCTGGGCCTTGGGCCGGAAGACCGATTCCAGCCGCTGTGGGGTGAGCCCTTCCAGCAGCGCGTCGTCGAGCACCCCGGCGGCGTGCACCACGGCGGTCAGCGGCCGGTCGGCCGGCACCGAGGCCAGCAGGTCGGCCAGCGCCGGGGCGTCCGCGACGTCGCAGGCGGCGACCCGGACCGAGGCACCGAGGCCTTCCAGCTGGGCGACGAGTTCGGCTGCGCCGGTGGCCGCCGGACCACGCCGGGAAGTCAGCAACAGATGTTGTACGCCGAAGCGCTGCACCAGCCGGGTCGCGACCAGTGCGCCGAGACCGCCGGTACCGCCGGTGACCAGCACCGTTCCGCCGGCCAAGTCCAGCTCGTCCACCGGGGCGGGCGAGCGACGGCTGACCCGGGGCACCAGGATCCGCTCCGCCTCGATCAGGCACTGCGTCTCGCCCTTGCCGACTGCGGCGGCCAGCCGGCCCCACGGCGCGGTATCGGCGTGAGCCCGCAGGTCGGCCAGCACGAACCGGCCGGGGTGCTCGACCTGCGCGGCGCGGACCAGTCCCCACACCGCGCCGGTACGCACCGAACCCGGGTCGGCCAGGAAGACCAGCCGGGATCCGGTCAGCCGCTCGTCGGCGACCCACTGCTGCATGGCCTCCAGCGCCCGCCCGGTCAGCTCGCGGGCCGCGGTCGGCACGTCCGGCTCGGTACCGGCGTCGGAGAAGACCGCGAAGTCGCAGCGCTCGCCGCCGGCCACCGCAGCGGCCAGCGCGGCCACCGTCGGGTGACCCGGCAGCCCGGCGACCGGCTCGCCGAGGTACCGCCAGGTCGGTGCCGCGTCGGCGCCGGCGACCGGCAGGTTCACCCAGTCCAGGCCGAAGAACCCGGCCGGCCCGGTGGCTCGGCCCATCGCGGTGACCAGCGAGGCGACGGAGACCGGCCGGACCCGCAGTTCCTCGATGGCGAGCACCAACCGGCCGTCCGCGTCGGCGGCCTCGACCGAGAGCTTGTCCGCACCGTCTGAGCTGATCCGGACCCGCAGCGCCGAGGCGCCGTGGCCGACCAGCCGGGCCCCGCGGAAGACGAACGGCAACCGCAGCTCGTCCGAGCCACCCTCGAAGATGTACGGGTGGAACGCCGCGTCCAGCAGGACCGGGTGCAGTCCGAAGCCCTCGGTCTCGGCGGCCTGCGGCAGGGCGACGTCAACGTAGAGTGCGTCGTCGGCCCGCCAGGCGGCCTGTACGCCGCGGAACGCGTCACCGTACTCGTAGCCGAGTTCGGCCAGCCGGTCGTAGGCGCCGTCGAAGGCGATCGGGACGGCACCGGCCGGCGGCCAGGAGGTCGCCCAGCCGCACCGGCCGTCGGTACCGCCGTCGTCCGGGGCGAGGATGCCGCTGGCGTGCCGTACCCAGGTGTCGTCGCCGTCGGCGCGGGCGTAGACGCTCACCGTGCCGTCGCCACCGTCGGCCACCACCTGCAGCGAGAGTCCACCGTCGGCGGGCAGCACCAGCGGTGCCTCGAAGGTCAGCTCCACCACCTGGGCCAGCCCGGCCTGGGCACCGACCTGGGCGACCACGTCGAGCAGGGCGGCACCGGGCACGACCACCCCGCCACCGACCGCGTGGTCGGCGAGCCAGGGCAGTTCGGTCAGGGACACCCGGCCGGTGACCACCACCCGGGTTCCGTCGGCGATGTCGACCGCGGCGCGCAGCAGCGGGTGGCTGACCGGGCGCAGCCCGGCCGAGGCGACGTCCGCCCCGGACCGCCGGTGGATCAGCCAGTAGCGCTCCCGCTCGAACGCGTAGGTCGGCAGGTCGACGGCGCGGCCGCCGGCCGCCAGGGCGGCCCAGTCGACGGGCACGCCGACCACGAACGCCTCGGCGAGGCAGCCGTAGAGCGCGTCCAGCTCCTCCTGGTTGCGGCGGGAGATCGCGGTGACGACCGCCCGCTGGTCGGTGAGGCAGTTACCGGCCATCCCGGAGAGCACCGGCAGCGGGCCGACCTCCAGGTAGACATCGGTGCCGGCGGTCTCCAGCAGCTCGATCATCGGTGCGAAGCCGACGGTCTGACGGATCTGGTCGACCCAGTAGTCGGGGTCGGTCCAGAACCGTTCCGGCCCGAGGTTGGTCTCGTAGGGCAGTTGGGCAGCACCGAAGCTGGTCGCCTTCAGCTCGCGGGCGAACTCATCGAGCATCGGCTCCATCAGCGGCGAGTGGAAGGCGTGGCTGACCGGCAGCCGTCCGGTGCGCTTGCCGAGCGCGCGCCAGTGCGCCTGCACCGCGAGGCAGGACTGCTCGTCGCCGGAGATCACCACATCGCCCGGGCTGTTGATCGCGGCGATCCCCACCAGGTGTTCCATCCCGGCCAGCGAGGCGCGTACCTCGGCGGCCGGTGCCGCCACCGCGACCATCGCGCCGTCGGACGGCAGGTTCTGCATCAGCCGGGCCCGGGTGGCGACCAGGCGGGCGGCGTCGGCCAGCGTCCAGATGCCGGCGACGTGCGCGGCGGCGATCTCGCCGACGGAGTGCCCGGCCAGCCGGGTCGGGCGTACCCCGAGCGAGGTGAGCAGCCGGAAGGCGGCCACCTCGTAGACGAAGAGCGCCGGCTGGGTGTAGAGGGTCTGGTTCAACGCCACCGCGCCGACCGTGTTCGGCTCGGCCCACATCACCTCGCGCAGCGGCCGATCCAGGTACGGGTCGAGTGCCGCACAGGCCTCGTCGAAGGCCGCCGCGAAGACCGGGAACGCCCGGTGCAGGTCCCGGCCCATGCCGGGGCGCTGGCCACCCTGCCCGGTGAAGAGGAAGGTGGTCGCCACCCGGGCCCGGGTGGCACCGGCCGGTACCACCGCGTCGGGCCGGCCGTCGACGTAGCCGGCCAGCCGGTCGACGAGCTCGGCGGAGTCCCGGCCGACGACGACCGCCCGGTGGTCGAAGCGGGCCCGGGTGCTGGCCAGCGAGAAGGCGATGTCGACCGGCCGTACGGCGGTGTCGGCGAGCACCCGGTCGTGCAGCCGCCGGGCCTGCCGGCGCAGCGCGGTCGGGGTCCGGGCGGAGATCACCCAGGCCTGTGGGCCGGAGTGCCCGGCTGCCGGTGCGGGCGCCGGCGCCTCGGTGGGCTCCTCCAGGATCACGTGTGCGTTGGTTCCGCTGATGCCGAACGAGGACATCCCAGCCCGGCGTGGCTGCTCGTCCTGGCGGGCCCAGGGCCGCGCCTCGGTGAGCAGTTCCACCGCACCGGCGGCCCAGTCGACGTGGTGCGTCGGCTCGGTGACGTTCACCGTCCGGGGCATCGTGCCGTGCCGCATCGCCATGATCAGTTTGATCAGGCCACCAACGCCGGCCGCGGCCTGGCTGTGCCCGATGTTGGACTTCAGCGAGCCCAGCCGCAGCGGCCGGTCGGCCGGACGGTCCTGTCCGTAGGTGGCGAGGATGGCATTCGCCTCGATCGGGTCCCCCAGCGGCGTTCCGGTGCCGTGCGCCTCGACCAGGTCGATAGCGGCCGGCTCCAGCCGCGCGTCGGCCAGCGCCCGCCGGATGACCCGCTCCTGGGCCCGCCCGCTGGGGGCGGTCATCCCGTTGCTCGTACCGTCCTGGTTCACCGCGATGCCCCGGATGACGCTCAGGATCCGGCGGCCGTTGCGTTGCGCGTCGGAGAGCCGTTCGAGCAGCAGCACGCCGGCTCCCTCGGCCCACACCGCGCCGTCGGCGTCGTCGGAGAACGCCTTGCACCGGCCGTCGGTGGCCAGGGCCCGCTGGCGGGAGAACTCGACGAACGGGTCGGGTACCGCCATCACGGTGACCCCACCGGCGAGCGCCATCGGGCAGTCCCCGGACCGCAGCGCCTGCACGGCCAGGTCCAGCGCGACCAGCGAGGACGAGCAGGCGGTGTCCAGGGTGACCGCCGGGCCCTCCAGCCCGAACGTGTAGGCCACCCGGCCGGAGAGCACGCTCGGCACGCTGGAGACCATCAGGGTGCCCTCGACACTCTCGGGCATGTCACCGAGGAACTGGGTCGAGTAGTGGTCGTACATCATCCCCGACCAGATCCCCACCCGGTCGCCGCGGACTGCGGCAGGGTCGATGCCGGCCCGCTCGAACGCCTCCCAGGTGATCTCCAGGAAGAGCCGGTGGTGCGGGTCGGTCGCCATGGCGTGCCGGGGGCTCATGTTGAAGAACGGCGCGTCGAAGCCGGCCGGGTCGTCGATGAAGCCACCCCGGCGGGTGTACGAGGTACCGAACACGTCCGGGTCCGGGTTGTAGAGCTTCTCCACGTCCCAGCCACGGTCGGTCGGGAACTCGCCGGTGGCGTCCACCTCGCCGGCGACGAGGTCCCAGAGCTGCTCGGGGGTCGTCACGGCGCCGGGGTAGCGACAGGCCATGCCGATGATCGCGATGGGCTCGTGGCGACGTTCGTCGGCCACGGCCAGCTGGTGCTTAGCATCGGCCAGATCAGCGGTGACCCGCCTGAGATAGTCACGGAGCTTGTCCTCGATCGCCATGGCTGTCCCTCCCCTTCTTTATGTGTTCGGTGTGAAAATCAGAGCTGGCTGTCAATGAAATTGAAGAGATCCTCGTCAGATGCCGTGCCCAGGCGGGCCGACGTCAGTACCGGCGCCAGGGTCGGCGTCAGGGCCGGGGTGCTCGGTTGTTGGTCGCGCCCACCGTCGAACCGGTGCAACGCGGCCTGCAGCACGGCCGTCACCCGGGCCTGTTCGTCCGGGCCGGCGTCGGCCAGGCGGGCGGTGACCCGATCCAGCGCCTCACGCAGCAGCTCGTCGGCTGCCGGCGGCGCCGGCATCAGCGCGCGCAGCATCCAGTCGGCCACGTCCGCGGTGGTCGGCTCGTTGAAGACCAGCGTCGCCGGCAGCGACAGACCGCTCTCGGCGGCGAGCCGGTCGCGCAGGTCCATCGAGGAGAGCGAGTCGAGTCCGAGTTCGGTGAACGGCCGGTCGGCCTCGACGGTGTCCTGCGGGCCGTAGGCCAGCACCAGCGCCACGTTCCGCCCGACCAGGTCCAGCACCAGTCGGCGGCCCTCGGTGTGGTCCAGCCCGGTCAGCCGGTCGGCCAGGCTGGCGACGACCGCCGGGCCGGTGGCGCCGAGCACGGTACCGGCGGTACTCGCCAGCACGGTGCCGGCGACGGTGCCGGCCGGGCCGGCGGGCACCGCCCGACGGCCGGTACCCAGGAGGTGCCGCAGGATCGCCGGTGAATCGCCACCGGCGTCCAGCCGGGCCCGCAGGCCGGCCGGGTCCCAGCGGGCGGCGACCACCAGCGGGTCGCCCTGCCCGGCGTCGCGCAGCGCGGCGTCGAACAGTTCCAGTCCCTGCCGCCGGCTCAGGCCGGCCAGACCGGCGCGGGCCAGCCGGGCCTCGTCGGCGGCCGAGAGGCCCTTCGTCATCTGCGTCTGGACCCCCCACAGGCCCCAGGCGATCGAGGTGCCCGGCAGACCGAGGTCGCGGCGGTGACCGGCCAGGGCGTCGAGGAAGGCGTTGGCGGCGGCGTAGTTGGCCTGTCCGGCGTTGCCCAGCAGGCCGGCCACCGAGGAGAACAGCACGAACATCCGTACCGGAAGCTCGGCGGTCAGCTCGTGCAGCAGCCACCCGGCGTCGAGCTTCGGGCGGAGCACCCGGTCCAGCACGGACGGGTCGAGCCGGTCCACCGTGGCGTCACCGAGCACCCCGGCCGCGTGCACCACGCCGACCAGCGGTCGCCCCGGCGGGATCGTGGCCAGCAGCCCGGTCAACGCCGTCCGGTCGGCCACGTCGCAGGCCGCCACCCGGACCGACGCACCGAGGCCCGTCAGCCGCCGTACCAGCTCGGCCGCGCCGTCGGCGCTCTCGCCCCGGCGGGAGGTCAGCAAAAGGTCGCGTACGCCGTGCCGCTCGACCAGTCGGGCCGCGGCGAGCGCGCCCAGGCCGCTGGTGCCCCCGGTGACCAGGACCGTGCCCGAACCGAGGTCCACCAGCGGGCCGGGCCGGGACTCCCGGCGGGCGAGCCGGGGCACCAGCAGGGCCTCGGCGGCCACGGCGAACTGCGGTTCACCGGCGTCCAGCGCGCCGGCAAGCCGCTGCCACCGGGCGGCGGAGTCGGTGCCGCCGGGCAGGTCGACCAACACGAACCGGCCGGGGTGCTCGACCTGAGCGGTCCGTACCAGTCCCCACACCCCGGCCGTGCTCACCGACCGGTGCCCGGCCAGGAAAACCAGCCGGGCGCCCGTGAACCGGGGCTCGCCCAGCCACTGGCGCAGCAGCCCGAGGGCGTGGTGCAGCTGGGTCCGGGCCCGGCCCACCGGGTCGAGGTCGTCGGTGTCGGTGCCGGCGGACAGCGGCACCAGCACGACCGGCGGCACCGTACCGGCGGACGGCCCGGCCAGCGCGGCGAGCCCGTGGTGCCGGGAGACGGCCACCCCGACGGCGGTCAGCTCGGCACGGATCGCGTCGGCCGCTCCGGTGTCGCCGAGCACCGCCCAGCTCCGGCCGGCCAGCGGCGCCTGCGGCGTACCGGCGGGGACCCAGCGCAGATCGTGCAGGCCGGCCCCGGAGCTGCCCGGCGCGGTCAGCTCGGTGCCCGGCGGCACAGTGCGCATGCTCAGCGCGGCCACCGCACCGATCGGCCGGCCCGTTCCGTCGTGCAGGGTCAGCGTGACGGAGCCGTCCGCACCGGGGCTCAGCCGGACCCGCAGCCGGTCGACGTCGGTACCGGTGACCCGCACGTCGGAGAAGACGAACGGCAGCCGGAGCCCACCGTCGCCGGCCTCGGTGTCGAGCACCAGCGGGTGCAGGGCAGCGTCCAGCAGAGCCGGGTGGATGCGATAGTCACGCGCGCCGCCGACTTCGGGCAACCGCACCTCGGCGTACCGGTCGGCGCCGCACCGCCAGGCGGCGACCAGTCCCCGGAACGCCGGGCCGTACTGGTAGCCCTTCGCGGCCAGGTCGGCGTACGCGGTGGAGAGCTCGATCGGTTCGGCACCGGCCGGCGGCCAGACGGTGAGCGGTTCGGGCGTCGGATCGGCGGTCGCCGGGGCCACCGATCCGCTGGCGTGCCGGGCCCACTCGGCCTCGGCCTCACCCGCCGGCCGGGAGTGGATGCTGAGCGTACGACGACCGTCCGCCTCGGCCTCGCCGAGGCAGACCTGCAGCTCCGCCGCTGCCGCCTCGGCCAGTACCAGCGGGGCGTGCAGGGTCAGCTCGGCGAGCCGGTCGGCGCCGACCGCGGCGGCGGCGGCGAGCCCGAGTTCCACGAAGGCGGTGCCGGGCAGCAGCACCCGCCCGGCGATCATGTGGTCGACCAGCCAGGGCGTGTCGGTGTCGGACAGCCGCCCACCGAGCAGCAGCCCTCCGTTGTCGGCCACCGGTACCGCCGAGCTGAGCAGCGGGTGCCGGATCGTCTCGGTGGTCGGCTGGGCCGTGTCGGAGAGCCAGTACCGCCGACGTTCGAAGGGGTAGCTCGGCAGCTCCGGGCGGTGCGTCGGGGCACCGAGCAGCCGTGCCCAGTCGACCGGCGCGCCGTCGACCCAGGCACGGGCGGCGGCGTCGAGGGCGTCGAGACCGGCACCGCCGACGCCCGACTCGGCACCGGCCGGCTGGCCGTGCGCGGCGACCGCGGCGACCGGAGCGACCGGAGCGACCGGGGCGACCGGAGCGGCCGGGGCGACCGGAGCGGCCGAGCCGGTGCGGCGCATCGCGACACCGGTCAGCACTGCCGGGTTCGGCGTGCCGGCGGCGAGATCGGCCAGCGCGGCGCAGAGTCCGGCCCGGTCGGCACCGAACACGACCGCCCGGTGCGGGAAGGCGACCCGGCCGGCGAGTACGGCGGCGGCGGCACCGAGATCAGCGTCCGGGACGTCCGTGGCGGGCCCGCGCAGCAGCTCGGCCAGCGCGCGCAGCGAGTCACCGGTCCGCGCGGAGAGCACCCAGGGCAGTGGTTCGCCGGTCGTCGGCCCGGCCTCGGCCGGGTGCTCGGCCGGCTCGACCGACTCCAGGATGACGTGCGCGTTGGTACCGCTGATGCCGAAGCTCGACACCGAGGCGCGCCGCGGCCGCCCCGTCTCCGGCCAGGACCGCTCCTCGGTCAGCAGCCTGACCCCGGCGGAGTCCCAGTCGACCTTGGTGGTCGGCTGCTCGCAGTGCAGCGAGCGGGGCAGCGCGCCGTACCGCATCGCCTGCACCATCTTGATGACGCCGGCCACTCCGGCGGCGGCCTGGGTGTGCCCGATGTTCGACTTCACCGAGCCCAGCCACACCGGCTGCTGGCCGGGCCGGTTCTCGCCGTAGGTCGCCTGGATCGCGTGTGCCTCGATCGGGTCGCCCAGCACGGTGCCGGTGCCGTGCGCCTCGACGACGTCCACGTCCTGGGTGCCGAGCCCGGCGTCGGCCAGCGCCCGCCGGATGACCTGTTCCTGGGCCAGGCCGTTCGGCGCGGTCAGGCCGTTGCTGGCACCGTCGGAGTTGACCGCGCATCCGCGCAGAACCGCGAGCACCGGGTGCCCGTTGCGGCGCGCGTCGTCGAGCCGTTCCAGCAGCAGCACCCCGGCGCCCTCGGCGAAGGCGGTCCCGTCGGCCGAACCGGCGAACGCCTTGGCCCGGCCGTCCACCGCCAGCCCGTTCTGCCGGCTGAACTCCACCAGGTTGCCCGGGTTGGCCATCAGGGTCACCCCGCCGGCCAGGGCGAGCGGGCAGTCGCCGCGACGCAGCGCCTCCACCGCGAGCTGGATGGCGACCAGTGACGAGGAACAGGCGGTGTCGACGGTGACCGCCGGGCCCTGGAAACCGTAGGTGTAGGCGATCCGACCGGAGGCCACGCTCAGCGCGGTCCCGGTGAGCAGGTGCCCCTCGGCGGCCCCGGTCTGCAGGTGCAGCCGGGGACCGTAGTCGGTGGCCATCGCGCCGACATAGACCCCGGTCGACGAGCCGGCGAGGTCGGTCGGGTCGATGCCGGCCCGCTCGAACGCCTCCCAGGCCACCTCGAGCAGCAGCCGCTGCTGGGGGTCCATGGCCAGCGCCTCGCGGGGGCTGACGCCGAAGAACGCCGCGTCGAAGAGGTCCGCGTCGTGCAGGAAGCCGCCGTACCGGGTGGCGCAGGTGCCGGGCCGCTCCGGGCCGGCGCCGTAGAGGGTGTCCAGGTCCCAGCCCCGGTTGGTGGGCAGCGCGGAGATCGCGTCGGTACCGGTCGAGACCAGTCGCCACAGCTCGTCCGGGGAGCTGACCCCGCCGGGGTAGCGGCAGCCCATCGCCACGATGGCGATCGGTTCGTTGTCCCGCCCGGCCTGGTGGCCGGCGTCGACCCGGGCCCCGCCGGTACCCGTCGAGGGCCGGCCCAGCGCGGCGTGCAGGTGTTCGGCGAGCCGGCTCGGGGTGGGGTGGTCGAAGACCACGGTGGTGTGCAGGCGCAGCCCGGTCGCGGCGCGCAGCCGGTGCCGCAGCTCGACCGTGCTCACCGAGTCGAAGCCCAGTTCCCTGAAGGTGCGCCCCGGGTCGAGTTCGGCGGCGTCGCGGTGTCCGAGGACGGCCGCCGCGGTCGTGAGCACCAGGTCACGCAGTTCCCGCCGGGACGCCGGGGGCGGTACCGTCCCGGCCGGCGCGGCACTCTGCGGCACCGCCGTGGCGACGTCCTCCCCGGTCGGGCGGGCGGCGTCGCCGAGCCAGTACCGCTCCCGCTGGAACGGGTACGTCGGCAGGTCGACCGGCCGGGCACCGGGCCGGACGCAGTGCGCGTCCCAGTCGACGTCGGCCCCGCCGACGTACGCGTGGGCCAGCGCGTGCCGGAGGCGGGCCGGGCCGCCGTCGTCGCGGCGCAGGGTGCCCACGGCCAGCGCGTCGGACTCCAGTTCCTCGGCGGTCTCCTCGATGCTGGCGGTAAGCACCGGGTGCGGGCTGCATTCGATGAACAGCGCGCCGCCGAGGCGCAGCGCGGTCCTGGTCGCCTGGTCGAACCGAACCGGCTGGCGCAGGCTGCGGAACCAGTATTCGGCGTCGAGTTCGGCGGTGTCGATCGGCTCGCCGGTCACCGTGGAGACGAACGGGACGGTGGTGGAGCGCGGCCGGATCGGGGCCAGCGCCGCGACGATCTCGTCGCGCAGACCGTCGACGGCGGCCGAGTGCGACGCGTAGTCCACCGGTACGTCCCGGGTCCGGTGCCCGTCGGCCTCGATCGCCTCGCGCAGCCGCCCGATCTGTCGCAGGTCGCCGGAGACGACCGCCGAGCGCGGCCCGTTCACCGCCGCCAGGCTCACCCCGGGGGTGGCCCGCAGCCGCTCGACGAGCAGGTCGACCGGGGCACCGATCCAGGCCATCCCGCCGCCGCCGGAGACCGCGGCGATGGCCCGGCTGCGCAGCGCGACCACCCGCGCCCCGTCGGCCAGCGACAGCGCGCCGACCACGGTGGCGGCCGCGATCTCGCCCTGCGAGTGACCGATGACCAGGTCCGGTTCGACCCCGTGTGAGCGCCAGAGTTCGGCCAGCGAGACCAGCACCGCCCAGAGCGCGGGCTGCACCACGTCGACCCGGTCCAGGCTCGGTGCGCCGGGCACCTCGCGCAGCACGTCGAGCAGCGAATAGTCGACGTACGGCGTGAGCGCCTGCGCGCAGGCGGTGAGCCGGTCGGCGAAGACCGGCGCGTTGGCGAGCAGTTCGCAGGCCATCGCCGGCCACTGCGAGCCCTGGCCGGGGAAGACGAACACCCGCCGGCCGGTGGCCACCCGGCCGGCGACGACGGCGTCGGCGGGACGGCCGGCGGCGAGCGCGTCGAGGCCGGCGAGCAGCTCGTCCCGGTCGGCGCCGAGCACGACGGCCCGATGCTCGAACCGGTCCCGGGTGCGGGCCAGCGAGTACGCGACGTCGGCCGGCTCGACCGATGGGTCGGCGGTGACGTGGCCGGACAGCGCGGCGGCCTGGGCGCGCAGCGCCGGTGCGGTACGGGCCGACAGCAACCACGGCGCGTCGGCGCTCGGGGGGCGGTCGGAGTGCACCGGATGGCGGGGTGGTGCCTCGGCCAGCAGCAGGTGGCAGTTGGTGCCACCCATTCCGAAGGAGCTGACCCCGGCGACCAGCGGCCGGTCGGCGGCGGGCCAGTCCTGCTCAGCGGAGACTACCCGCAGGTTCAGCTCGTCGAGCTGGATCCGCGGGTGCGGGGCCTCGAAGTTGAGGCTGGGCACCAGACGCCGGTGGCTGATGGCGAGGATGGTCTTGAGCAGGCCGGCAATGCCGGCGGCGCCCTCCAGGTGACCGATGTTGGTCTTGACCGAACCGACCAGCAGCGGTCGGCCGGCCGGCCGGCCGGCGGCAAGCGCGGCGGAGAGGGCCGCCGCTTCGATCGGGTCGCCGACCGGGGTGCCGGTGCCGTGCAGCTCCACGTACTGCACGTCGGCCGGGGCAACCCCGGCCCGGCGGCAGGCCGACCGGATCACCTCGGTCTGGGCGACCGCGTTCGGGACGGTCAGCCCGGCACCGCCGCCGTCGTTGTTGACCGCGCCACCGAGGATCACGCAGTGCACCGGGTCGCCGTCGGCGAGCGCCGCGGAGAGCGTCTTGAGTACGACCAGCCCACCGCCCTCGCCCCGGACGTAGCCGTTCGCGCGGTGGTCGAAGGTGTAGCAACGGCCGTCCGGGGAGAGCGCGCCGAACCGGCCGATCACCGCGCTGGTCTCCGGCAGCAGATTGAGGTTGACCCCGCCGGCGATCGCCACCGTCGCGTCGCCGCGGCGCAGCTCGTCGCAGGCCAGCTGCACGGCGAGCAGTGACGAGGACTGACCGGCGTCGACGGTCAGGCTCGGCCCGCGCAGTCCGAACAGGTAGGACAGCCGGTTGGCGATCAGGCCGCGCTGGGTGCCGGTGAGGGTGTGCGGGCCGAGGGTACGGGCGCCGAGCCGGTCGTGCAGGTTCGCGTAGTCTGCCGCGATCGCACCGACGAAGACCCCGACGGCGGTGTCCCGAAGCACGCTCGGCGCGATCCGGGCGTGCTCGAACGCCTCCCAGCACAGTTCGAGCATCAGGCGCTGCTGCGGGTCCATCGCCGCCGCCTCGTGCGGTGAGATGCCGAAGAAGCCGGCGTCGAACCGGTCGACCTCGTCGAGGAAGCCACCACGGCGGAACTCGGACTGCTCGGCCCAGCGGTGCGCCGGAGCATCGGCGACGGCGTCCCCACCGGTACGCAGCAGCTGCCAGAGCTGGTCGGCGTCCCCGGCCCGGGGCAGCCGGCAGGACATCCCGATTACGGCCACCGGCTCCATGGCCGCAGACCCGCTGACCGAGGAAGACATCCGCTCACCCACCCCTCGCAGTGCATTCGTGGATAGCCACCACCCCGGTTCATTTCCGAATTGCGGCCAGGAGGACGCCGCGCCGATCCGGCCATACCGAGGAGATGATTCGCGCCGGCCGTATCTCCGACCTGGAAGACGCGACTAGATCGTCTGCCCTGCCGGCGTGGGCGTCAAGGCTGGTACAGCCCTATTCCGAGTGGCAATTAAGCGACGGTAACAAGCTGTCAGAGTGCAACTGTTGACCTCACTGGACGGCTTATGAGTAGGTCTTAACATGCGTATCGCACCGCCGATGGGATACCGCCGGCCGTAGTGGCCGGTCCGGTTCCCGGAGACGGATCACCGCGGAGGAGGTGATGAACATGCGCAGTGCCGGACACCGGTCGTTGGTCGTCTGCACCTGACGGTCAACCGGCTTCGCCGGGTGACCGTCGCACCTCGTCGCCGCGCCCGGCGAGGCCCCGGTCTCGACCGGGCGCGGCCACCCCCGACCTCGAAGGAGTCACCGTGGCGATCGACGCTCCACTCACCTATGGGCAGCTGTCGACCTGGCGGTCGATGGAGACGTTCGCCGCCGACCGGTTGATGGAGGTCAACGTTCCGGCGACCTGGGACGTCCGGGGCCTCACCACCGACGCCGTACTCGGCGCGCTGGGCAGGTTGGCGCAGCGGCACGAGTCGCTACGGACCACCTATCACGTCGTAGCCGACCAGCCGGTGCAGCGGATCCACGACCAGCTGCCGCTGCGGATCGAGCACGTCGACCGCGCCGTGCCCGACCCGGCGGATCCGGCCGCCACCCTGCGCGAGCTGCACCAGCTGCCGTTCCCGGTGCTCGACGACCCCGGCTGGCACGGCCGGCTGGTCAGCGTGGCCGGGCAGCCGCAGTTCCTGGCCCTGTCGCTGTCGCACATGGTCGTCGACCTGTGGGCGATCCAGGAGCTGGAGGAGCAGTTCAGGGCCATCGTCGCCGACCCCGGTGCCAGCTCGGCACCGGCACCGCGCAGCCGTGAGCTGGCCGTGGTGCAGCGGGGCGATTCCTGGCAGTCCCGTCGCCGACGTGCCGAGACCTACTGGCGGCGGTTGCTGACCGACGGTCCGGTACGCAACCTGCCCGACCCGCCGACAGGCCGCGCGGCCGAGCGACGGATCCAGGCCACCCTCCGGTCACACCACCTCGCGGTGCTGGTGGCCCAGGCGGCGAAGGCGCACAGTGTCTCGCAGCAGAGCGTGGTGATGGCGGCGACCGCCGTCGCGCTCGCCCAGTTCGTCGACCGGGACCGGATCATGATGAGTCTGATGTCGGCGAACCGGTTCGATCCCGAGTGGCAGCCGCTGATCGGCACCCTCAACCAACTGGTCCCGCTGGTCTGCCGGGTCGATGCGGACACCCCGCTGGCCCAGTACCTGAAGCGGACCCACTTCAACGCGATGCTGGCCTACCGCAGCGGCTGCTACGACGTGGACCGGGCCGAGGAGTTGGCCAAGGAGATCGGCAGCCCGGACGGCGTCCGGTTCGAGCACGACTGCTGGTTCAACTACATCGCCGAGCCGCCGCGCGAGGTACCGGACGACGTCCGTTCCGCCGGCACCGCCGAGTTGAGCTGGGACACTCCGCCGCGAAACGCCGGGCACCCGTTCTACGCCCGGGTACACGGCGACGGGCAGCACTGGATCGGCGTCACCCTGCGGGTCGATCCCGACGTGCTCAGCGCGGACGCGGTCGTGCGGGCCCTACGAGTGATCGCCGAGACCGTGCGGCGCTCGGTCACCGACCCGCAGGCCCTCCTCGGCAGCCTGGACGACGCCGGCACCGTCGTACCGGCACCGATGCTCTTCCCCGACCAGGTCCCGCCGCCGGCCGACCCGGCCGAGCGCTGAGCGTTGGCGAACGACGCCCCGTCGAGCACCGCCGACCCCGGTACCGCAGCTCGCGGTGCCGGCTCGACAACCGGCACTGTCAGCAGCGACCCCGATAGGTCAGGTACGAGTTCGAGGTGACCATCAGCGGCAGGTGCAGATCGGCGTCCGGATCCGCGACGCGGAACTCCACCACCGCTCTCGGGTGCAGCGGTACGGTGCCGAGGATCGAGTAGTAGCCGTCCAGGTCGAACAACAGCTGGTAGACGCCGGCGTCGATGGTCGGCTCGGTCCAGATGGCCAGCCGACCGTCGGTCCCGGTACGGCCGCTGGACAGCTCCCGCCACTGCAGCTCGTCCTGCCGGGTGAGGACGACGCCGACGTCTGCCGCGGCCATGCCGAACGAGCAGTCGACGACCTCGACGGAGAGCACCATGGGCGATGACCACCTCTCGTTGCCGACAGCCGGTCTGGCAGGCGGGTCGGCCGCCGGTGGCGTCCGCAGGAAAGATGGTCGGTTACGCCGGTATCGTTCGCTCATCGATTCGGTATCGATACCCGGGTGGACAACAAACACTGGCCGTTCGTTTTCCCTTATGGATATTGGGTTGGTCGTCGGGGCCGCGTCGAACCCCAGCCAGTGGGCCACCTGGCGGGCGACAGCAATCACCGACGCCGGCAATACCGGACCGAAACCCAATCTTTAGCGAGACCATAGCCAGCTTTTCTAGCGTCTGGGCCAATCTAGTTCGGGCCGTCGGGAAGCAACGCCGGCTATTGTCACAGAGAGTTGGTCACGATGACGTTCACCGTTTCCCGAAGGTCTCTTGCCGGCATCGTGCTGCTCGGCGCCGTGGCGGCCGGGCCGGTGGCGCACGTCGGCCTCTCCTGGACCGCTTCACCCACCCCGGCCGATCTCGGCCACGGTCACCTCCCCGCCCCGTCGGCACCTCTCACGGCACCCCTGATGCCAGCGGGTGTCACGGTGTCTCCCACCCCGCCCGCGGGGCCGAACAAGAACACGATCTGGGGCTGAGACCCGGACGGCCGGGGCGGTCGCGGTAGGCCCGCCTCGGCGCGGCGACGGCGCTCAGGCCCGCGGGGCCGGCCCGGAACCGGTCGCCTCGTCTCCGTCTCCGGCGGCGGCGACCGGTGGCACGGGCCGGTCGGCATCCTCGGCGCCCAGCGCGGACAGATCCCGTCGCAGTTGGTCCTGCAGCGCGACCGCACCGCGCAGGCTGAGCCCGGACAGCACCGCGCTGGAGGACTCCCAACCGGCCCGGGCGGCGGCCGGCTCCCCGGCGGCCAGGTGGACTCGCCCACGCAACGCCATCGCGCTGGCGCCGAGCAGCGCCGCCCCGATCTCACCGAAGACCCGCACAGCATGATCGGCGTGCTCGGCGGCCGAACTCAGGTCCCCGGCATCCAGGTCGACCTCGGCGAGCGCGTGCGCCACTCGACTCTCGGCCATCCGGTCACCGGCCACCACCGCGAGCGCCTGGGCCCGGGCCAACCAACCGGCGGCGGATGCCAGGTCGCCACGTCGATGGTCGACCGCCGCCAGCCCGAGAATGGCGTAACACTCACCGATCTGGTCGCCTGCGGCCCGAACCGAGTCGAGCACCCCGCGGTAGGCCACCCCGGCGCCCTCGACGTCGCCCCGGCGCAGCAGTAGCTCACCCAGCCGGTGCCGGACCTGCGCACCGACCCGGCGGTTGCCGACCTCCTCGCAGATGTGCCCGGCCCGTACCAGCAACCCGTGGGCCGCGTCCTCTTCGCCGTAGTCAAGGTGGATCTGGGCCAGGTTGTGCAGCACGTACGCCTCGGCGATCCGGGCGCCGAGCAGTTGGAACGCCTCCAGTGCCCGGCCCCAACGGTCGCGGGCCGAGGCCAGGTCGCCGTTGACCCGGTCGAGGTAGGCCGAGTTCCGCAGCACCTGTGCCATCCCGTGCCGGTCGTCCAACTCTTCGTAGAGGGCGTAGGAACGCGTGAACTGCCGGGCCGCCGGCGCGCTCTGCTGGGCGAACATGTGCAGCGAGCCGAGTGAGTAGCGCATCGCCGCCTCTCCGCGCACGTCGCCGGCGCGGCAGGCGGCTTTCAGCGCGATCTCGTGGGTCTGCCGCCAGTCGTTGAGATACGAGCGGGACTCGAACAGCGTGACCGCGGTCAACGCCAGGTCCCAGGCGTGCTCCACCATCCCACCGGCGGCGGCCTGGGCGACCGCGGCGACGATGGTGGTGCGCTCCTGCTCGAACCAGGCCAGCGGATCCGCCAGCAACCGGTCCACCAACGGCGCCGGCAGCGGCCAACGGCTGGCCTCGCTCTCCCGCACGAGGACGTCGTCGGAGTACTCCCGGCGGTGCGCCTCACCGGCCAGTGCCAGCAACGTGCCGAACCAGCGTTCCAGAGCTGCCCGCCGCTGCTCCGGCCCCTCCTCGACGGACCGCTCGCGGGCGAACGGGCGGATGATGTCGTGGAAGCGGTAGCGCAGCTGACCGGCCACCGGCCCCGGCTCGGTGTCGATCAGGTACGCCTCGGTCAGTTCCTCCAGCGCGTCCTGCGCCCGCAGATGGTCGGCCTGCAGCAGCGGCGCGCCCACCCAGGACGCGAAGCTGGGCGACTCAAGCAGGGCGAGTCGGCGCAGCAGGACCTTCGCGTCCCCCGAGAGCCCCTCGTAGGTCATCGAGATGCTGGCCCGGACCCCCATCTCGCCGTGGTTGAGCTCGTCCAGGCGGCGGGACTCGTCCACCAACCGCTCGAGCAGGTCGGTCACGCTCCAGTGCGGCCGGGCCGCGAGTCGGGCACCGGCGATGCGCAGCGCCAACGGCAGGTCGCCGCAGAGCCGGCACAACTCGTCGACGGCCGACGGCGCGGCGGCGACCCGCTCCGGACCGACGATCCGGGTGAGCAGCTCTGCGGCGTTGCCCCGGCTGAGCGCGCCGAGTTCGACCCGGCCGACCGACGGCAACCCGGTGAGCCGGCGGCGGCTGGTCACGATCACGGAGCACTGCGCGGTACCCGGCAACAGCACCGCGATCTGTTGTTCGGTCATCGCGTCGTCGAGCACGACCAGGATCCGACGACCCCCGAGCAGGTCACGGAAGCGCTCGGCCCGCTCCTCGGTCCCCTCCGGCATTGCCGCACCGCTCACGCCGAGGGCCCGCAGGAAGCGCTCCAGGATGTCCGCGGGATTGGCCGGACGGTCACCGACCCGCAGCCGGGCGAAGAGCTGCCCGTCGGGGAACTCCACGGCGAGCTGGTGCGCGACGTGGACGGCCAGCGTGGTCTTTCCCGCCCCGCCCGGCCCGACGATCACCCCGACCCGTACCACCGGCCCATTGGCCCTGACCTGCCCCTGCTCCCCCAGCTGGCCGCAGATCGTGTCGACCATCGCGGCCCGGCCGGTGAAGTCCGGAATCGCCGCCGGCAGCAGGCTCGGCACCGGGGGTTGTACCTGCACCACCGGGACGGCGGTCTCCTCGACAGCGGAGCCCTGGATCGGGAGCCGAAACGGGAACTCGCCCTCCAGAATGGCCTGGTGCAGTCGACGCAGCTCTTCGCCGGGGTTGATGCCGAGCTCGTCCATCAGCACCTCGCGGGCGCGGCGGTAGACCTCCAGCGCCTCGGCCTGCCGGCCCGAGCGGTACAGGGCGATCATCAGCTGCGCCCGGAAGTGCTCCTGGAGCGGGTGCCGGTCCACCAGCTCGATCAGCTCGCCGATCAGCTCGTAGTGCTTGCCCGCCTGTAGTTCCAGGTCGATGCACTCGCCGTGCACCGCCAACCGGTGCTCGTTGAGCCGGCTGACGTACGAGGTGACCACCCGACTGTCCATCCCGGACAGGGCGGGACCGCGCCAGAGGGCCAGGGCACCGCGCAGCAGTGCGGAGGCGGCGAGCGGGCCACCGGTGTTGTGGGCCTGGGCCACCCGGGCGTCGAAAACCCGCAGGTCGAGTTCGTCCGCACCGACGTGGAGCAGGTAGCCGGGGCTACGGGTGCCAATGAGGTCCTGCCCGCTGACCGCCTGGATCCGCCGACGAAGGTTGGAGATGCAGATCTGCACCTGGCCGCGTGCCGTCGACGGCGGGTCCTCGTCCCAGACCGCGTCGATCAGCCGGTCCACCGGAATCACCTGGTTGGCCTCGAGCAGCAGCATCGCCAGGATCACTCGGTCGCGCGGGCCACCGAGCTGCACCGTTTCGGTGCCGTGGATTACCTCCAGCGGTCCCAAGATGCCGTACTCCACCGAACGTCCCTTCGTGCTCCGCGCGATCGCAGCCGAGGCCGCATGGGGTCATCGGCCGGCGGTCATCCGACGGCCGGGCCGCCGCGTGGTCGGCTCCGGAAAGGACGCGCCCGCAAGCAACGAACCGACCCGTCGCTCGGGGACACCGGGTGCTCCCACCCTTTCCGGAAATCGCCACAATCGCCCGCGCAATGCACGCCCACTGCATGAATACCATAGATCGAAATCAGGGACCATTTGCCAGCCACGACACTGTGACTCGCCCAGTCTCGGGCCACGGCGTCTCTCCGAAACATCACCCAAACGGACAGCTACCCCCCTAACTCGCCGCAGAACGATCGCTATCAGTTACGCCTTCGACACCGTGGCGAATTACCAATGCCACTACCGCTACTTTAGCCATAAAAAGGATATAATCACCAAAGCAGCCAGAACCCTACAGGTCACCCCGTTCCACGCAGGGCGCGCGAAGCTGACCCGCGGCCGGCCCCAGTTGGGGCCAGCGCGGTGACCTGAAAACCTGGGATACGCCCGAAACTGGAGCGGGATAGTCAGGAAAAATAGTACGTGGGCCAGAGAACCTGAATGTGTTTCGCCTCTTCCGGTGCCAGCCCCAGACCGGCATCGGCCGTCGTCGACCACTCAATCCGGTCACCTGCACTGACCACAGTGGCAATTCCTGTTACGACAGATGCGGCGATGCGACGTGCATTCATTTGGGCTCACAAATCGGCTGATGGCTACGAAACACTACCGTCGCCGCAGTCGCTCTACATCACCTGGATATCTGAGCCCTCCCGGCACCCCGTACATAATCGGGGGGCTACCATCCTGGTTGGAGCGTGGTAGGAGAGAAAACGATTCAGTCACGTCGACAGCGGGTCGCGGCAACGCCTGTCCGCAATCCCGTCGTCGGCCGAACCGATGGTGATGACGCCGTAGACCACGTGGGTCGAGCGCTCGGCCGTGTCGGGTCGGCCTGAACGGGCCCCATCTGCCTGGCGACCCGCTCCGGTACCCCGGGGATCCGGGGCCGTGGTCGCCAGGCAGACGGCGTCGGACAGTACGGTCCGGACATGCCGAGGTGGCCGTCAGACGGTGTAGAGAATCTTCACCCCGCCGAGGCTCGTCGCCGAGACGTCCGTGCCCCGGACACCGGTGTTCAGGTTCCGCCACCCGTTGTTACTCGCCGCCTCGTGCACCATCCCCCCGACCAAGGTGTAAACGATCTTCACCCCGTCAAAGTTGATCGCCGCCAAGGCCTCGGCACTGACCCCGGAGACACCGGAGTTCAGGTTCCGCCAACCGCTGTTACTCGCCGCCTCATGCACCATCCCCCCGACCACGGTGTAAACGATCTTCACCCCGTTGAGGTTGATCGCCGCCAGAGCATTGGCGCTGACCCCGGAGACACCGGTGTTCAGGTTCCGCCAACCGTTGTTACTGGCTGCCTCATGCACCATCCCGCCGACCACGGTGTAAACGATCTTCACCCCGTTGAGGTTGATCGCCGCCAGAGCATTGGCGCTGACCCCGGAGACACCGGTGTTCAGGTTCCGCCAACCGTTGGCGCTGGACGCCTCGTGCACCATCCCGCCGACCACGGTGTAGACGTACTTGACACCGTCGACACTGACCACGGCGAGGGCGTTGTTGCTGACACCGGAGATGCCGGTCCAGAGATTGCGCCACCCGGTGTCGCTGGACGCCTCGTACACCCTGCCGTCATTGACCGTGTAGAGCAGCTTGTTCGTGCCCATGACCATCGACGCGGTGGCCGAGCCGGTGATGCTGTTGACCGGCAGCATCTGCCAACCGCTGTGGCTGCCGGACTCGTACACCTGGCGGTTGGTGTTGACCTGCCCGCAGTTCTGGCTGGTCATGTTCCGGGCCGGTGAGGTGGGGCCGGAGATGTACAGCGGCCCGGTGGACGGGCTGCCGTCAGAGGTGATGCCGGAGGCCACCCCGTTGAAGTACGACTCCGTCTTGACCCCGTCGCGCACCTGCTCATAGTGCAGATGCGGGCCGGTGGAGTTACCGGTGCTGCCGACCCGGCCGATCTGCTGGCCGGTCGACACCCCCTGCCCGGCACCGACCATCGGCGACTCGATCATGTGCAGATAGAACGTCCGCCAACCGCCGCCATGATCGATGATCACGTACCAGCCGCCGCCGCTCCCCCAGCCCGCGAACGTGACGGTGCCGCTCTGGGACGCGAGGATCGGCCGGCCGTTACTGGCCCCGCCGGTGAAGGTCAGGTCGATGTCGTAGTCGTCGTGGCCGTAGTAGGTGGCCAGCCGCCAGGTCTCGCCGCAGGGAACCGGCATCTGAAAGTTAGGCCGCGGACCGGCGGCCTGGGCCGCAGTGGCCACGACAACGGTGGTACCCGTGACCGCGAGCACCGAGGCACCGGCGGTCGCCAGCGCCAGGCAAGCCGACGTGAGAACCCGGGCGAATAGACCCGTCATTGAGGAGTTTCCTCCGAACTGGGCTAGGAGTTACATGGATGTCGGTCATACTGTCAGACTTCGATTCGGAAGATCACCCCAGCAGCCAGCTGCACGGCCCCTAAGCAGGTCACACTCGACACGGAGACGGCCCACGCCAGGGCAACGCCGTGCGCGCCGGGACCTGACCGGCCGAAGGCCGCACCCTCGCCCCGGCGCTGGCACGGCGGCGGGCACCGGCCCGCCCTTGATCAAGTAATCCGCCCTCAAGCGCCTCGGCGAGCAGTTCGACACCTGAGTCGCTGCTATACAAGATCGAAAAAGGTCGCCTCCGACTGACGGAAGCGACCTTTGAACTGGGTGGAGCTGAGGAGATTCGAACTCCTGACCCCCTCGATGCGAACGAGGTGCGCTACCAGACTGCGCCACAGCCCCTCCGCCGGCGAACCGGCATCGGTCCCACCCGGCTTTCACCGGGCGGGCCGGCCGCAAGAATAACAGCACACCCGCCCGCCGAGCGAATCCGCCCCACCCGCCCTGCCGATCTTGGAAGGAAACGCCCCCCCGGAGGGCCGGAGTCTTCCAAGATCTCTCCAGAGCGACCAAGGCCGCTCGCCGGGTCGGTGACCTGGCTGGCTCCGGGGAGCGGGATGCCAACGACACGAAGTCGATCAAGCCGCGCGCCCCACCGGGCTCACCCTCACAGGCAGCTCACCCTCACAGGCAGCGCGCCCGATCAAGCAGCGCACGGCCCGCAAGCACGCTACCGGCCAGCCGGGCGCAACAAGGCGTCAGGCCGAGTGGGAGGTGCGGCCCGACTGGTACGGACGTCCCCGCAGTCCCCCCGTCCGCCGGTACGACACCGAGCCGCCGCTGGCCGCGGGCGGCAGGTCGGCCGGACGGTCCAGGCCCATCGCCGTGCGGCGTACCGCCTCGCGCTGGGCCGCCAGGCGGCGCTGCGCCTCCCGGCGGGCCGCCGCCCGGCGGGCCTGCTCGCGGCGCACATCGGCCTGGCGGGCGGCCAACCAGGCCGTTTCCCGGGCCTGGGCCCGCAGCCTGCGGCGCTCGGCCAGCGCCAGCTTGCGCAGGTGTACGACGTACGTCATCAGCAGCGTCGCGGTCACCGAGAAGCTGATCCAGAACCCGGGGCCGACCACGACCACGCCGATCAGCTCGACGAAGTTGAGCAGCAGCAGTGCGGCCAGAACGCGGCGGCGGCGGTAGACCGCCGGGGTGTGCTGGCGGCGCCGGGGAGCGGCCCGTCGACGGGACTTTCGGGCCGGCGGCACCGCACGCAGTCGGCGCCGCCGGCGGGCCTGGACGGGCGGGGCGGAGACGGGGGCGACGAGACCCCCCGTGTTTACATCTTCACTGAGGGTAACTACGAGCGCCCGAGAGGGGTTGACCGGTCGCCGGCCGGGGACAGTGCGGCCCCGCCTGCGGCGCTGGAGCACCCGCGCCGTCGACTGCGCCCGCTCCGCCACCAGCCTCTCGGTGGCGTCGTACCGGCGAACCAGCGCCGGGGCGAGGGCGAGCAGACCGGCGGCGGCGAGGACGGCGAGCAGCACCGAGGTCGGCACCCTCACCCCTCCCGTCACCGAGTTCGGGGCAACCGCCGCACGGCCGCAGAATCTTCGACGAACCCCGATCCGGGCGGTCGATCATGCGGGCGGGCGACGCTTGCCACAGCTTGCAGTTACTTGAGGTTACGGGCCGTGGACCGTCTTGATTGTGCGGCGCGCCGATCAGGCACGGGTGGGACGGTTCACCCCGCGGTCGCGCGCAGCCGGTGCCAGCGGGCCAGCAGGCCGCCCTCCGCAGCCACTTCCTCGCTGGTCATGGCGTATCCGATGTGGTCACGCCAGGCGCCGTCGATGTGCAAGTAACGCACGTGGTACGACTCCTCGCGAAAACCCAGCTTCTCCACCACCCGGCAGGACGGCTTGTTCTCCGGCCGGATGTTCACCTCGACCCGGTGCAGCCCGCCCGGTCCGAAGGCGTGATCCACCGCCAGCGCCAGCGCGGTGGGGATGACCCCCTGCCCGGCGGCCCGGGAGTCCACCCAGTACCCGGCGTACGCCGAGCAGAACGCCCGCCGGACGACGCTGCCGATGTTGAGGTGCCCGACCAGCCGCTCCCGCCCGTGCTCACGCAGGCAGACCGCGAACGGCATCCCCTCGCCGGTACGCGCCGAGCGGCGCTGGTCCCGGTGCACCCAGCGGAACGCGGCCGGCGAGTTCATCGTGTGCCAGTCTCCCGGCAGCACGGACTCCCAGGGGGCCAACCATTCCTGGTTGGCGCGACGCACCTCCGACCAGGCCGCCGCGTCCGAGCGCCGGTACGGCCGCAGCAGCACCGGGCCGTCCGCCAACACCACCGGCCAGGCCGAAGACCGCCCGGACCACAGCACACTCACCGAGTCTGTCCTCCGTTCGCGACTGCGGGGCTCGCAAGCTCACTCCTCACGCTCACCGAGCCTGCCTTCCGTTCACGACTGCGGGGCTCGCAAGCTCACTCCTCACGCTCACCGAGCCTGCCTTCCGTTCACGACTGCGGGGCTCGCAAGCTCACTCCTCACACTCACCGGCGCCGGTCCAGCAGGAGAACGTCCACGGTGGAGCCGGCGGCGGCGGCGGTGACCCGCTCGCCGAGCACCATCAGCCCGTTGGCGTCGGCCAACCCGGAGAGGGTGAACGGCCCACCCGACAGTGGCTGGACGGTGTAGCCGCCGCCGCGCCGTTCGGCGACGTGCGCGGGGCGGAACTCGCGCAGCCCACCGGGCGAGGTGATGGTCTCCAACAGGTGCGCGCGCACGCTCGGCCGGAACACCGGCTCGGCCCCGGCCAACAGGTTGATGGCCGGCCGGGCCAGCACCTCGAAGCCGATCAGCGCCGCGCCGGGCTCACCGGGAAGACAGACCACCGGCACCTCCTCCGCCCCGACCGTACCGAACCCCAGAGCCGTGCCCGGATAGAGGGCCACCTCGGTGAAGCTGACCGGCCCGGCCCGGCCACCCTCCCGGCGGGACAGGATCCGGCGGACCATGTCGCCCGGCCCGGTGCCGGTGCCACCGGTGGTGATGATGAGGTCGGCGCGCAGCGTCTGGTCCTCCAGCAGCCCACGCAGCCCGTCCGGGTCGTCGTCGCAGATCCCCACCCGGTACGCCAGCGCCCCGACCTCGGCGGCGGCGGCGGTCAGCGCGTGCGAGTTGGCGTCCACCACCTGTCCGGGCTGGCTGGCCCGGCCCACGTCGACCAACTCGTCGCCGGTGGCCACGACGACCACCCGGGGGCAGGGTCGGACCACCACGTGCCCGATCCCGGTGGCGGCGAAGACCGCGACCAGGGCCGGCGAGACGTACGTGCCGGCGCGGGCGAGCAGGGTGCCGGCCGGTAACTCCTCACCGGCGCGGCGCACCCCGTACCCCCGCTTGGGGGTGCGGAAGATCTCCACGGCGGCCATGCCCTGGTCGGTCCACTCCACCGGCACCACCACGTCGGCGGTGATCGGCAGCGGCGCGCCGGCCGCGACGGAGAAGCAGGAGCCCGGGGTCAGCCGGACCGGACGCCAACTCGCCGCGCCGAGGTCGCCGACCACGTTGAGCCGCACCGGGCGGGACCCGGGCGGGCCGGAGCGGGCCTGGTAACCGGCTGCCCGGCCCGCGCCGGAGAGGTCCTCCCAGCGGGCCGCGTACCCGTCCACAGCCGACTGGTCGAAGGCCGGGAAGGAGTGCGGCGCGATGACATCCTCGGCGAGGACGTTGCCGTACGCCTGGGTGAGGTCGAGGTCGAGCGGAGGCAGCGCGCGTAACCTGCGCAGCACGCTGCCCAGGTAGTCGGCGAGGGGCGTCAACTCGTTCGCGGCCGCCTCGGGGTCGGCCGTTGCGGTCATGTACTAGGACCGCCCGACGCGCCGGCGTTGACGAACTCGCCGAGCCAGGCACGGAACTCCGCGCCGAGGTCCTCCCGCTCGGCGGCGATCTGCACCACGGTCTGGAGGTACCCCAGCGGCATCCCGGTGTCGTACCGGGTGCCCCGGTAGACGATCGCGTGCACCGGGACGCCCTCGGTGCGCAGCAGCTCCATGGCGTCGGTGAGCTGGATCTCCCCGCCGCTGCCCGGCTTCGTCCGCCGGATCGCGTCGAAGATCCGTCCAGGGAGGACGTACCGGCCGAGGACGGCGAGGTTGCTCGGCGCGTCCTCCGGCTTCGGCTTCTCCACCATGCCGGTGACCTTCACGACCTCGCCGATGTCGGTCAGCTCCGGCTCGGCCGGCTGCACCGAGGCGATGCCGTACCGCGTGGTCTCGGCCGGGTCGACCTCGAAGAAGGCCAGTACGACGCCACCGGTGCGGGCCTGGAGCTCCAGCATCGCCGGCAGCAGCGGCTCGGACGGCTTGACGAACTCGTCGCCGAGCAGCACCGCGAAGGGCTGGTCGCCGACGTGTGACTCGGCAAACCCGACGGCGTGGCCCAGGCCGAGCTGCTCCGGTTGGCGGCAGGTGTAGATCTCGGCGAGCTCGCTGGGACGGCGCACCGCGGCCAGCCGCTCGGCATCGCCCTTGGCCTCCAGTCGGGCCTCCAGGTCGGGCCGGCGATCGAAGTGGTCCACCATCGATGTCTTACCCCGGCCGGTGATCAGCAGCACGTCGCCGATGCCGGCCTCGGCGGCCTCCTCGACGATGTACTGCAAGACCGGCCGGTCGACGACCGGCAGCAGCTCCTTGGGCACCGCCTTGGTGGCCGGCAGGAACCGGGTTGCCAGGCCGGCGGCCGGGATGACGGCCTTGACGGCGCGGAAACGACCGGGCGCGGCGGCCGCTGAGGGGTTCGCTGAGTGCTCCGACATGTCGCGAGACTATCGGCCACGGCCGTGCCGCGACGGGTGAGGACCGGAAGACGCGCCGCCCGGACCGGACCGCCCGGCCTGCGGGTCGGGCCACCCGACGTCGAGGTCCACCTGGCCGACCGCCGCCGCGGCGTGGGCAGGGGAGTCCCGTCCGTCGATCGCCGCGCCCGCCCGGGGCAGACCGTCGGGAGGGCTGACCGCGGCGACCGGCACCGCGATCTCCTCCACCGGTGGCCACGGCCGGGCCTCCGCCAGCTGCCAGGTGTCCCGGCCGGCTCTCTTCGCCGCGTACAGGGCGTCGTCGGCGGCGTCGAGGACCTGTCGGCCGGTGGTGGCGTGGTCCGGATAGACGGCGATGCCGACGGAGACGGTCATCCTGATGGCCGCCCCGCCGGGGGCGTCCACGGGGACGGGGGTGTCACGGATGGCCGCGCCGAGCCGCTCGGCCACGATGGTGGCCCCCCGCGCGTCGGTCTCCGGCAGCAGCAGCACAAACTCCTCCCCGCCCTGGCGGAAGGCCAGGTCCACCTCGCGGATCTCGCCCCGGACCCGGCGGGCGAACTCGACGAGCACCGCGTCCCCGGCGGCGTGTCCCCAGGTGTCGTTGACCGTCTTGAAGCGGTCCAGGTCCAGGGCGAGGACGCTCAGCATCCGGCCGAACCGGCTGGCCCGCTCCACCTCCCGACGGATCGACTCGCGCAGGTAACGGTAGTTCCACAGCCCCGTCAGCGGGTCGGTCAGCGACAGTCGCTGGGCCTCCTCGTGCACCCGGACGTTCTCCACCGCCACCGCCGCGTGACCGGCGAAGGTGCGCAGGGTGACCAGGTCGTCGTCGTCGAACTCGTCCCCGCCGAGCCGGTCGTAGAGGACCAGCACCCCGAGCGCCGCCGCCGGCTCCGGCCCGCCGCGGGCCAGGTCCGCGGCCGTCCGGTAGGGCGGATCGGCGGGGCCGCCGGGGGTGGCGAAGGGCACAGCGACGTATGTCTCACAGTGTGGCTCCCCGGTCGGTTCCGCCGCCGGGTCGACTCGGCCCCGGCACGGCTCACCGGTGGCCGCCACCGCGCCGACCACCCCACGCCCCACCGGCACCCGCAGCGTCGCCGCGTCGGCCGGGTCCGGCCGGTCCCCGTCGGCGGGCCAGCGCCCGTCCAGCCCTTCGGCGCACTGCCCCACCAGCACCCCACCGTCGACCAGCAGCACCGCCCCGGCCCGGGCCCCGGTGGTGGCGATCGAGCTGTGCAGGATGACCCGCAGAATGCGTTGCAGGTCGTGCGTGCTGGCCAGGGTGTCGCCGAGCACCGCGAGGTGCCCGCGCAGCTGGTCCCGGCTGCTGGTGAGCGCCTGCACGTAAGCGCCGGTCTCCCGAATCATCTGGTTGAACGCGCCGGCCAGCCGGCCCAGTTCGTCGCGGTTGCGCACCGGCACCCGGGTGTCGAGGTCGCCGTGGGCCACCCGGTCCACGGCGCCGGCCAACTCCACCAGCGGTCGGGTGGTCACCCGGGCCAGCCGCCAGGCCACCGCCACCGCCAGCAGCCCCGCCAGCACCACCGCCCCGACCAGCCCCAGGTAGAGGCCGGGGGGCTGCGCGCTGGGGACCGAGAGCACCAGCGGCAGCGGCTGCCCCGGCGACGGGCCCACCCGGCGGACGTACCGGCCGTCGGCGGTCTCGGTGACCCGGTCCCCGGTGATCGTCCGCGCGGCGGCGAGCACCGCGTCGCGTACCTCCGGGGCCTCGGTGGTGTGTGCGACGCGGTCGGCGTCGTCGTCGAGGAGGGTGACCGCGACGCCGGTGACCGCCGCCAGCCGGGCCACGAAGTCCGGGTCGAGGGGCTGGGCTGCGGCGACCGCGCCCAGGTCGGCGCCGGCGGGGTCGCGCAGCCCGACCCGGGCGGTGAGCGCGTGGGCCGGGCCGGCGGTGGGGCTCGGCGCGGAACAGTCCCGCCAGGGCCCCGCCGGGGCGCCGGGGGTGGCGTAGAGGGCTGCGCCGGCCACGTCGGTGACCAGCACCGCGGCGGCCAGGCCCCGGTTGACCACCTGCCCGGCCGCGCCGACCCGGCCGGCCGGGTCGGCGGCCAGGGCGACGGCGTCGGCCGCCGCGCGCAGTTGCTGGCAGAGGGCGTCGACCGAGGTGCGCACCGTACCGGCGGCCAGCCCGAGCCGTTCCGCCGAGCGGGCCCGGTCGACGGCCGCCATGGTCGAGCCGACGAAGATCGCGCCGAGCAGGACCGGGCCGAGCACCACCGTGAGAAAGGCTGCCGTCAACCGCCCGCGTAGCGTCAACGTTCCCCCCGGAAGTTCCGCCCGATGCCAGCGATGCTGACACAGTGCAACCGTTGGGCAAGCGTTGCGTCAGGAGTGTTGCGTGCCTGATTTTTCTGATCAAGCGGAAGCGACCCATCTGGCGAAGCGAATCGCCCGGGTGGAGCTGCTCGCCCGCCGCCGCTCGCTGCCCGCCGCGGCCAGGGCGGAGGCGGCGGCGCGCGTGCGGGCGGCGCTGGTCGAGCTGGTACGCCGGCTGCGCCCGACCCGGATGACCGCGTACGTGCCGGTCAGCTCCGAGCCGGGCGGGCCGGAGCTGCCGGAGGCGCTGCGCGCCGCGCTGCCCCCGGGGGCCGGGCTGCTGCTGCCGGTGCTCCGCGACGACCTCGACCTGGACTGGGCGGCGTACACCGGCCCCGGCTGCCTGGTCGCGGCCGGGCGTGGGCTGCGCGAGCCGACCGGCCCCCGGCTCGGCCGAATGGCGGTCGCCGACGCGCAACTGGTGGTGGTGCCGGCCCTGGCGGTGGACCGGCGCGGCCGGCGGCTGGGCCGCGGCGGCGGCTCGTACGACCGGGCGCTGGCCCGGGTCGGCGACCAGGCCCTCACGGTCGCCTTACTGCACGACGGTGAGCTGCGCGAACGCCTCCCGGCCGAGCCGCACGACCGGCCGGTCCGCGCGGTGGTCACCCCCGGGGCGGGCCTGCGTACGCTGGCGGGCGGCTCCGTGGCGGTTGCGGCACTTCCGCTGGACGAACCCGGGTCCGATGACGCACCATTGGCACTCGAATAAGTCGAGTGCCAACCGGCCGTGCCAGATCCGGAGGAGAACGTGCCCACGTACCAGTACGCCTGCACCGCGTGCGGTCAGCAGCTCGAGGCGGTGCAGTCCTTCGCTGACGAGCCGCTGACCGAGTGCCCGGCGTGTGAGGGGCGGCTGCGCAAGGTCTTCAACTCCGTCGGCGTCGTCTTCAAGGGCTCCGGCTTCTACCGCACCGACTCCCGCTCCGACGCCGATTCGGCCAAGGGCGGTTCCGGCGCCGATTCGGCCAAGGGCAGTTCCGGCGCCGACCCGACCAAGGGCGGCTCCGGCAAGCCGGCCAAGTCCGACTCGCCCTCCGGCAGCGACTCCGGCTCGTCGTCGAGCACGTCCGGCGCGTCGAGCGGGTCCTCGGGCTCGTCGACCGCGTCCGGGTCGTCGTCCTCGGGCGGCGCGGGGAAGGCGCCGGCAGCCAGCGGCTCCTGACCCGACGCCCCACCCGGACCCGACGCCTTAGCAGACCGCCGTCCCCCCGTGGGGGTTTTCCACAGGCGGTCCGGTTGTCCACAGGCCCCGCCCCGACCCGGGCGGGGCCTGCCCTTTCCGGCCTAACCTGCTGCTCCCGGCACCACCGTGGCACCGGGCGAGGCGGGACGACCCGGGTGCCAGTGCGGCCCGGACGAGGCGGGAGGACTCCGATGGCGAAGACCGGGGCTGGCACGGGAACACTGCGGCCGGTGCGCCGGCCCCGGCTCCCCGGGCGGTCGACGCTGCTGCGCGCCGCGCTCGTGGCCACCCTGCTCGGGATCGCCGCAGCGATCCTCCAGACCCCGACCGGCTGCCCACCGCCACCGGGCGGTTCCGGCACCCCCGGCCCGGCCCCGTTGACGCCCACCGGAGGCGCGACGTCCGGTCCCGGCTCACCGCCGTCTCCGCTGCCGCTGCCCGACGGTGCGGTCGGCGTCCCGATCCGGCTGGCCGAGCCGGCCGCGCTCGCCGTGGTCCGCCCCGGCACCCGGGTCGACCTGCTCGCCGTGCCGGCCGACGGCAGGTCTGCCGAGGCCGACCTGCTGGCACCCCGCGCGCTGGTGCTCGACGTGGTCGGGGTCGGCGCGGCAGACGGCTCCTCGGCGCTCTACCTGGCGCTCCTCCCCGAGCAGGCGCAGCGCGCCGTCGGGCAGCCGGAGGGCAGCAGGTTCGCCATCGTGGTCCGCGGCTGACGACCGGGGCCGAGGGGTGCAACCGGCCGGCGAGGGGTCAGCGCCGGGGCGGCACCCGGGCCGGCCGCGGTGCGCTCAGAGCGGGCTCAGCGTCGGTACGGCTCAGCCCCAGTGCGGCGGGCGCTCGGCGAGCAACCAGTCGTCGTTACCGCCGGACCGCTCGCCCCAGCCCCGGTCGGTGTCGTCGGCCGTCTGCTCGGGCAGCACCACGAAGTCGTCACTCAGGTCGACGGCGCGGTCGTCGTCGCGCGCCTGAGGCCCGGGGTCGATGCTCACGAACGGCAAGGTTACCCGTTCCGGCCCGCGTCCGGCCCGCCGCCGGCCCCCGGGGTTGGTAGCGTCGGACGGCGTGACGACGCCCAGCGGTGACCGCCCCGAGGACGACTACTGGCGGCGCCCGCCAAACGCCCCCAGCGGCGACGGCAGCAGCGACGGCGACGGCAGTGGCGGCGCGGGCTCCGGCCCGGTGTCCCCGGGCGCTGCGTCGACCGGCGTCGGCCCCGTGGCCGGATACGGCGGGCCGCCGCCCACCACGCCCCCGCCGCCCGGCTGGCGTCCCCCGGTGCACCTGCGGGTGGCACCGCCCCGTCAACTGCCCCGGCAGGACATGAGCGGGCTGGACGCGGAGGAACAGCGCGGCCAGTGGGTTACCTGGGGCGTCGGCGGAAGCGCCGCGCTGGTGCTGGTGGCCCTGCTCTGCCTGCTCTGCTCCCGCGCGCTCTTCTGAACCGTGCCGCCCACCCCGGGACGGCTCAGAGCACCCCGCTCCAGACCGCCTCGGCGCCGGTGTCCCCGGTCAGGTAGACGTAGACCAGCGAGGTCACCCCGAGCACCAGCACGACCACGGTCAGCAGCAGGGACACCCAGGACGGCAGGCGGGAGACCCGTTCGTCGTCGCGGGTCACCAGCAGCAGAAGGATGGCGGCCACGGCGAGGCCGACGGTGAACCAGAGCAGCAGGTCACCGTACTCGGAGTGCTCGCGGATCTTCTGGAGCAGCTCCGGGCCGTAGCCCTTCTCCCGCAGCGCCTTCTCCAGCGTCTCGCCCGACTGGGTTGCCACCCAGGTGACGATCGGGGTCACCACGGCGAGGACGGCCACCGCCCAGCCGAACCGGGGGCGCCACCTCGGCAGCAACCCGTACGCAGCGGCCAGCACGGCCAGCAGCGGAACGAACACCACTGCGGCGTGGATCACCAGGACGTGAACTGGCAGTCCGTTGATCTCCCTGAACACCGACACCTCCGGTAGTGGACGCGGTCTGCGGCAGCCAGCGTACGACGATCCGGCCCCACGACAGTGCTGACGATCGGGTACACGCACCGGGCGGATGTCCGGTTCAGCCCCGGAGACGACTGACACCACCTGCCGGTCGCGCCCCGGGCGTGGCACCCTTGGTGGGGTGAACTCCGATGACCTCGGCCTCTTCGGTCCGGGTTCGGTCACGTGGAAGGTGCACGAGGAGCCGATCCTGAT
Source organism: Micromonospora sp. RTGN7 (assembly GCF_033804645.1). Taxonomy (NCBI): domain Bacteria; kingdom Bacillati; phylum Actinomycetota; class Actinomycetes; order Micromonosporales; family Micromonosporaceae; genus Micromonospora; species Micromonospora sp. RTGN7. The sequence goes on along the minus strand of NZ_JAPZLF010000004.1, from coordinate 45,237 downwards.
CGTCGCCGGCCTGCGTTCCCTCTACCTTCAGGCGCTGCATCCCCGGGCCGTTGCGGGGGTGGCGCAGAACAGCGACTACCGCGCCGACTCGTGGGGGCGACTGGTCCGCACCGCCACATATGTGGGGACCACCATCTACGGCACCACCGCCGAGGCCGAGGCCGCCGGCGCCCGGGTACGCCGGCTGCACGCCCGGTTGCGCGCCACCGACCCGTCCACCGGGGAGGAGTTCCGCGTCGACGAACCTGACCTGCTGCGCTGGGTGCACGTGGCCGAGGTGGAGTCGTTCCTGAGCACCGCCCGCCGGGCCGGGCTGCGGCTGACCGATGCCGAGGTGGACGGCTACTACACCGAGCAACGCCGGGTGGCGGCCCTGGTCGGGCTGGACCCGGCCGACGTGCCCGGCACCGCGGCGGAGGTGGCGGAGTACTACCGGCAGGTCCGGCCGGAGCTGCGGATCACCCGGGAGGCGGCGGAGACGGCCGTCTTCCTCACCGCGCCGCCCCTGCCGTGGAAGCTCAACCTCCCGGCCCGGGTCGGGTTGAACCTCGGGCCGGCCCGGTTCGCGTATTTCGGCATCGCCGGCACCGCGTTCGCGCTGCTACCGCCCTGGGCCCGGCGGATGTACGGCGGGCTGGGCCTGCCGACGACCGAGCTGTCGGCGGACCTGGCCGTGCGCGCCCTGCGGCTCACCCTGGCCGCCGTGCCACGCCGCTGGCGGGAGGGCGAGTTGCAGCAGTCCGGGAAGGCCCGGGCGGCCCGGCTCACCGTGGCCGGCGCCGCCTGAGCGACGCCCGGCCCGGTCAGTCGGCGCGCTCCATCGCCGCCCAGGGCTCCTTGCCGGGCACCTGGGATCCAGCGGGGCAGGTGCGGCGGTAGTCGCACCAGCCGCAGCGCGGCCCGGGCGTGGTGGGAAAAGCCTCGTCGGGGTCGGCCCCGTCAACGACCGCCCGCTCAGCGGCCATGATGTCCCGCGCGGTCTCCTCGGCGCGGGTGAGCTGGCGGGTCAGCGACTCGGCGGTGTGCTCGTGCGCCGCTACGGTGCCGGTGGGCAGGTGGTGCAGCTCCACCCGGCGGCACGGCAGGCGGAACACCCGCTCGGCGGCGTAGGCGTAGAGGGCCAGCGCCTGGGAGCCGCGGGCGTCGTCGGCGTCCAGCCCGGCGCGGCCGGTCTTGTAGTCCACGATCACCAGCTCGGAGCCGTCGGGACCGGGCCGGGCGTCGATCCGGTCGGCCCGGCCGTTGAACGCCAGCACCGCCGTCTTGACGGCCACCACCCGCTCGACGCCCACCGGGTCGGGCCCGGACTCCAAAGTGTCCACGTAGGACTCCAGCCAGGCCAGCGCCCGCCGGTACGCCTGCCGTTCCTGCTCGTCGTCGCGGTATCCCTCACGGATCCAGGTGCCCTTGAGCAGCCCCGGCATCGCCTCCGGGCGGCGGCGGTCGACGGGCAGCGCGTACCAGTTCTTCAGGGCGTTGTGCACGCTCGCGCCCAGCGAGTTGTGCGCCCACGGCGGGCCCTTCGGGGGCGCCGGTCGGTCGACGTAGGAGTAGCGGTAGCGGCGGGGGCAGTCCGCGTACGCGCCGAGCTTGCTGGGCGTACAGACGAACAGCCGCTCCGGCATGCCGTCGAAGCCGAGCTGCTCGGGCTGGCCGGAGCGGGCCCGTGGGGTCCGACCGGTGGCGGATCGTCCGGATGAGGAGGCTCGTCGCACCCTGCCGATCCTGCCACCCCGGTACGACCAACCGGCGGACCAGGTCGCCGGACAGGCGGACGAGCAGGCGGGAGGCGGGCGGGACCGGTGGGTGGCGGTTCGGCTCAGGCCATGTTCACGTACTGGGTGACGAAGGCGGCGATGGCGTCCGCGATGAGCTGCACCGCGATGGCGGCGAGCAGCAGGCCGGCGATCCGGGTCAGCACCTCGATCCCGCCGGGGCGGAGGATCTTGACGATCCCGCCGGAGAAGCGCAGCACGATCCAGACGGTGAGCATCACCGCGACGATGGCCGTCGCGATGGCACCGTAGTCGACGGCCCGGTCGGCCTGCTGGACGAAGAGCATGGTGGCGACGATCGCGCCCGGCCCGGCCAGCAACGGCGTGCCCAGCGGCACCAGGGCGATGTTGGAGGTTGCCTGCTGGGCGGGGTCGTCGGTCTTGCCGGTCATCAACTCGAGGGCGACGAGTATCAGCAGCAGCCCACCGGCGGCCTGCAGCGCCGGCAGATCCACGTGCAGGTACGCGAGCAGGGTCTGCCCGGCCACGGCGAAGACCACGATCACCCCGAGCGCCAACGCCACGGCCTGCCAGGCAGCCCGGTGCCGGTCCCGGGCGGACAGCGGCCCGGTGAGTGCGAGGAAGATCGGCATCATGCCCGGCGGGTCGACGATGACCAGCAGGGTCACGAAGACCTCGCCGAAGAGCTTGAGATCCACTCGGTCACGGTAGCGGTGCGGCGAAGACGGGTCAGGTTGAAGCGACGGGCGTCACCCCGGTTGCATCGGCCACGATCCGCTCGTACGCCTCGACGGCGGTGGTGAACGCGCCCAGCCGGACGGTCTTGTGGGTGCCGTGGAAGTCCGACGAGCCGGTGACGAAGAGACCCAGCTCGGCGGCGAGGCCCCGCACGTGGGCCCGTTCGGCCGGGGAGTGGTCCTCGTGGTCGGCCTCCAGGCCGGCGAGCCCGGCCGCCGCCAGCTCGATGATCAGCTCGTCGGACACGATCGGGCCCCGCCGGCTGGCCCTCGGGTGGGCGAAGACGGGGACGCCCCCGGCCGCCCGGACCAGCCGGACCGCCCGGAACACGTCGATGTCGGCCTTGGGCAGCCGGTAGCGCTCCCCAAGCCAGGCCGCCCCGAACGCCTCGGTGGTGGTGGCCACCAGCCCGGCCCGGATCAGCGCCTGGGCGATGTGCGGCCGGCCCACCGTTCCGCCGGCCGCCCTGGCCAGAATCTCCGGCCAGCTCACGTCGATGCCGTCCGCGCGCAGCAGCTCGACGATCCGCTCCCCGCGTACCTCGCGGGCGGCCCGCACCCGGGCCAGCTCCGCGACCAGCTCCGGCTCCTCCGGGTCGAACAGGTACGCGAGCAGGTGCAGCGCCACCGCCGGCTCGGTGGCGTACCAGCGGCAGGAGATCTCCGCGCCGCGGACCAGGGTGAGCCCCGGGGGCAGCGCCGCCACGGCGGGCGCCCACCCGTCGGTGGTGTCGTGGTCGGTGATCGCCAGCACGTCCAGCCCGGCATCGGCCGCGGCCCGGACCAGCTCGGCCGGGGTGAGGGTGCCGTCGCTGGCCGTCGAGTGGGTGTGCAGGTCGATCCGGGCGGCGGCCGGCGCGGGGGGCGGGGTCATCGCCCGACGCTACCCGTCGCCGGCGTCGGTATCCGCCGCGTCCCACCCGTGGGGCCACGCGTCCGGGGGTGGTCAGGACAGCGCGTCGGTGACGACCACCGGGCGCCCGCCCGGTTCGACGCCGGGCACACCGTTGGTGTCTGCCTGCTCCCCGGCGAGCACCCGGTCGGTCCGCACCGTTACGAGCGAGCCCTGCCCGTCGACGTACCAGGCGGTCCGGGCCGGCGTCCAGGCCACCGCGCCGGTCAGCGCCGGGCCGGCCGCGCGGGCGACCGGCGTCCCGGCGAGGGTGGCCAGGTCGATCAGAAGCGCCCCGGTGGCCTTCGACGAACCGGTGCGGCCGTTCACCAGCAGCCAGCGACCGTCGGCGGAGACCGCGCCGGCCCCGTCGACGGCGACGGTGGGCCCGCAGGCGGTACGGCTCACCGCGAGGTTCCGGGCGGGATCGAGCAGCGCGAGGCAGGGTCGACCGGGCGTACCGGCGGTGACCAGGCCGACTGCCCGGCCGTCCGGCAGCGTCCCGTGGACGGCGAGGACGTCACGCCCGGCCCCGGCGGAGATCCCGCCCACGGACGGACGCCACAACGCGTACCCGGGCCGGGCCGGGTCGAGGCGCACCAGGACGGCGTCGCCGACGAAGCCCACGGGAACGGCCGGCCCCGGGGCTGGGGTGCTGGTGACGGCGACCAGCCGCTCGCCGACGAGCCCGGCGACGGTGATCCGGCCGCCGTCCCGCCAGGCGACCTCTCGCCCGGTGCCGGCGACGACGATCGCCTCCGCGCCGGCGAGGAGGGTCTGCCGGCTGCCGTTCGGCCCCACGAGGGCCAGGGTCCGCCCCGCCGTGGTGGGCACGCCCACCATCAGCCAGCCACCCTGGTCGGGAACCCGTTGGGCCCGGTCGACCGCGTTCGATGTGAGGGAGATGTCCGTGTCCCGGGTGGTGCGCAGGGTGTCGCCGACGATCAGGTCCACGGCGGTGCCGTTCCGCCCGGGGACCGATCGGGCGGGCCCGGCCGACGAGGTCGTCACCGGGTCCGGGGCGGGCCCGGCGGTGGTTTCGCGCGGGTGGCCGAGCACCACGGTCGGGGTGGTCGGGTGGCCTCCCCCGGCGCCGATCTGCACCATCGTGCCGGTGACCAGCACAGTGGCCGCCCCGGCGAGGGCGAGGCCGGTCAGGGTGCGGCGGCGGCGCGTACGGGCGGCGCGGTGGATGGCCACTCCGGCCGGGTCCACGGCGAGGGGGCGCGGCGTGGCGACCTGCCGGGACAGGGTTTCCCGGACCGCCCGCTCCAACTCGTCCCTCGGCACGTCCACTGGACGCCCCGGGGTGGCCGTTCGGTTGTCTGCGGGAACCATGCCGCTCACCGCCTTTCCGCACCGACGGGCCGGACAGACGCCCCGACAGCGGCCACCGGGTGAACGCCGGGGTCGACGGTCGACGGGACAGGGGTGGGCAGCGGCACGGCGTCCCGCGGGCGGCCCCTGCCGTACGAGGCGGTGCGGGAGACCTCGGCCGGGACGCGGGGCTGCTCTGGCGCGGGATCGGGCCGACGCCGCGGCGTCCGGGCCTCGACGGGGCGCGTCGCGTCGCGGCCCGGCACGACGGCGTCGGACGCCGTCGTCCGGGCGTCCCGGCGTGTCGCCTGCCGACCGGAGGCCCGCGTCCCGCCGGGCGTGTCGGGCAGGTCGAGGGCGGCCTGTTCCCCCATCCGGCGGCGCAGGGTGGCCAGCGCCCGGGAGGTCTGGCTCTTCACCGTGCCCGGGGATATCTCCAGCAGCGCGGCGGTCTGCGCCTCCGACATGTCCTCGTAGAAGCGCAGCACCAGCACCGCCCGTTGCCGGCTGGGCAGCGCCCTGAGGTGCCGCCAGAGCACGTCCCGGTCGAGCTGCTGCTCCATCTGGTCGACCCCGGCCCGCTCGGGCAGCACCTCGGTCGGACGTTCACCGTGCCAGCGTCGCCGCCACCAGCTCGTCGACGTGTTGACCATGACCCGGCGGGCGTACGGCTCGATCGCCTCGATCCCGCCGAGCCGCTTGCAGGCCAGGTACGTCTTGGTCAACGCCGTCTGCAGCAGGTCCTCGGCGGTGGCCCAGTCCCCGGTGAGTAGGTATGCGGTGCGCAGCAGGGCACCGGAGCGGGCCGCGACGAACTCGCGGAACTCCTCCTCCAGCGGGTCCCTGTCGACCACCGGCCACCTCCCGCGCCCCCGTGTGCCTGTTGGCAGGCTGTCACGCCGTGGCAAGCCGGGCGACGGCGGTTGGGACGCTGTTCCGTCGATGTTCGGACGGAAATTCACGCCCCGTCGTCGGCCTTCGCTTCGTCCGCTTCCTTGCCCAACCTCGCCTCGACGGCCTGCGGCTCGTACATCTCCTCGACGACGCGCAGGTAGAGCTCGTTGGGGTTGGGCAGGTTCTTGATCTCACGGAGTGCCTGCTCCTGGCCCGCGGACTCCAGCACGAAGGTGCCGTAGTTGAGCGCGCGCCCGGTCGGGGTCTGCTCGTACTTCATGTCGGTCACCCGGGCCAGCGGCATCATCGCGACCTTGCGGGTGATGATGCCGGTGACGACCATCACCCGCTTGTTGGTGAGGATGAAGCGGTCGTACCACCAGTCGGCGACCTTCCACGCGACCCAGCCCATCACGGCGAACCAGAGCAGCACCGCGATGGTGGTCAGCGCGCCCACGTCCTGTCCGGCGAGGAAGCCGGAGAGGTAGCCGAGGACGAAGGTCGCGGCGATGCCCACGAGGATCGGCGTGGTGAGGTGAATCCAGTGCCGCTTCCACTCGCCCCGGTAGCGCTCGGTGGGGAAGAGGTAGCGAGCCACGAGCGAGCTGGGCTCGTCCTCCAGCGGGAGGACCCGCCGAGGGCCGAGCGGCATGCCGGAGGCGTCGACCCGAAGGCCGGCCAGCTCGTCCTCCGAGATCTGCGGAGGCTGGTAGGTGGCCTCGGGGTCACGGACCCAGGCACGCCCGGCGGGCTGCTCGCTCGCGTACGGGCCGTCGCCGTAGCCGGCGTCGTCCGAGAAGGAGGGGCCGTCGGAGGGGCCCGGGCGTGAACTCGGCCCGCCGTCGGGCCGGATTCGGGGAATCGGCTCCGTGTCTCGATCCCGACGCGCCCGGTCAGGGTCGTCGGGGTCGAAGGGGGGACCGGAGGGGCTTCCCATCGGAGGCTAGGCGATGAGGTTGGTGAAGAAGTCGCCGAAGCCTTGGGCGATGTCCATGATGCCGCCACCGATCGACTTGAAGACGTCTGCCGCCGAGTTCGGCCGGTAGGCGACAAAGAAGATCAAGAATGCGATACCGGCCCAGGTGAGGACCTTCTTGACCATGGCGGGCCATCCTCTCGCGCGGCGCCGGGTCCATTTACCGCAGCGGTACCCAGAGTATCAGTTAGATGTCGTACAGTGAATCTTTGCGTCCGTTCCCTGACAGAACGGGAGACTTGTCAGGCCTTCCCGTGCAAGTACGGAGACGGTGCGCCGTACACGAGCTCGGACGGCCGCCACTGCGTGAGGTCGTGAAGCTCCACGTCCTCGGCGAGCAGATGCCCCGCACTCGCCGGCCAGGCTATCGCATGAAGCCACAATCCCCGAGCCTCGCCGGCGTACGCGCTTCGATCCGTCGGCGAATTCACGAGCCACAGTGGAGTCGGGTGGCCGGCCACCCGGATCCTGGCCTGCCCGACGTGCTCCGGGTGCCCCGGTCCGGGTTCGTTGAGCGCCTCGGCGAGCTCCGGGCCCGGGTCGGGGCCCGCCATCCCGGCGAGCCGGGTGCCCAGGCCGACGCCCGGCTCCTCGGCCACGAAGACCACGTCGGCCGGGCCGCCACCGAACGGCTCGGGCCCGGCGCAGGCGAGGGCGGTGGCCCGCACCCCGGTCCGCTCGTCCCCGGCGTACGCCAGGCCGGTGAGCGTCCAGCCAGGCGGCAGCGGCCAGGGGCACCAGACCGGCGTGGCCGGCCCCGTACCGGGCGCGGCGGCGGCGATCCGGTCCACCACGCTGGCCAGGATCTCCGCGCCGATGTGTTCGGGCACGTGCAGCGGCGGGACCGGCCCGCAGCGCAGGCACCGCCACTCGGTGTTCATCAGGTCGGGCTCCCGCACCGAACCGCCACACCTCGGACAACTCACCGCGACACTCACGTTCCCACCGTCGCCCCCCGACGGTGGTCCGTCAAGTCGGGCAGCCGATTCCCCGGCGGGCCGGGCCCAATTTCCTCCGGCTGGGTGCAGCCGCGGGCGGGGGGTTGCCGGGCTCAGTCGGGGGGCGGACCGGCGTGGGCTCGGATCCACGCGTGCATGGCGATGCCGCTGGCCACGCCGGCGTTGATCGACCGGGTCGAGCCGTACTGGGCGATCGAGAAGAGCTGGTCGCAGGCGGCCCGGGCCGCCTCGGACAGCCCCGGCCCCTCCTGACCGAAGATCAGCGCGCACCGACGCGGCAGGGTGGTCGTCTCCAGCGGCCGGGAACCGGGCAGGTTGTCGATGCCGACCACCGTCAGGCCCCGCCCCGCCGCCCAGCCGACAAACTCCTCGATCGTCTCGTGGTGCCGGACGTGCTGGTAGCGGTCGGTCACCATGGCGCCCCGCCGGTTCCACCGCCGCCTCCCCACGATGTGCACCTCGGCGGCGAGGAAGGCGTTGGCGTTGCGGACCACCGTGCCGATGTTGAAGTCGTGCTGCCAGTTCTCGATGGCCACGTGGAAGTCGTGCCGGCGCCGGTCGAGGTCGACCACCACGGCCTCTCGCCGCCAGTACCGGTACCGGTCGACCACGTTGCGCCGGTCGCCCTCGGCGAGCAGCTCCGGGTCGTACCGCGGATCGTCCGGGAGGTCGCCGGGCCACGGCCCCACACCGACGTCGAGCTGGTCACCGGTCACGGTCTGAAGAGGGTACGGTCCGCCGCGCCCTCTGCGTGCCGTGGGGTGACCCGACCGGGGCGCGGACGGGCGGCCGGCGGCCTGCTCAGCCGAGGTCGAGCGCCCCGCCGAGCCGGTCCAGGAAACGCCGGTCGGCCGGCGCGACGGGGCCGCCCGCCGGGGCCGGTGCGCCGGTGGTGCCGACCCGGCAGACCCGGCCCGCCACCGACTGCGCCCACTGCCGGTACGCGGCCGAGTCTGCCGGGTCGGCCCGCCGGCGCAGCACCCGCACCGCGGCCCGACAGGCGGCCAACAGGTCGACGAGGTCGGCGAGCCGGTCGGCCGGGGCGGTCGGCCCGTCGGGTCGGGCGTAGATGTCGGCCACCACGGCGCGGACCAGGTCGCTGTCGGAGGCTCGCCCCGCCGCGACGGCTTCCAGGCCGGCGAGCCCGGCGGCGACACCCCGCGGCGGACGCCCGGAGGAGTGCCTGGCCGCGGCCACCAGCACCCGGCCGGGGAGGCCGGTCAGCAGCTCCCACTCGGCGACGGAGTAGACGGCGGTGGTCAGCGGCGCGGCGCGGCGGCCGGCAGAGGGCGGCTCTCCGGCGACGGAGTGGCTCATGGGGACCTCCGGCGCCAGCATATGCCCCCGACCAGGGGAAGTGTCCCCAGCCACGGAAGACGGCGGGGAAGCAACCCGGTGTCGGACGGGAGGGTCAGCGCGGTTCGGGGAAACTCGGCCGCTCGGGGTCGATGCCCTCGGCGACCGCGGTCTCGGCGTACTCCCGCTTGGGGACCATCACCCGCCGGCGAAAGACGCAGACCATGGTGCCGTCCTGCTTGTAGCCACGGGTCTCCACCGAGATGATCCCCCGGTCCGGCTTCGACCCGGACTCGCGCTTGTCCAGCACGGTGGTTTCGCCGTAGATCGTGTCGCCGTGGAAGGTCGGGGCCACGTGCCGTAGCGACTCGACCTCGAGGTTGGCGATGGCCTTGCCGCTGACGTCCGGCACCGACATGCCGAGCAGCAGGGAGTAGATGTAGTTGCCGACCACCACGTTGCGCTTGAACTGGCTGGCCGACTCGGCGTAGTGGGCATCCAGGTGCAGAGGGTGGTGGTTCATGGTGAGCAGGCAAAAGAGGTGGTCGTCGTACTCGGTGACGGTCTTGCCCGGCCAGTGCCGGTAGACCGCGCCGACCTCGAACTCCTCGTAGTAACGGCCGAACTGCATCGATGCCCCCTTCACGGCGGCGACGGAGTTCGGGCCAGCATGCCTTATCGACTGTTAAGGCGGGGCGCGGAGCGAGGTGGGGAAATGTCACACCGTCGGCACCCGGGGGGAGACGCAATGAGCGGCGGGGCCCTCCCCGGCACCCGCCGCCCACGCTCTGATGGGGAAGATTCTGCCGCACAGCAGTGCCCCGCGAACAGAGACCGACGTCACATTTACCTTTTCGTAACAATACTCTGCGTAATTATTGACGAGGTCGGGAGCGATCTTTGCAGGTCGGATAGTCGCTTGTCAGGCCTCAGATCACCAATGACCTCCGGCCGACTACGCCACCAGCCCTGGAAGCGCTCCCATCACGGCTCGTCACGCAATTGCGTCCTGCATGTGCGTCCTGCAGATCGGAACTGACAGATAGAAGTCGATATCCTGGGTCACCACCCGGCCGGTCGGCGGGTTTCGCCGCCGACCGGCCGGGAATTCGTCAGGACCCGTCCTGGTTCCAGGGGACGTACGTGATTCCGCGGTGATCGGAGAGTGCAATGGCAACCGTTGAGCTGACCACGACGAACTTCGACGAGGTGGCGGGCAACGACGGCATCGTCCTCGTCGACTTCTGGGCCGAATGGTGCGGTCCGTGCAAGCGGTTCGCCCCGGTCTACGAGCGCTCCTCGGAGAAGCACTCGGACATCGTCTTCGGCAAGGTCGACACCGAGGCGCAGCAGGAACTGGGCGCCAAGTTCGACATCCAGTCGATCCCGACGATCATGGCGATTCGGGACGGCGTGATCGTCTTCGCCCAGCCGGGTGCCCTGCCCGAGTCGGCCCTGGAGAACCTCATCGAGCAGGTTCAGGGCCTCGACATGGACGACGTCCGCAAGAAGCTGGCCGAGCACAGCCACTGAGCTGAGCCGTCCGACGGCCGGGCCCCGACCTGGGGGTCCGGCCATTGTCGTGCCCGGGCGAAGTCACCGGTACGGCCGGTGCACCCCGGCCGTCGGAGGGATCCCTGCGGCTCTTTCCACCCCGTATCGTCCTGAACCGATGGAAACCTTGACCCGCCGTGGCCGGGCGATCCGGCTGGGTGCCATCGCGCTGGGCCTCGCCGTGCTGCTCGGGTCCTCGCCGTGCTCGCCGCGACCGGGCGCGCCCACCGGCTGCTCGGCTGGACGGTCTTCGCGCTCTACCTGGAGTGGGGGGCGACCCGCCGGGCCGTAGAGCCGCTCCCGCGCCTCCTGCGGCAGCGAGCACGCGGCGGTCCCGCCCGGCAGCCGGTGCCGGTTGCGGGCCACCCAGCGGTACACCGGCCAGGCCGCCGCACGGACCGGTGGGAACCGCAGGCCGGCCCCGGCGACCCGCCAGAGCGGCCCGCTGTCGCCGAGCAACCGGGCGATCGCGTCCGGGCCGGCGGCCCGGGAGCCGTCCGCGCCGACCCACTGCACGGCCTGCTCGCATTCTTCGGCGGTCAGGCCGAGCGCGTCGAGGTCGACGAACTGCCAGGGCAGCACCCGGGCCCTCGTGGGGATGCGCCGCGAGATGAACTCCGCACACGTCGTGCAGAACGCGCAGTCGCCGTCGTAGACGAAGTTCGACGTCTCCATGCCTCCATCCTCCCCCGGCGGTCGACACGCCGGATGTCCGGCAGGTCGCTTGCGCTTCGTTCGCACACATGTTCGAATGATGGTCGTGCGCCGGGCCGCCCCTCTCCGCTCCCCCGGACGAGGGCGGTCCCGAGCGGGCAGCGCCAGCGACGCCACCCCTGCCGCTGGCGCTGCCCGGCGCTACGTCGTCACCGCAGGAACTGCTACGTCGTCACCGCACGCGCGGCTGAGCGGCGGGGCTAGAGTCGTCGGGTGCGCACCGCTCAGCAGATCCTCACCGACTCCGCCGTGATCGCCGTCGTGGGCGCGTCCCGCGATCCCGGCAAGGCCGCGCACCAGGTGCCGGCACAGATGCAGCGGCATGGCTGGCGGATCATCCCGGTCAACCCGACGGTCGACGAGCTGTTCGGCGAGCGGGCGTACGCGTCGTTGGCCGACATCCCGCACCCGGTCGACCTGGTCGACGTGTTCCGCCCGGCCCGGGACGCGATCGAGGTGGTCCGCGAGGCGGTGGCGATCGGAGCGCCCGCGGTCTGGTTGCAGCTCGGGATCGTCTCGGCGGAGGCGCGGCGGATCGCCGAGGAGGCCGGTATCGACTACGTCGAGGACCGCTGCCTCATCGTCGAGCGCGCCGCCGCCGGGCTGACCCGCCTCGGCTGACCCCCGCCTCACCCGGCCATCGGCCGGCTCAGAGCTTGTACTCCTTGAGCAGACCGCGGGAGATGATGGTCTTCTGGATCTCCGAGGTGCCCTCGCCGATGAGCAGGAACGGGGCCTCCCGCATCAGCCGCTCGATCTCGTACTCCTTGGAGTAGCCGTAGCCGCCGTGGATGCGGAACGCCTCCTGGACCACCTCGGCGCAGTACTCGGAGGCGAGCAGCTTGGCCATTCCGGCCTCGACGTCGTTGCGCTGGCCGGCGTCCTTGAGCCGGGCGGCGTTGACCATGAGGGCGTGCGCGGCCTCGATCTTCGTGCCCATCTCGGCGAGCTTGAAGGCGATCGCCTGGTGCTTCGCCAGCGGCTGGCCAAAGGTCTTCCGCTGCTGGGCGTAGGCGACGGCCAACTCGAAGGCGCGGATGGAGATGCCGCAGGCGCGGGCGGCGACGTTGACCCGGCCGACCTCGATGCCGTCCATCATCTGATAGAAGCCGCGGCCGACCTTCTCCTCGCCGCCGAGCACGGCGGAGGCTGGCACGGTCACCCCGTCGAGGACCATCTCGGTGGTCTCGACGCCCTTGTAGCCCATCTTGTCGATCTTGCCGGGGATGGTGAGGCCCGGCGCGGTCTCGCCGAAACCGGGCTCCTTCTCCAGCAGGAACGTGCTCATGTTGCCGTAGACCGAGTCGGCGCCGGTGTCGGTCTTGACCAGGGTGGCCACCACCGAGGAGTACGCCCCGTTGGTCAGCCACATCTTCTGGCCGTTGAGGACGTAGTCGTCACCGTCGCGGACCGCCTTCGACTTGATCGCCGAGACGTCGGAGCCGCACTCCGGCTCAGACATGGAGAAGGCGCCGCGCACCTCGCCGGTGGCCATCCTCGGCAGCAGCCGGGCCTGCTGCTCGGCGGAGCCGTGCTGGGAGATCAGGTACGCCACGATGAAGTGGGTGTTGACGATTCCGGAGATCGACATCCAGCCCCGGGAGAGCTCCTCGACCACCAGGGCGTAGGTCAGCAGGGACTCGCCGAGGCCGCCGTGCTCCTCGGCGATGGTGAGGCCGAAGAGCCCCATCTCGCGCATGCCGTCAAGGATGTCGGTGGGGTACTCGTCGGCGTGCTCCAACCGCTGGGCGTGCGGGATGATCTCCTTGTCGGCGAACTCCCGGACGGTTTCCAGGATCGACCGCTGCACGTCGGTCAGGCCGGGCGTCTGGGCGAGTCGGGCCATCTCAGCCTCCAGGGGATCGGCGCATTACTCATGGGTAACTGAACGCTCGGTAAGTATCGACCTCCGGGACCGGCGAGGCCAAGGTGGCCGGTCCACCCAACCGCTGTGAAAAGCTTCACCGCTGCCGGTAGCGTCCGCAATACAGGCCAGGTCACGGCGGGTGTGCGGGAGGTACGGGATGAGTCAGCCACCGCAGGAGCCGGACCAGCCACCGTCGCCGTACGAGCCTCCGCCGGGCGGGCCCGCCCAGTACGGGCCGCACGTACAGCCCGGGCAGTACGGCCCCCCGCCGGGCTACGGGCAGTACGGCCAGCAGTCGGGCCCTGTCCGGGGGACGAACATCCTCGCCGTGCTGTCGCTGGTCTTCGCGTTCGTCTTCGCGCCCGCCGGCATCGTGCTCGGTCACGTGGCCAAGCGGCAGATCCGGCGCACCGGCGAGGAGGGCGACCAGCTCGCCACCTGGGGGTTGATCCTCGGGTACCTGTTCACCGTGATCGGCCTGGTGGCCTGCTGCGGCTGGATCGCGCTGCTGAGTTGGGGCGGCTCCGACGGCGGCTCGTACCGCTGACGCCGGGGCGACTCCCCTGGCGGGTCAGCGGAACTGCGCCTCCCGGACGCTGTTGCCGCCGTCCACCACGAGCATCTGACCCGTGATGTACGAGGCGGCCGGCGAGCAGAGGAACGCGATGGCGGCGGCCACCTCGTCCGGGGTGCCGGGGCGGCCCACCGGCGTGCCGAGCCCCTGCCGGATCTCCGCCACCGTGGAGGCCGCCGTGTGGATCGTCCCCGGGGCCACCGAGTTCACCGTGACCCCGTCGGCGATCATCTCCATCGCCAGTGCCCGGGTCAGCCCGACGACTCCCGCCTTCGCGGCCGCGTACGCCGCCTCGGTGGGCAGGGCGTTGACCGGGCCGGCGGTGGCCGCGAGGTTGACGATCCGCCCCCAGCCCCGCTCGGCCATCCCACCGATGAACGCCCGGCTGCACAGGAACGCGGTGCTCAGGTTCCGGTCGATCTCGCCGCGCCACTCCTCGTAGCTGAGCTGGGCCACCGGGCGCAGCACCTCGGGGCTGGCCCGGCTGGCCAGGCCGGCGTTGTTGACCAGCACCTCCACGTCGCCGAGCTGCTCGGTGACCGCGTCGGCGAGAGCGCCGACCTCCGACTCGTCGGTGAGGTCGGCGACAAAGCCGGTCACCTTCAGCTCGCCGGCCCGGTCGTGGATGCGCCGGGTGGTCGAGACGATGGCCACCCGGGCACCCAGGTCGGCCAGCCGGCGGGCCGTGGCGTACCCGATGCCGTCGGCGCTTCCAGCCCCGGTGACCAGGGCGACCTTGCCGTCGAGCCGCATGGTGACCGGATCGGTCAGCGGCGCCGGCGCGTCCTGGTCGGTGCGGGCCGTCCCGGCGGTGGCCCGGTTGTGTCGGGCCGCCGGTCGGCTCACGTCCTGTCGCGGTCGGCTGCCGGCAAGGTCCGCTGCCCGCGTGTCTGTCGCCATGCCGCGATCCTGCCCGCTCGGACCCCGCTGGGCAATGCGGCACCCCGCCGGGCGAGGCGGCACCCGTTGACGGGCGCACCGGTTGTGGGTGGGCCTGGCTACCCTGACCGCGCACCCTCGACAGACGGAGAGAACCGATGACATATCCGCCGCCGCCCGGCAATGACCCCTGGTCCCCGCCCACCCCGCCGGTCGACCCCACCCTGCCGGTGAGCGGGCAGCCGACGGGCCCGGACCCGTACACGGGGATCGACCCGTACGCGGGGATGAAGTCGGAGCAGGCTGCCCCGGCCCACGTCGACCCGTACGCCGCGCCCGGCTACGCACCGGCCGGCTATCCGGCTGCGGGCTACCCGGCTGCGGGCTACCCCGGTTACGGCTACCCGCCGCCGCAGAAGACCAACGGGATGGCCATCGCGGCGCTGGTGCTCGCCCTGGTCGGCATCGCGTCCTGCATCACCGCGCCGATCGGCGCGATCCTCGGTCACGTCGCCCAGAAGCAGATTCGGCAGACCGGCGAGGGCGGCGAGGGGATGGCGAAGGCCGCCATCATCATCGGCTGGATCCTCACCGGCCTGATGGTGCTGGGGATCATCTTCTACATCGTGATCATCGTCATCGCGGTCTCCTCGGGCAGCACGAGCAGCAGCACCAGCGGCTACTGACCGGGCCGGCCGGCCCGGCGAGGGGTGCCGCCCCGAGGACTCCGGGGCGGCACCGGCTCACTACGCCGGCGGGGTGAAGCTGGACGTGCGGGTCATCCCGGCCGCGCGGCCCTTGGCCGCGATCACCAGGGCCATCTTGCGGGACGCCTCGTCAATCATCTCGTCGCCGAGCATCACCGCGCCGAGCCGGCCGCCGGCCTCCGAGGTGTAGTGCCCGTACGCGTCGAGGATCAGCTCCGCGTGGTCGTAGTCGGCCTGAGCCGGCGAGTAGACCTCGTTCGCGGCGTCGATCTGCCCCGGGTGCAGCACCCATTTGCCGTCGAAGCCCAGCGCGGCCGACCGGCTGGCCACCTCCCGGAACGCGTCGACGTCCCGGATCTGCAGGAACGGGCCGTCGATGGCCTGCTTGTCGTGCATCCGGGCAGCCATCAGGATGCGCATCAGGATGTAGTGGTACGGGTCGCCCGGGTAGTCGGGGATGAGCGCGCCGACCACCAGGGACCTCATGTTGATCGAGGCCATGAAGTCGGCCGGGCCGAAGATGATGGTCTCCACCCGGGGCGACGCGGCGGCGATGGCGTCGATGTTCACCAGGCCCGCGGCGTTCTCGATCTGCGCCTCGATGCCGATCCGGCCGACCTCCAGGCCGAGGGTCCGCTCGATCTGGGTGAGCGTCAGGTCCAGCCACTGCACCTGGGCGGCGTTCTGCACCTTGGGCAGCATGACGCAGTCCAGGTTGGCGCCGGCCCCCTCGACGACCTCGATCACGTCCCGGTACGTCCACGGCGTGGTGAGGTCGTTGACCCGGACCACCCGGGTCTTGCCGGCCCAGTCGCCCTCGTTGAGCGCGGCCACGATGTTCTTGCGTGCGTCCGGCTTGGCCAGCGGGGCGACCGCGTCCTCCAGGTCGAGAAACACCTGGTCGGCGGGGAGCCCCTGGGCCTTGCCGAGCATCTTGACGTTGGAGCCCGGCACGGCGAGGCAGGACCTGCGGGGACGACCGACAGCGGCCATGGATGCGCTCCTTCCGACGTCCGGCGGGGCATGCCGACGCCACCTGAATGACAACCGGAGAACTTAACGATCCCAAAGGTGATGGTGACGCCACGGTAACCTCGTGCCGTGACCGAGGTGAATGGACCTGTGGAAGATCTCACTGGGCGTCGAACCGTGGTGGTGACCGGGGCGAGTTCCGGCATCGGGTTGGCCGCCGCCGTGTACCTGGCCTGCCGGGGCGACCGGGTGGTGATGGTCGGCCGGGATCCGGCCAGGCTCCAGGCCGCCGGCGACCAGGTACGGGACGCCAGCGGCGAGCGGCCCGAACTGTTCCGGGCCGACTTCGCGGTCCTCGACGACGTACGGGGGCTGGCCGAACGGCTGCGCGCCGCGTACGACCGGATCGACGTGCTGGCCAACAACGCCGGGGCGATCGTGCTGCACCCGGTCACCACGGTCGACGGGTTCGAGCTGTCGATGCAGGCCAACCACCTGGCCCCGTTCCTGCTCAGCACCCTGCTGCGGGACCGGGTCGGCCGGCTGGTGGTCACCGCCTCCGGGGCGCACCGCAGCGGCGTACTGGACCCGGGCGACCTCAACGCCACCCTGCGCGGCTACCGCCCGATGCGCGCGTACGGCACCAGTAAGCAGGCGAACATCCTGTTCACCGCCGAGGCGGCGCGGCGCTGGGCCGACATCCCGGCGTACTGCTTCCACCCCGGGGTGGTGCGGACCCGGTTCGGCGCGGACAGCCGGCTGGTGGCCCTCGGCATGCGGGTCCTGCCGTTCCGCAGCCCGGAGAAGGGCGCGGAGACGTTGGTCTGGCTCGCCGACCAGCCCTCGGCCCGACTGGTCAACGGCGGCTACTACGCCGACCGGCGGCCCCGCCGCCCGCTGCGCAAGGCCGCTGACGCGCAGCTCGCCGCCCGCCTCTGGACGGCCAGCGCGAAGGCAGTCGGCATAGCGGCGTGACGACCGGGGCGGGCGAACAGGACCCGCCCGCCGTCAGGACCCGCCGCGTGCGCCCATTGGGCAGCCAGGAGCCGGCCCCGGCCAACACGATTCACCCATTTCTCCCATAGTGCCCTATTTGGGTGGATAGGATTTTAAATGCATTAGATGACCACATTTCGCATTTCAGGAGGTTTCATGAGGAAGAGGCTTCTCCCCGTTGCCCTGGCCGGTGTGGTGTTGGCCGCCGGGCTCGCCACTCCGGCATCCGCGGCTCCGGGAGACACCATCGTCACCCTCACCGTCGTCGGTGCCGGTGGTCTCACGATCACGGTTCCCGCCTCGGCGAACCTGGGCACCGGAACGGAGAGCAGCACGGTGTCCGGGCCGCTGGGGCCGGTCACCGTCCTGGACCAGCGGGCGTCGCTGACCCCGAACTGGACCGCCAGCGTCATCGCCACCGACTTCACCACCGGTGGTGGCACCGCTTCGGAGACCATCCCGAACATCAACGTCACCTACTGGTCCGGGCCCGCCACCGCCACCTCTGGCACCGGCACCTTCACGCCCGGCCAGCAGACGGCAGCCGACGCGGTGATCATCAACGTTCCGCGGACGGCGTTCAGCCACACCGGGGGCACCGGCAGCAACTTCGCGTCCTGGAATCCCACGGTGGCGGTCGCGATTCCCTCGGGCACCGTCGGCGGTCTCTACACCGGGACGGTGACACATTCGGTGCTCTGACCCCGCCCGTCGGCTGGCACTGCTGGCCTCCGTCGCCGTCCTGGCGCTCGGGGTGCCGGCGGTGCCGGCCGACGCCGTGCGCGGGGAGCCGCACCAGCGGGAAGACGACATCCCGGGGCTGGGGATCCAACTCCTGGACATTCCGGTCGCCCGCGTCGAGGATCCGCGGGCGCGGGCCTACATCGTGGATCACCTCAAGCCGGGTACAACCATCCATCGGCGGGTCGAGGTCCGCAACACCTCGGCCGAGCGCCAGCGCGTCGCGCTTTACGCCGGCGCCGCGGCGGTCGAGGGGAACGCGTTCACCGTCTCCGACGGTCGCACCGGCAACGAGCTCACCGGTTGGGTGACCCTGGAGTCGACCAGCGTCGACCTGCCACCCGGTGGGAGCGAACCCGTCGAGGTCACCATCGCCGTGCCGAAATCCGCGTCGAAGGGTGAGCGGTACGGGGCGGTCTGGGCGCAGATCACCAGTCGGCCGAAGGATGCTGGCAACATCAGCCAGATCCACCGAGTCGGCATCCGGATGTATCTCGACATCGGGCCTGGTGGTGAACCGCCAACGGACTTCCGGATCGACGCCCTGGCGGCGGAGCGGGGCACCGGGCCGTGGCCCATGGTCACCGCCCGGGTCACCAACACGGGCGGCCGGGCGCTGGACATGGGCGGAACCCTGTCCCTGGCGAACGAGTCGGGTGCGGTCCGGGCCGGTCCGTTCACCGTGACGAAGGGTGTGACCATCCTCCCCGGCGAGAATGGCCAGGTCGGCGTGGAACTCAACCAAACCCTGCCGGCGGGCCGGTGGGACGTGCGGCTGACGCTGGTCAGCGGGACCGTGGAGCACACCGCGGAGGGCCGCATCACCCTGCCGGTCGCGGCGGATGTGGTTCCGGTGAAGTCCGCCATGTCGCGCTGGATCGCGTTGTCCCTCGGCGCCGGCACGGCACTGCTGGCACTCGTCACGGCCATCCTCTGGTACCTCGCCCGTCGGCGCGGCCCATTCCGGGTCGGTGCCCGGATCGCCTGACCCAGGGCTGTCCACCCCGGGGAGACGCGACCTGGCCGCAAAAGCGCTCCCTCCATCTGAATATCGGTCATATCTCCCAAACAGCGTATAGGGTGACTTTCATGTTCCCTTGGTGCTGCTGGTCGGCCCGACGCTCCTACGGGCTCTCGCGTCGTCCCGGGCTACGGACGCAACTCCGGCGCGGGCAACCCCGACGCCAAGCTCGGATGGAGGACCGATGATCGCCCAAGACAGGAATGGCCGCGCGGCCGGCCGGAGGAACCTCCTCCGGCCGGCCGTCGTGGTTGTGGCCCTGGCCTTGGCCGTAACGACCTCCAGCGCCCCGCCTGTCACGGCAGGCCGTCCAGCCGGGCCCAGGGCCGCCCAGGCCGCCACCCCACCGCCGGCATCCACTGGCGTCACTTTCGAAGTGGTTCCGACGCAGCCGCCTGTTCCGCCGACGCAGCCACCGGCCCCACCGACGCAGCCGCCTGTTTCGCCGACGCCCAGCCCGAGCTCGTCCGGTGGGCACCTGCCGGTTACCGGAAGCGACCCGGAACCTGGCTGGCTGCTGGCCCTTGGTGCCCTACTTGTCCTCGGCGGCGCCTTGATCACCGCCTGCGTGCGCCGGCACGTCCGACGGCACTCCTGACCCCGCCGCCACAGCTCGTACGTCGGCAGCGGGGATGCGGCCTACACCACCGAATGCGTCACCGTGGCCGTATAGCTGCCTGCTACCAGGGCCGACGGAAAGGTCAATAGCAGAGTGGGGTTCCAGGAGGCCGAGTTCGTGGCGGCCTGGCCGGACCAGCGACCGGCGGTCTGGCTCGTGGCGAGGGCGACACCCGGCTGGGGTACGAAGATGCCAGTGCCGGTCGTCGCCAGCGCCGGTCCCGAGGAATAGGTGACGCTGCCGTTGGGGATGACCTCACCGGTGGAGCCCGCGCCCGTCGTGAAGTTCGTGATGGACACGGTCGCGGTCCAGTTGCCGGACGCCGGCCCACGGTCGTCGGTCACCGTGACGACGCCGAGCCGGCCTGACCTCGATCCCGCATCGGCGCTGACCGTTCCCAGCGAGGCCAGGTCGGGCACGCTGATCGTGAGGCCGCCGAGCTGGTTGATCAGCAAGGTGACCGCCTGGGTGGCACTCTGCCCGGACGAGTCGACCACCCGGACGGTGAACGGAAACGTGCCGGCGGTGGTCGGCGTGCCGGACAACAGCCCAGTTGCCGGGTTGAGGGTCAGACCGGGGGGCAGGGCACCGACGCTGATCGACCAGACGAACGGCGCGGTGCCACCGGTCACGGTCAACTGGTCGCTGTAGACGACACCGACCTCGCCGAGCGGCGGCGGCGGGAAGGCCAGGGCCGGTGGGGCGTTGACCGTCACCGGGGACGAGGCGGCGGAGGCCGGGCCGGTGCCGGCGGCGTTGGTCGCGGCCACCCGGAAGGTGTACGTGGTGCCGGCCGCCAGCCCGGTGATCGTCTGGGTGGTGGGCGAGGCGGGAAAGTTCCGGCTCGGCTGGGCGACCCCGGCGATGTACGGGGTGACCAGGTAGCTGGTGATCGCCGATCCGTTGTTGGCCGGGGCGGTCCAGCTGAGTGTGGCGGCGTTGCTGCCCGCGCTGACCGCGGTGATCGTCGGCGCCGCGGGCAGCGCATACGGGACGACCGCCGCGGAGGCCGGGCTGTTCGCGCCGGTGCCGAGCGCGTTCACCGCCGCAACCTGAAAGGTGTACGACGCTCCCGCGGTAAGTCCGGTCAGGGTGCGGGTGGTGGTGAGGGCGTCGAACGACTGCGTTGGCTGCGTCCCTCCATTGCGGGTCGGGGTGATCACGTACCCAGTGATCGGACTGCCGTTGCTGGCTGGGGCGGTCCAGGTCACGGTGGCGCTGGTGATCCCCGCCGTCGCGGTCGGCGCAGCGGGCGCAGCAGGCGGGGAGGTGTAGACGTAGCTCGCCGATCCCGCTGTCCCCCGGGTGACGACGGTGACGTTCACCGTGGCCGCGGACGCCCGGGCTGGCATCGAGGAGATGCCGAGGGTGCCGTCGGTGTTGACGGTGAAACACCCGGCAGCCGGGCCGGACGGACATGGCAGGAGTACCACCGATGTGCCGGCCTGCTGTTGAGCGGTGGTGCCGATCTCGATCGCCGTTGCCCCGGCGATGTTGCTGCCGCCGACGGTCACCGCGATGCCGCCCGCGATCGGACTCGACGCCGGGGTGACGATGACGCCGCTCGGCGCGGCGGGTGGAATGCCCGGGGTGGTGGACGACGAGTAGCCCGGGTTCGCGTCGTTGGACGACGAGGTAGCTACCGACGCGGTCTGGATCAGCGTGGGTGTCACCCCCGTACCGGTCACGATCGCCACCACCGTGATCGGCGGTAGGGAGGTGCCGTTGGCGAACGGCCCGTTGCTGTTGGTGCAGGTGATGGTCTGTCCGGCCGGTGCTCCGCACCCCCAACCGGAACCGAACGCCCCGGCCGGGACGACTCCGGCCGGCAGCGTCTGGGTAACCGAGATCGGAGCCGTCTCGTTGACCCCGGCGTCGACGCCGGCGGTGATGGAGTAGGTGACCGGATCCCCACGCTGCGGGGACGGGCCGGTGTAGCTGGTCTGCGACACGTTCAGATCGGGCACCGGGTTGAACGTGGTCGCGACGGTGTTGTCCACCTCGTGGAAGTCGGTCAGCGAACCGGTCGAACCGACCCACCCGAACGCGAGTTGCTTTGGAACGCCGTTGGCGTTCAGCCAACTCGCCGACGGATACAGCGTGGGCGACACCACCGGAAGCACCCCTGACAGGGTCCTCGACGCCCCACCCACCGGTGTGAACCTGACCAGATACCGGCCGGCGGGAACCGTGATCCCCGAGACGGTGGTGAACGCCGCCGCGGTCGGGTTGATCACCACCTCGACCGGCACCAGGGAGGCCGCCCGGGTGGTCGCCCGCAACGCCAGTGCCGGCGACGACGTGGTGGTGGCGGTGCTGCTGACCGCACAGTAGCCGACCGAATTCCGGCCCGGCCCACGAATCACGACCTGGCCGGGTACCTTTCCGCCGGTGGTGGAGATGTACGGCGGGTTCGTACAGCCGGTGCCCTGATAGGTGCTGTTACTGAAGTTGCCGAAGACGTCGATGCCGATACCCAGATAGCCGTTCGACAGGCCCGCAGTGCCGCCGCTGGACGCCGCCGAGTAGCCGAGCGCCCCTCCGGGTTGTCCGATGACGGACGGCGACAACGGATTGGCGGGATCAACCGCAGCCAGCACGAAGGCGAGCCCGTCAGCGGGCGTGCTGCTGCCGCCGTACTGGTAGGTGTTGAACGTGACATCCAAACCCTGCGAGGTCGGCACGCTTACGGCGCCGAAAACCCCGCCCTCCTTGAACAAACCGGTGTCCGTCAGCCGGAGCTTGCCCGCACCCTGCGGATCGTTAGACGTTGGACAGCTGGTCAGCGGACCCACCGTGGAGTTCCCCGCGGCAGTCAAGCAGGCGGCGTTGCCCCCAACGCCAGCAGGCACAGCCGGCAGCGCCACCGCACCGGTACCGTCTGCGGTGTTGTTATGGAACGGCTGGTTGAACAGGATCGAACCGACCGCCACAGCCACCCCGGGCGCGACCACCAGGATGCCGGCGGTCAGGGCGACCGCCATCGCGACAGCCACCAACACACGGGGGTGACGTGAGAATGACATCCTGCTCCCAGGCCCAATCGAAACCCTCGAAGGCTCGTCAGCGAATCCACGAAGGCGTCGCCACCAGTAGGACACGCTCAGCCACGCGAAAGGTGATGGCGATTCTGAATATCTCTCTTAATACAACCAACTCATGCTGCCCTATGCACCATATAGAACATTTAGGGTCATCGCCCAGGAATGGAGCTGACGTCAATATCGAGCAGATCCAGACAGGGCGGGCGATCGTCCGCCCGCGTCATCTCATCCCACCACTCACCGAGGATGGCAACCATCCGTAGCCGCCGAGGCCAGGCGGCTGGCAAACCCACGCCAGACGAATACGCACTCCGGCCAGTCCCGGGGGGCCGTGGTGGATGTCGCCGAGTAACGAGGAGTGTTCCACCCAGATTCCGATGACGTCGGTCAGCGCCTGGCGCCGCTGTTGCGGGTGCCGGTCACTCGGACAGGTGCACCGGAACGCTGGTCACCACCGCAGCGGGCAGCGCCCGCAGCGCCCGGCGCAGCCGCCGCTCCACCTGGCTGTGCAGCAGCCGGTGCCAGCGGTGGCGCAACACCACCTCGGGCACGATCACGGTAAGCACCAGATCAGCCCCGGAGGCGTGCAGCGCCTCCAGGTAGTGGGCCAGCGGCCCGATCACCGCCCGGTACGGCGATACGATCGTCTCCAGCCGCAGGTGGTCCCCCCATGCCTCCCACTGCCCACGGAACCGGTCGGCCTCCTCCTCGTTCGGGGCGAGATGCACGGCCAGGGTCGGCTGCCCGAGCGACGCCGCATACGCGAGGGCACGCAGCGAGGCCCGGTTGAGCCGGGCCACCGGCACCACCACCAGGTGCCGAATCTGCTGTGGCACCTCCTGCCCCTCGGCCGACAGGGGCGCGCCGTCTCCGTTGCTGCCGGCGAAGAGACCGCCTGCCGGCGGCTGCGGTGCAGCTCCGTCCGCCGGCTCTCCGTCCCCCGCGGTTCCCCGGGGCAGCCCGGGAGATGCCGGGGCAGTCCCGGGCGGACGTAGCGCCAGCGCCCGGTCCAGTTGCCGGTAGTGCCGCTGCACCCGGTGGAAGAGCAGCACCAGCAGCGGCACGGCGACGACCACCACCCAGGCGCCCTCGGCGAACTTGGCGACCGCGGCGGTCAGCAGGACCAACCCGGACAGCGTCGCGCCGACCGCGTTGAGCGCCAGCCGACGCTGCCAGCGTGCCCCGCGCCGGCGACGCCAGTGCACCACCATCCCGGCCTGGGAAAGGGTGAACGCCAGGAACACCCCCACCGCATAGAGCGGGATCAACGACTCGGTGTGCCCCCGGAAGACGACGAAGACGAGCGCCGCGGTGACGGAGAGGGCGACGAGGCCGTTGCTGAAGGCCAACCGGTCCCCCATGTGCAGGAACCGGCGCGGGGCGTGCCCGGCTCGGGCCATGAAGAACAGCAGCCGGGGGAAGTCGTTGAAGGCGGTGTTCGCGGCCAGCAGCAGGATCAGCGCGGTGGCCACCTGCACCAGCACGTACCAGGGGCCGGTGGGAAAGCTGGTCCGGGCCAGTTGGGACAGCAGCGTCTCACCCGGCGAGGGCACCACGCCGTCCAGGTGGATCAACACGACGATGCCGGCGAAGAGGAGCACCAGCATGGCGACCATCCAGCTCAGGGTGGTGCGCGCGTTGCGCCACTCCGGCGGGCGGAACGCCGGCACCGCGTTGGACACCGCCTCGATGCCGGTCATCGACACTGCCCCGGAGGAGAACGCCCGCAGCACCAACAGCAGGCCCAGCCCCTCGGCCGCCGGCACGTCCGGCGGCGGCAGCGCCACGAACCCCCGGCCGGCCGCCTGGAGGAAGCCGACGGCGAGCACCGCCAGCAGCGCGACGATGAAGGCGTACGTGGGGAGCACGAAGAGGTTCCCGGCGGTACGGACGCCGCGGAGGTTCCCGGCGAGCAGCACCACGATCACCAGCACGCCGAGCGGAAGGGTGAGACCGGTGAGCCCCGGCAGCGCGGAAGTGACCGCGCGCACCCCGGCGGCCACCGACACCGCCACGGTCAGCACGTAGTCGATCATCAGCCCGGCCGCCGCGGTGAGCCCCGCCCCGGCACCCAGGTTGTCACCGGCCACAAGGTACGAACCGGCACCGTGCGGGTAGGCGGGGATGGTCTGCCGGTAGGAGAGGCCGACCGCGACCATCAGCAGCACCAGCAGCGCGGCCAGCGGCAGGGACAGCTCCAACGCGGCGCCGCCGGCCAGCAGCAGCACGGTGAGCATCGCCTCCGGCCCGTACGCGACCGAGCTGAGCAGGTCGGAGGAGAGCACCGGCAGGGCGACCAGCTTGCGCATCCGCTCGTACAGCACCGCCGCGCTGGTCAGCGGCGGCCCCAGCACCGCCCGGCGGAACCGGGTGACGGCACGGCCGGGGCGGGACCCGGGCAGGTTCGCCGGCTCGGTCGCGACCAGCTCGTCCGGCTCTCCGGGCCGGAACATCTCGATCGGGGCGAGCCGGCCGAACGGGCGCGGCGCGGGACGGCGGCGGTACCGGCCGAGCGTGGGGTCCAGCGGCAGCTCGTCAGTGTGACCGGACGGTTCCCGCCGGGCCTCCCGCCACCGGTTCCCGATCTGCCGCAGCGCCGCGACCTCCTCCGGCCCCAGCGCCGGAAACTCGGCCGCGGGGGTGACCCCCGCCCCCTCCGCGCCTCCCTCGCTCATCGCGCCACCCCACCACCCTTCTCCCCTCGCACTCTCACCGAAGAAGCCCGCGCCGGTGGCCGAACGGCGATCCTGAGCGCCGAAGCTCAGCCGGCCGGGCGGTCCGGCAGCGGGGTGGCGGCGTCGGCGGGGGCTGGGGCGAGGACGGCCCGGCGACCGGCGCGGACTCCGCCGAGCACCACCACGACGATGCCGGCCAGGAGCAGCCCGAGCCCGGGCAGCGCGGCGACCTGGGGCAGTTGGCCGAGCCAGGCCCAGGCGATCAACGCCGCCCCGGGGGCCTCCAGCAGGATCAGCACACTGACCGTGGTTGCCGGGATGCGCCGAAGCAGGTGGTTGAACATCGAGTGGCCGAGGAGTTGGGCCCCGCCCACCAGGGCGAGGATCGCCAGCCAGGTCGTCGTGTCGTAGCCACCCAGCGGCACCCCGCCGACCAGGCAGATGACCAGCAGAATCAGCGCGCAGACCCCGTAGCAGACCGTGGTGTACGTCGTGGTGCTGATGCTGACCCGGGCCCGCTCGCCGAAGGCGGTGTAGACGGCGGCGAAGAGGCCGCCGGCCACCGCGAGCAGGTCGCCGGCGAACGCCCGGCCGGAGACGGCGAAGTCGGCCCCCGACGCGAGCACCGCCCCGCCGACGGCCACCCCGATGCCCGCCCATACGGCCGGCGGCAGCCGGCGCCCCTGGCCCCGGGCGATCAGCCCCTGCCAGACCGGCTGGGTGGCGACCAGGGCGGTGGCGGCGGCGACGGAGGTGAGCTTGACGCTCGGCATCCAGGTGGCGAAGTGGGCAGCGAGCGCCACCCCGGAGAGCACGCAGTACCAGCCCTCCCGCCGCCGAGCGCCGCCGACCAGCGCCCGGAACTCGGCCCGCCGCCGGGCCAGCGCGAACGGACCGAGCGCACCGACCGCGAGCAGGTTGCGCCAGAAGGCGATCGCCAGGGCCGGCGCGGCGGCGAAGGCGACCAGCGGCGCGGACGAGGCGACCGCGAGGACAGCCAGGACGACCACCCCGACGGTCGGCGGGTGGAGCGACGGTCGGTGGTGCGGAGGTACGGACACGGGAAGCAATCCTCACACGACATCCGCACCACCGAACGTCAGTACTCCGTTACGATCATGACCATTCCGCCGGCGACCCTCCCCCTCGACGCCCGGAGGTACTCCCATGCCCGAGTTTCGGGCGGTGCTGTTCGACTTCTTCGGCACGCTCACCCAACCCGTAAAGCGTGGCGTGGCCCACCGGTTCACCGCCGAACTGCTCGGCTGTCCCGTCGACGTCCTCGCCGCCGTGCTCGACCGCAGCTACTACCAACGCGCCAGCGGCCGGTTCGGAGACGCCGAGGCGACCCTGCGCTGGGTGTGCGAGCAGGTCGGCGTACACCCGCCGGAGAGCGTGCTGCGCTCGGCCGTCACCTCCCGGCACCGGGCCGTCCGGGCGGACACCCGGCTGCGCGACGAGGCGGTGCCGGTGCTGACGGGGCTGAAACGCCGGGGCGTACGCACCGGCCTGGTCAGCGACTGCACCCACGAGTTGCCGGTGTTCCTGCCGCAGTTGGCCGTGGCCCCGCTGCTCGACGTGTGGGTGTTCTCGGTGCAGGTCGGGCGCTGCAAGCCCGACCCGGCGCTCTACCTGGCCGCGTGCCGGCGGCTCGAGCTCCCCCCGGACGCCTGCCTCTACGTCGGCGACGGCGGCAGCCAGGAGCTCACCGGCGCGCAGCGGGCAGGCATGACGGCGGTGCGGCTGGCCGCCCCGGACCTCGCCGAGCACCTGGTCTTCAACGCCGAGCCGGACTGGACCGGGCCGACACTGCGCTCGCTGGACGAGGTGCTCGACCTGGTGTCCCCGGCGATCGTGCCGGCCTGACCCGCCGGTCGTGCCGGCCCACGGCGCCAGGCACCACCGGGTGGGGTCAGCGGCGGCGGACCCGGTGCAGCCGGAACGGCCTGCGGGTGACCCGGACCACCGGGGCCTCCCGGGGCGGCTCAGCGAGCGAGCCGTCGGGCAACCGGTCGCCGGCCGCCGGCTCGCCGGCGGGGGTCAGCCTGACCAGCGCGCACCCCTCTGCGGCCCAGCGCCGCATCAGCTCGGCCGCCGGGCTGGGCGCGTTCAGCCGCTTGGCGGCCACCGAGGGAGCCAGGGCCGCCCACTCCTCGGTGTCGGGGGCCACCCGGGTCACCCGGGCCGGCCAGGTGACGATCCGCCCGCCGTGGTCGCCGCGCAGGGTGACCTGTGCCTCGACCGCGTCGGCGAGGCCGGGCGCGGCCTGCTCGCCGGGGCCGCTCACCACGAGCAGCGCCCCGTCCGACGGCACGCACCACAGCGCCCGTGCCGGCCCGCCCGCGACGCCCACCCAGGCGACGGCGGCCTTCTTCACCGCCTCGTCGACCAGGGGCGTGGCGACCAGCCCGTCCACCTCGTCAGTCATCCCGACATCCTCCCGCATTCCCGCCGGCCCGCGCGACCGCACGGGCCGCCCATCGCCTCAGCTCGGCTCAGCCCACGAAGGGCGGGACGGCGATCTCGCCCCGAGCCACCGCCATCACGTGACCGGTCACCGTCGTCCCGACCACGGCGCCGTCGGCCGCGGTGACCGTGCACGCCAGGAAGGACGGACGGTTGATCTCGGCGCCCTGTCGGACGGAGTACTCGGCACGGCCCTCCCCGGGGAGTAGGCCGCTGGCGACCAGCCACACGCCGAGCCCGAGGGCGGCCGAACCGGTCGCCGGGTCCTCTGGGACGCCATGGCCGGGAACGAAGACCCGGGTGTGCGCGGTTTGCGCGTCGGCGTCCCAGGAGAAGACGCAGACGTGCTCAATTCCGTACCGCTGGGCCGCCGCGGCGTTCAACTGGGCGCGAACCACTGCTTCCGGGCGCACCGGGAGATATGGGAACTCCAGCCCGCAGCCGGCCACCCGGGGCGGCGGGCCGGCGTGGTCCTCGGCGTCGAGGCCGGCCATCTCCAGCAGCGGTTCCAGGTCCAGCTCCGGACCGAGGGTGGGGACGCTGCCGGTCAGGGTGGCGCCCGAGGCGGTCACCTCGATCGGCAGCACCCCGGCCCCGCACTCCTGGGTGATCTGCCCCACACCGAACATCCCGCGCCGGCTCGCGGTCACCGCCGCGCCGACGCTGGGGTGCCCAGCGAACGGCAGCTCGTCGGTGGGGGTGAAGATCCGCGCCCGGTAGGTGACCCCGACCTGCGTGGGCGGCAGCACGAACACCGTCTCGGAGAGGTTGAACTCCAGCGCGAGGGACTGCATCTGCTCGGTGGCCAGTCCTTCGGCGCCGAACACCACAGCCAGCGGGTTGCCGGCAAAGGGACGATCGGTGAAGACGTCCACGATCTCGTAGGCCAAGGTCGACATGTTGATAAACAGTAGGCGCTTAGGCTGGTGCCCGTGAGCACGCCGAACCGGGTCTACATCGCCAGGCTCGCCGGAGTCGCCGTCTTCGACCCGAACGGCGACCAGGTGGGCCGGGTGCGGGACGCGGTCGCCCGGCTCCGTCCGACCCAGCGCCCGCCCGAGGTGGTGGGGCTGGTCGCCGAGATGCCGATGCGCCGGCGGATCTTCCTGTCCATCAACCGGATCACCTCCATCGATGCCGACGCGGTGGTCCTTGGCAGCGGCACCCTCAACCTGCGCCGGTTCTCCAAGCGCCCCAACGAGCTGCTGGTGCTCCAGGAGTTGCTGGACCGGCGGGTGCAACTGGAGCCGAGCGGCCAGCCGGGCGCGGTGGTCGACGTGGCGATGGAGCACAGCCGGGGCGGCGAGTGGTCGCTGACCCGGGTCGCCGTACGCGAGCACACCGGCCGGCTCACCCGGCGCGGCCACCTGCACCAGGTCGAGTGGGACCGGGTGCGCGGCCTCAGCGGCATCGGCGAGAACCGGGGCACGGCGAACCTGCTCGCCGTGCTGGAGGACATGCGCCCGGCAGACCTGGCCAACGCCCTCCAGGACCTGCCCGACTCCCGGCGCAACGAGATGGCGGCGGCGCTGGACAACGAGCGGCTGGCCGATGTGCTCAGCGAGCTGCCCGAGCGCGACCAGGTGGAGATCCTCGCCGCGCTGGACCGAGAACGGGCCGCGGACGTGCTGGAGGAGATGGACCCGGACGACGCCGCCGACCTGCTCAACGAGCTGCCTCCGCCGGAGCAGGACATGCTGCTCGACCTGATGGAGCCGGACGAGGCCGACCCGGTACGCCAGCTGCTGAAGTACAGCTCCGGCACGGCCGGCAGCGTGATGACCTCCGAGCCGGTGATCCTGCCCCCGGACGCCACGGTCGCCGAGGCGTTGGCCCGGATCCGGGAGGAGCACCTCTCGCCGGCGGTGGCCGCCCAGGTCTTCGTGGCCCGCACGCCGATGACCACCCCGACCGGCCGGTACCTGGGCATGGTCCACTTCCAGCGGCTGCTCCGCGAGCCCCCGGCCGACCTGCTCGGCGGGGTGGTGGTCAACGACATCGACCCGCTGCGCCCGGCCACACCGCTGCCGGAGATCACCCGCCGGATGGCCACCTACGACCTGGTCGCCATGCCGGTGGTGGACCGGACCAACCGGCTGGTCGGCGCGGTCACCGTGGACGACGTGCTGGACCACTCGCTGCCGCCCGACTGGCGGGACCGGGACGCCGGGTCAATCGCGGCCTCCGCCTACGAGGCGCCGGACGACGCCGATGAGTGAGCAGCGCCGGTCCGAGCGGCTCGACCAGCCGCGCGAGCCCCGGGGCATGAAGCTGCCCCGGTTCGACGCGGAGGCGTTCGGCCGGTGGTCCGAGGCGACCGCGCGCGGCATGGGCACGGCCAACTTCATCGTCTACATGACGGTGGTGATCGCGGCCTGGTTCGCCTGGAACACCCTGGCCCCGGCGAACCTGCGCTTCGACCCGTACACCTTCACGTTCCTGACCCTGCTGCTCTCCCTCCAGGCCTCCTATGCGGCGCCGCTGATCCTGCTCGCGCAGAACCGGCAGACGGACCGGGACCGGGTGGCGCTGGAGGAGGACCGGCGCCGGGCGACCATGCAGAAGGCCGACACCGAGTACCTGGCCAGGGAGGTCGCCGCCCTGCGGATCGCGCTGGGCGAGGTGGCCACCCGGGACTTCCTCCGCTCGGAGCTGGCCCGGCTGGCCGAGGAGCTGGACGAGGCCGCCCAGCGCCGGCAGAAGCTGGAGCGCCGCCAGCAGGAGCGGCCGGCGCCGCCCTCAGACGGCGGCGGGAAGCCGCTCGACGAGCCGCTCGACGAGCGGGACGACGACTTCGCCCGGAGCCGCCGCCCGGAGGGACCGGCCCGGGGCCGCCGCCCGCAGGGACCGGCCCGGGAGCGCTGACCGGTCCCGGTGGGCGGCGATCGATTCGCTCACACCGGGTCCGCCAACGGCCGGCACGATCACCCCCCGACGTAGCATTGCGGGTATGTCAGCACCTGTCAGCACCGTCGAGGATGCCGTCCAGGCCGCCCTGGCCACCGTCGACGACCCGGAGATCCGCCGGCCCATCACCGACCTCGGCATGGTCCGTTCCGCCCGGATCGGCGACGACGGCGTGGTCCGGGTCGAGCTGCTGCTCACCGTGGCCGGCTGCCCGCTGAAGGACAAGCTGCGCAGCGACATCACCGCCGCCGTGGGCGCGGTGCCCGGGGTGACCGGCGTGGAGATCGACTTCGGGGTGATGAGCACGGAGCAGCGCCAGGGCCTCCAGGCGAAGCTGCGCGGCGGCGGCGCCACCGAGGAGCCGGTGATCCCGTTCGCCCAGCCCGGCTCCCGCACCCGGGTGTACGCGGTCGCCAGCGGCAAGGGCGGCGTCGGCAAGTCCAGCGTCACCGTCAACCTGGCCGCCGCGCTGGCCGCCCGCGGCCTCTCTGTAGGCGTGATCGACGCCGACATCTACGGCCACTCGGTGCCCCGGATGCTCGGCACGGACGCCCGCCCGACCCGCGTCGAAGACATGATCATGCCGCCGCAGTCGCACGGCGTGAAGATGATCTCGATCGGCATGTTCACCGCCGGCAACGCCGCCGTGGTGTGGCGTGGCCCGATGCTGCACCGGGCGTTGCAGCAGTTCCTCGCCGACGTCTACTGGGGCGAGCTGGACGTGCTCCTGCTCGACCTGCCCCCGGGCACCGGCGACGTGGCCATCTCGCTGGCCCAGCTGCTGCCGAACGCCGAGATCCTGGTGGTGACCACCCCGCAGGCTGCCGCCGCCGAGGTGGCCGAGCGGGCCGGCGCGATCGCGGTGCAGACCCACCAGCGGATCGTCGGCGTAATCGAGAACATGTCCTGGCTGGAACTTCCCGACGGCACCCGGATGGAGATCTTCGGCTCCGGCGGCGGCGCGGCGGTCGCCGAGTCACTGACCCGGACGATCGGCGCGCAGGTGCCGCTGCTGGGTCAGATCCCGCTGGACACCCTGGTCCGGGAGGCCGGCGACGCCGGCAACCCGATCGTGCTGGCCGCGCCGGAGTCCCCGGCCGCGCAGGCCATGTGCCAGGTCGCCGACCGGCTGGCGGTACGGCGCGAGTCGCTGCTCGGCAAGCCGCTCGGCCTCAAGCCCGCCGGCCGCTGACCGGCCGCC
This sequence comes from Micromonospora sp. RTGN7, assembly GCF_033804645.1. Classification (NCBI taxonomy): domain Bacteria; kingdom Bacillati; phylum Actinomycetota; class Actinomycetes; order Micromonosporales; family Micromonosporaceae; genus Micromonospora; species Micromonospora sp. RTGN7. The sequence continues at coordinate 13,493 of NZ_JAPZLF010000004.1, read as the reverse complement.
TCTCGTACGACTTGGGTGGCGTTCCGTTCGGGGCGCCGCCCAGGTCTGCCGTTCGGAACGGGCGGCTCAGGTCGCGTCGTCGTAGCTGGCCGTGCGCGGCGCCGGGGCCCTCGGGACGCCGCCGGGGGCGGTCACGGGAGTCCCGCCGGGGGTCTTCGTCCGCAGGTCCGCCGCGGCGGCCACGTCCCTGAGGTCGTCGTGCACGCTGGTGACGTCGGCCCGCAGGTTGTCATAGACGCCCTGGAGCGGCTTCCGGATCGCCTGCTCGTCTTCCTCGCTGAGCAGGTGCTTACGGATGAACGCCTTCGGGTGCAGGTCCTCCAGCTGGATGTCGGTGCCCAGCTCACGGCTCAGGTCACCGGTGGCGTTGCGGGCCATGGCACGCAGGTTCCGGACCATCCGCAGCCCATCGTTGATCACGTTGGGCAGCCGGTCGCCGAAGATCAGCAACGCCAGGAGCAGCAGCGCACCGATCTCCCACCAGTTAAGGTTCTCGAACACTGCCTCGACCTCCTCGTCGGCGTCAGAGCAAGACTACGCACCCGGGGTGCCCGACCGGGAGGGGTGACCGGTGCTCACTTGGCGTCTGCGGCGAGGGTCACCGAGGCGTTCTGCCGGTTCGACCCGCGCCGGTACTCCACCGTCACCACGGATCCCGGGGCGAACTTGCGCACCAGGGCGATCAGGTCGGTCGGGTTGGTCATCGGGCGACCGTTGAGCCGCAGGATGACGTCCCCCGTCTTCAACCCCGCCCCGGCCGCCGGACCCGACGGCTCCACCGCCGCCAGCCGCACGCCGTCGGCGCCACCGATGGCCGAGCCGGTGCCGCCGACCTGCGCGCCGATGACCGTACGGCGGGCCTTGCCGGTGCCGATGATGTCCTGGGTGACCCGTTTCGCCTGGTTGATCGGGATGGCGAAGGCGAGCCCGATGTTGCCGGCCTCCTGGCCGTCGGCCACCAGCGACTTGATCGTCGAGTTCACCCCGATCACCCGACCGGCACCGTCCACCAACGGGCCGCCGGAGTTGCCGTGGTTGACCGCGGCGTCGGTCTGGATCGCCGCGTAGTAGCGGGTGGGGCCGCCCGGCTCGCCGGCCTGCATCGTCCGGTCCAGGGCGCTCACGATCCCGGCGGTCACGGTGTTGGCCAGCGACAGCGGCGAGCCGACGGCCAACACCGGGTCGCCGACGGCGAGGGCCTCGGAGTCGCCGAACTCCACCGGCCGCAGGCCGCTGCGGGACACCTTCATCACCGCGATGTCGGACTCCGGGTCCCGGCCGACGACGGTGGCCGGTGCGCTGCTGCCGTCGTTGAAGAGCACCGTCGCCTTGCCGGTGCCACCGGCGACGACGTGGTCGTTGGTGACCACGTGGCCCTCGGCGCTGACGATGAATCCGGAGCCCTCGCTCGCCCCGCCCAGGCTGGCCACCCGGACGGTCACCACGCTCGGCAGAACCCGCTCGGCGACCCCGGCCAGCGACTCCGGCCGGCGCTGGGCGAGCGCGGGCGGGTCGACGGGACCGGCGCCGAGCATCGTCCCGCCCGTGACACCACCACGCACCGCGAAGGTGTACCCGAGGGTGCCGCCGAGGGCACCGGCGAGCAGCGCGGTGATCAACGAAATCAGCAGCAACTGCCGCAGGCCGGGTCGGCCCGGCGCGTCCGGGTCGGTGACCTGCTCAGGCTCGACCTCGGGGCCCCCGGCCAGGCCGGGCACCACCACCGCCGCGGCGGCGCGCGGGTCCCGCCACGGGTCGGCGAGCGCGTCGGACCACCACGGCGAGGCCGTCGGGACGCCCCGAGCCTCGGCGGACGTCGTCGGTGGCCCGGCTGGCATCGCACCGGCCCCCGGCGGTCCCGCCTGCGTCGGGGTTCCCCCCGGCCGGCGCCAGTCCCAGCCGTCGGTCACGTAGGCCTCCCAGTCGTCCCCGGCTCCCTCGTCCGGCGGACCGGCACGGGCGGCCGGTCCCGACGACGCGGGATACCGCATCCAGGATTACACGAACGCCGCGAGTGCCGTCAGTGTTGCCGTTCGTGATCGCCCGACGGCAACCTCCCGCCCCACGGCTCAACGAAGATCGTCCGGCACCGGACTCGCGGCTGCGTCCGTCCCGCCCCGCCTCTAGGCTCATACCGCCAACCCGCCCCTGACCGGAGGTGTCCCATCGCTACGGCCGCCAGTTCCGGCAGTCCGATGACCCAGGCGTTGCAGTTCGCCGAGTCGTACGTCACCGAAGACCTCGTGCTGCGGACCGCCCGCAGCCTCGCCCACGAGGTGGGCCTCGACGCGGTCACCCCGGGCACGGGCGCGGCGTTGCGGCTGCTCGCCGCCGCCGGCAGCGCCCGGGCGGTGGTGGAGATCGGCACCGGCACCGGCGTCAGCGGGGTGTGGCTGCTGCGCGGCATGCGCCCGGACGGCGTCCTCACCACCATCGACGTGGAGGTGGAGCATCAGCGGATCGCCCGCCGGATCTTCGCCGAGGCGGGCTTCGCCGCCGGGCGTACCCGAATCATCACCGGCCGGGCGCTGGAGGTCCTCCCCCGGCTCGCCGACGGCGCGTACGACCTGGTCTTCGTCGACACCGATGCCACCAGCTTCAGCTCGTGCGTGGATGCGGCGCTGCGCCTGTTGCGTCCCGGCGGGGTGCTCACCCTCCACGGGAGCCTGGCTGACGGCCGGATCGGCGACCCGTCCGCCCGGGACGTGGAGACGGTCGCCACCCGAGAGACGATCAAGGCGATTCGGGAGTCGGAGCACTGGACGCCGGCGCTGCTCCCGGTTGGTCACGGCCTGCTCGCCGCCGTCAAGTGCTGAGCCCCCGCTCGACACCGAGCGGGGGCGGGGCGGGGCCGGTCAGGCCAGGGTGCCGAGCCAGCGCAGCAGGCCCCGGACGCCCCAGCCGGTGGCGCCCCGGGACAGTTCGCCGGCGTCCCCGTCGGCCCAGGACGGCGCCGACATGTCGATGTGCAGCCAGCGCTGCCGCAGGTCGCCGGTGAACTCGCGCAGGTAGAGCGCGGCCAGCACCGACCCGGCACCCTGGCTGGGGGCGCTGTACAGGTCGGCCACCTCGCTGCCGAGGTGCTCGACGTAGTCGGCCGGCAGCGGCATCCGCCAGGCCGCCTCGCCGGCCGCGTCAATCGCCGCCAGCAGGTCGGCGGCCAACTCGTCGTTGTCGGAGTAGAGGGCGCCGGTGCGCTTGCCGAGCGCCACCGCGTTCGCGCCGGTGAGAGTGGCGAGGTCGATCAGCAGGTCGGGCTTGAGCTCGGCGACCGCATACGCCAGCGCGTCGGCGAGCACCAGCCGCCCCTCGGCGTCGGAGTTGGTCGTCTCGCTGGTGATGCCGCCGTAGTGCGTGATGACGTCGCCGGGGCGGAACGCCGATCCACTGATCGCGTTCTCCGCCAGCGGCACCAGGGTGGTGATCCGGACCGGCAGCCGCAGCGCCGCCGCGCCCAGGGTGGCGGCGACCACTGCGGCGGCGCCGGCCATGTCCTTGCGCATCAGCTTCATCGCCGCCCTCGGCTTGATCGAGATGCCCCCGGTGTCGAAGGTGATCCCCTTGCCGACCAGCACCACGTGGGTACGCGCGCCGGCCGGCCGCCAGTCCAGCTCGACGAGGCGGGGCCCACTGGCCGAGCCGCCCCCGACGGCGAGAATGCCACCGAAGCCCTCGGCGGCCAGCTCATCCGGCTCCCGCACGCGCAGGTGCAGGTCGGGCCGGTCGGCCACGGCCGCCTCTACCTGCTCGGCGAACCACTGCGGGTTCTTCACCGACGACGGGGTGTTGGTCAGGTCCCGGGCCAGGTGGGTCATCCGGGCGGTGACCTCGGCCGCGGTCACCACGTCGGCGAACCCGGCCGGGTCGGTCACCACGACGTCAACGTCGGTCAGGGCCGGTCGGTCGCCGGCCTCGGTCACCCGGAACCGGTAGGACGCCAGCAGCAGCCCCTCGGTGAGGCCACGCACCGCCCCGGCCGCGACGTCGCCCGGCAGCACGATCGTGAGATGTGTCTCACTCGCCGCCGCACGGGCCAGTGCGGCGCCCGCCGCCCGCCATCCGGCCTCGTCGCCGTCGCCGACCCCGGCCAGCAGCAGCCGGCCCGGGGTACGCGCCGGCCGCAGGTGAACGTGCACCTCGCCAGCCCGCCCGGTGGCCCGGGCCGCGGGGGCGAGGGCGGCCGCCTCGGCCAGCACGTCGTCGTCGAGCGCCGGCAGGCCGGCCGGCAGCGTGGCCGCTCCGGTCCCGCCCTCGGCCTCGGCCGCCCGGGCGGGGTGGATGGGCACAGCCAGGGCGTCGGGCCGCTCGGGCCCGCTCACCAGACGGATCGCCAGCACGCTGGAACGACCTCCAGAACGATCGAACGGGCCGGGTGCCCGTACGGAAGATGAAGGCCCTGAGCCACCGGCGAGGCCGGTGGCTCAGGGTTGGATGAACCGTCCGTTCGACGATCGCCGCCCGGACCACTCCTCGGTCAGCCGGCGGCCGCCTTCAGCGCGTCACCGAGCGCGTTGGCCTCGTCGGGAGTCATCTCGACGACGAGCCGGCCACCACCCTCCAGCGGGACCCGCATGACGATGCCCCGGCCCTCCTTGGTGACTTCCAGCGGACCGTCGCCCGTCCGCGGCTTCATCGCCGCCATGTTGTCTCCCCTCAGACCTGCGCCAGGGTCGGTGGGTTGCCCCACAGCCTCTTCGCCATCACCCACCGCATCCTGCGCGGCGGTACCGACCAACGATTTTCCCTGATGAACACCGCCGGACCCAAACCGAAGAAGCATTGATGTAACAGCGCCTAGCATATCCCGAGAAGGCCTGTCACAATGTGCGGTCATGCAGGCACGGTCGGCACTCTTCGACCTGTACGGCGACCACCTCAGGCCCCGGGGTGGTCGTGCGCCTGTCGCTGCCCTGGTCAAGCTGCTCGCGCCGCTGGGGATCGCACCCCCGGCGGTCCGGACGGCCGTCAGCCGGATGGTCCGCCAGGGCTGGCTCGACCCACTCCGTCTGACCTCCGGGCCGGGATATTCGATCACACCGAAAGCCGCCCGGCGGCTCGACGAGGCGGCCGCCCGGATCTACCGGACCGGCCGGATCAACTGGGACGGACGGTTCGATCTGCTCGTCCTGTCGGCCCCCTCCCCCCGCCGGGAACGGCAGCGGCTCGCCGCGAACCTGAGCTACCTCGGCTACGGCACCCTCGACGAGCAGACGTGGGTGGCCACCCGGCCCGGGGAGGACATCGACCTGCTGCTCGGCGAGGCGGGCGTGCGGTACGAACGGTTCACCGCGTCCCACGCCGCCGGCACCCCGGGTGCGGCGGAAGTGGTCCGGCGGGCCTGGGACCTCACCGAGATCGGGCACGCCTACGAACGGTTCGTCGCCGAACAGCGCCCGCTGCTGGCCAAGGTGACCACCCGCGGCGACGACGAGGAGGCGTACGCGTCCCGGTTCCGGCTCGTGCACGCGTGGCGTACCTTCCTGTTCCGGGACCCGCAGCTACCTCCGTCGCTGCTGCCCGAGCGCTGGCCCGGCACCGCTGCGGCGAGCTTCTTCGACCGGCACGCCGCCCGGCTGCGTCCGGCCGCCGACCGGTACGTCGAGCAGTGCCTCGACGCCGCGAACCGCACCGCCCGACAGAAGGGTCGTTAGATCGTGACCGAGCCGCTGCTCGTCGACCGCACCGACGCCGTCGTCACCCTGACGCTGAACCGCCCGGCGGCGATGAACGCGCTCGACGTGGCGCTCAAGGAGGCGCTGCGCGACAGCCTGGCCGAGCTGGAATCGGACCGCAGTTGCCGTGCGGTGGTGCTGGCCGGGGCCGGCGGGGCGTTCAGCGCCGGCCAGGATCTGCGCGAGCACGTGCGGACCCTGGAGTCGGCCGGATCGGATCCGCTGGCCACCGTGGCGACCCACTACAACCCGATCGCGGCCCGGCTGGCCAGCCTGCCCAAGCCGGTGGTCGCCGCGGTCCGGGGCATGGCCGCCGGGGCCGGGGCGTCGCTGGCCTTCCTGGCCGACTTCCGCGTCGGCGGGCCGACGACCCGCTTCCTGATGGCCTTCGCCGGGGTCGGGCTCGCCGCCGACACCGGTGCCTCCTGGACGCTGCCCCGGCTCGTCGGCCACGCCAAGGCCGTCGAGCTGCTGATGCTCGCCGAGCCGGTACCCGCCGAGGAGGCCCACCGGCTGGGGCTGCTGACCCGCCTGGTCGACGACGACGAGCAGGTGCTGCCCGCCGCGCAGGAACTGGCCGCCCGGCTCGCCGCCGGCCCCACCGTCGCGTACGGGGCGATCAAGCGGCAGCTCTCCATCGCCGACGCCGGCACCCTCGCCGACGCCCTGGCCGCCGAGGGGCAGGCCCAGTCGATCTGCGGCGCCACCGCCGACCACCGCGCCGCCACCATGGCCTTCGTCAACAAACAGAAGCCACTCTTCGAAGGACGCTGACCCTCTCCCCCCTCCCCTCCCCCTCCCGCCCGAAGGCCCGCGCAAATTCACGGAAAGAGAGCGCCCGGCGGGGGTGGGTGGTGGGAGTGGGGGGGTGGGGGGAGTTAGCGGGCGAGGTAGCCGCCGTCGATGGGGATGGTGTGGCCGGTGATCCAGGCGGCGTCGTCGGAGGCGAGGAAGAGCACCACGCCGGCCACGTCGTCCGGGGTGGGGATGCCCGGCTTCGGGTTGAACGACTCCATCTGCCGGCGCATCTGCGCCGGGTCCGGCACGTTGTCGATGAAGTGCTCCACCAGCGGGGTCATCACCACGGTCGGCGCGACCGCGTTGACCCGGATGCCGCGCGTCGCGTACTCGACTGCGGCCGAGCGGGTCAGGCCGATGATGCCGGCCTTGGTGAAGGTGTACGGGGAGATGTTCTCCAGGGCCGCCAGGGCCGTGGTCGACGAAGTGTTGATGATCGCGCCCCCGCCACCCCGCAGCATCGCCTCGATGCCGTACTTGAGGACGTGGAAGACCCCGTCGCCGTTGATCCGGCGGACCCGCTCCCAGTTCGCCACGTCCATCTCGTGCAGCGGTTGCTGATTGCCGTCGATGCCGGCGTTGTTGAAGATCACGTCGAGCCGGCCGTACCGCTGCACGGCGTCCGCGACGCCCTGCTCGACCGAGGCGGCGTCACCGGTGTCGACGGTGAGCGCCAGGGCGTCCGGCAGCTCGCCGGCCACCCGCTGCGCGCCGTGGGCGTTGATGTCGGCGATGACCACCCTGGCCCCCTCGGCGGCGAACCGCCGCACGGTGGCCTCACCGAGCCCGGAGGCGCCGCCGGTGACGAACACGACCTTGTCCTGGAAGCGCATCGCCCCTCCCGGGGGCCGGCGTCGGCGGCGGCCCGTCCCGAGCCCACGTTACCCAGCGAGCCCGGGGTTAGTCGTCCTCCTCCGGGTCCTGGTTGGCCTCGGCGCCGAGCACGAACGCCTGCATGGCCAGCTCGTCACCGGACGGCGAGACGAACGCCGGCAACTCGCGAGGGCCCAGGTCACGCGCGTACGACCAGAACAGCCGGACCGCCTCGGCCGGGGTGGCCGCCTCGATCGGGAGGTCCAGGCTGACCAGCCACGAACGGCGGGCCGGCGGGGGCCCGAGCCGCTCGGCCAGTTCCCGGTAGGCCTCGGCGGGCAGCGCGGTGACCGGCCCGTCGAGGGTCAGCTCCTCGGCCGGTGCCGGTTCGTCGAAGGCCCGCCGGGTGTACGCGATCACCAGCGCGTCGGAAACCGGCTCGGACTGGGGGTCGTCCGGGTCCTCACGGCGCTCGACGGTGGGCCGGGCGACCCGGCCCAGGGCCACCAGCCGCAGCGGCCCCTCGGTCAGCACCGCCACCGGGTCGCCCGGGCGTGGCCCGACGGGCGTCCCCGCCGCAGCGATCGGGTCCGGCGCGGCGGGAACATCGAGCACGCCCGGGGTTGCCGCGCCAGTCGGGGGGCTGGCCTCGGCGGCTGCGTCGAGCCCGGTCAGCTCCAGCGTGTCGTGGTGGACGAGCCGCTCGGCGTCGTATCGCCCCGGTGGAAGGAGCACGGCCCAGGCGCCGTCAACCCGCCCGTCCTCGCCCCGGGCGTGGGTCGTGCCGCTCACGCGGCGGTCGGTGTCGGTCATGCGGACAATCCCATCACGCCGGCCCCGCAGGGGTGCGGTGGCAGCCGGTTAGGTGATCGTCGACCATCCCGGTGGCCTGCATCAGGGCGTACGCCGTGGTCGGGCCGACGAACCGGAACCCGCGCTTCTTGAGCGCCTTGGCCAGCGTGGTGGACTCCGCGGTCAGCGCCGGCACCTGGGCGAACGACTCCGGGCGGGCGACCCGCGACGGCGGCGCGTACGACCAGAGCAGGGCGGAGAGCCCCTCGGGCAACTCCAGGGCGGCCCTGGCGTTGGCGATCGCCGCCTCGATCTTGGCCCGGTTCCGGACGATGCCGGCGTCGGCGAGCAGCCGGGCCACGTCGGACTCGCCATAGCCCGCCACGGCCTCGATGCGGAAGTCGTCGAAGGCCAACCGGAAGGCAGGGCGCTTGCGCAGGATCGTGAGCCAGGAGAGGCCCGACTGGAACGCCTCCAGGGTCATCCGCTCGTAGAGCGCGTCGTCGCCGCGCAGTTGCCGCCCCCACTCAAGATCGTGGTAGACGGCGTAGTCCGGGGTGCTCGCCCCCCACGCGCAACGGGCCAGCCCGTCCGCGCCGATCACCAGGTCAGTCACGGCGTACACGCTAGACCGCCGACGCCGACACACCGCCCCCGTGACGCGGTGACGGGGGGGTCGGACACCGGGACACCGGGACACCGGGACACCGCAGTCACTGACCTGGCGGGCCGTGCCCGGGACGGCACACGGGGCGGCACCTCGGGCGTCAGGGCAGGCGGCCTCGCTCGACCAGCCGGCCGAACCTCTTCAGCGCCTGGGTCAGGCCGACCTTGGAGCCCGGCCAGAGCACCGGCCAGGCCATCCGGCCGGCAGCGCCGCCGGGAACGTGGAACCACTCGTGCCAGACCACCTGGGTCCGGCCGCCCGCGATCTGCGTGCAGCGCAGCACCCCGGGGCCGCGCAGCAGCCTGCCGCAGTGCACCACGCCGACCTCGTAGGGCGCGTCGACCCGGACCACCCGCATCTCGTCCCGCAGGACCGCCGGCCCCAGCGTGGTGACCGCCTCCACGAGGCTGCCCTCCCCGCCGTCGCCCTCGACCACCTTGACTTTGGTGAACGGGATCCAGTCGGACTGCCGCTCCCAGGCGACCAGGGCGGCGAAAACCCGCTCGGCCGGCGCGTTGACGATGACCGTCGCGGAGACCTCGCCCGCCCCGGGTTGGGCCGCCTCGCGCAGGCCGTCGGCGTCTGCCCCGCCGGTCACGCCGGCTCCGACCGGACCGCCGGCCCCCGCCCCCCGGCCGGGTCCACCGGCCCGCCGTCACCGGCCCCGGGCACGTCGGTGTTCGTCATGTCGGCGTTCGTCATGTCGGCGTTCGTCATGTCGGCGTTCGTTCCGTCGGTGTTCGGCGGGTCGGCGTTCGGCGCGTCGGCGTCGCGCGCCGTCACCGTGCCCGGCTCGTGGGCGGAAGGGGCGTCGACGGGATCCGCCCCGCGGCCGTCGGCGCCCGTGGCGTCGTCCGGCGACTCGGCGGCGGCCGCCGCCTGCTCGCGGGTGCGGGCCAGGGCGTCGGCGTCGGCGGTCCGTCCCTCGCGCAACGCGGTGACCTCCGCCTCCAACACGCCGATCAGCTCGGACTTGTACCCGATGTCGTAGGCCGCCCGACGCATCGCCTGGTCGACCTGCGCCATCCGGTACCCCCGCAGCGTCGTGTCGAAACGGACATCGCCCACGTCGGACTCGCGCAGCGGCCGGCTGCCGGGCAGCGGAACGGCCCGCCCGTCCGGCTCGACCGGCGCCAGGCCGGGATCGCGGCCGGTGACCAGCACCGTCACCCCGAACACCACCGCCGCGACCGTGAGCGCGACGACCAGCAGGAGCAGCACCTGAGCCATGTAGGAGATCGTGGCATGCGAACGGGCCCGGAGCGACCCCGCCGGGCGGTCCTGACAAAGATCGGTGCGGATCGGTGCGGTCGTGCCGGGCGTCGCCCGACCGGCTAGCGTCGGCAGGGCGGGCCGGGTCGTACGGCCGACGCGAGATCGGGAGGCGGGCATGACCGGGGCGTTTCGGCTCGGAAGTCGTACGTTCGTGCCGGGCGAGCTGGTGGTGATGGCCATCGTCAACCGCACACCGGACTCGTTCTTCGACCGGGGCGCCACCTTCGCCGCCGACAGCGCGTTGCGCGCGGTGGAGCGGGCGGTGACCGAGGGCGCGGAGATCATCGACATCGGCGGGGTGAAGGCCGGCCCCGGCGACGAGGTCGACGTGGCCGAGGAGATTCGGCGCACCGTCGACACCATCGCCGCCGTTCGGGCCGCCTTCCCGGACGTGGTGATCTCCATCGACACGTGGCGGGCCGAGGTGGCGGTGGAGGCGGTCGCCGCCGGAGCCGATCTGCTCAACGACACCTGGTCCGGCGCGGACCCGGCGCTCGCCCGGGTCGCCGCGCGCACCGGGGCGGGGCTGGTCTGTTCGCATGCCGGCGGGCTCGCCCCCCGCACCCGCCCGCACCGGGCCGCCTTCGACGACGTGGTGGCCGACGTGGTCGCGACGGTGACCGGCCTCGCCGAGCGCGCGGTCGCCCTGGGGGTACGCCCCGACGGCATCCTCATCGACCCGGCCCACGATTTCGGCAAGAACAGCCGGCACTCGTTGGAGATCACCCGGCGGCTCGACGAGCTGTCCGGCACGGGTTGGCCGTTGCTGGTGGCCCTGTCCAACAAGGACTTCATCGGCGAGACGTTGGACCTGCCGGTCGCCGAGCGGCTGGAGGGCACCCTCGCGGCGACTGCGGTGTCGGCCTGGCTGGGCGCTCGGGTGTTCCGCGCCCACCAGGTGCTGCCCACCCGCCGGGTGCTGGACATGGTGGCGTCGATCCGGGGCGACCGGCCGCCGACGCTGACCCGCCGCGGCCTGGCCTGAGCACCCGCCGACGCGGCCCGGGCGGGGCAGCCCGTCCCGGTCACCCGAGGCGAGGCGGGCGGGGCGGGCGGGGCGGGGCGGGTCTGCCGAGTCAGGTCCAGCGGAGGATGTCGCGGCGCCAGGCGTAGAGGATGCCCAGCGCCAGCACGGCCACGAAGATCCCCATCTCGGCGACCGTGACCAGCCCGAAGCCGGGCCGGTCGAAGACCACCGCCCACGGGAAGAGGAAGACCGCCTCCACGGCGAACAGCACGTACAGGTACGCGTAGACGTAGTAGCGGATCTGCATCTGCGCCCAGTCGCCGCCCACCGGGTCGAGGCCGCACTCGTAGCTGGCCCGTTTGCCGATCGGGTCGGCCGGCCGGGCGGGGCGCAACACCCGGTTGGCGGAGAACGCCACGACGAAGAAGAGGACGCCGGCGAGCAGCAACAGCCCGAGCGTCGCGTACGAGCCCAGGTAACCGGTCACGGTCGGTCAGCTTACCGGGCCGGGCTGGGCACGGACACGTACCGGACACGTTACAGAACTGTTTCCCTGCAGAACTGGTGCTGCATGGCAATCATTGCCGAATAATGAATGTGCCCTGAAGTCACGGAAGAGAGCTGGCCCGCGTGGACGTACCCCCCGTTCGGCGGGCGGCAGACCGACGTGTCGTCGTGCTGCTCGCGACGGCCCTCGCGCTCGGGGTTGCGGCGCTGCCCGGCTGGGCCGCCGCCGCTCCCACCCTGGCCCGCTCGGCGGCTGCCCCCGTGGATCCGGCCGGCGAGCCCGGCGACGAGACGCCGCCGGTCGTCGAGCCCACCGCGACCGAGCCGGCCCCCACCGAGGCGCCGTCGACCGAGCCGCCACCACCGGAGACCACCGCCCCGGTGCCCATGCCCACCGAGCCCGCGGCCACCACCCCGGCCGGCCCCGCCGACCCGTCCCCGGTCAGCACCCCGCCGACCACCACCGCTCCCCCGGTATCGGTGCCGCCGCCGACCTCCGGCCCGACGGTCCACCCGCCGGCCCCCGGGCCGGGCGCGCCGGCGCCGAGCCCCCTGGGCGTGCGGGTCAGCACCGAGGACGTCACGCTGACGGAGGCGTACTGGAACGCGGAGAGCACGACGACCACGCTGCGGGTCACCGTCACCAACACCGGCACGGTGGCCGAGCTGATTCGGCTCTCGTACACCCTCCCGGCCGGGCTGACCGACGCCGGCACCGTCGGCTGCGCCCCGGCCGGCGGCGGCGAGCACCGCTGCGGCGAGTGGACCACCACGGCCGGGTCCCGGTTCAGCACTCTGGTGCAGGTACGGGTCGACGGCGCGGCCTGGCGACAGATGCCGCTCAGTGGCACGGTCAGGGTGAGCGCGACCTCCCCCGGCCTGACCGGCTCGGCCGACGACAACGAGGGCTTCGCGGTGCTCTTCCCGCCGGGACCGCCGGTGCCTGGCATCTCCCTGGACGCCGAGGAGGTCACCTTCGACATCAGCGGGGGCCCCAGCGAGCTGGGCATACGACTGGGCAACACGGGGAAGGTCGACGCCGCCGGCCGGATCGAGGTGGTGCTGCCCGACGGGGTCACCGTCCCGACGCCACCCGCCGGCTGCGTCGCGCTGAGCGCCAGGCGTACCCGGTGCGACGCCGGCACGGTGCCCGCCGGCGACGCCGTCACCCTCCGGCTCCCGGTGAACGCCTCCGCCGAGGCGCAGCGGGAGGCCCCGCTCGCGGGTGCCGTCGTCGGCCGGATCGACCCGCGCGGCGGGCGGGCCCGGCAGCTCCAGATGAGCTTCCGGATCACCGCAGCGGCCGCGATGTCCACCCCGATCGCCACCCCCGCACCGGCCGGCTCCCAGGGCGTGCTCGCCGCGGCCGGCGCGGGTTCGGACTCCGACGACGGTTTCACCTCGGTGCAACGCACCGCGATGGCCCTGATCGTGGTCTCCGTGCTGTTGGTCGCGCTGGCCCTGGTGCTGGCCACCACCTCGCTGCGCCGCCGGCTGGGCGGCCCGGCGGATCCCGCCCACGCGCCGGCTCCGCCGGAATGAGCCCGTCGCGGCCGCCGTCCGCCCTGACCCGCGTCGTCCTCGGCGGTCGGGCCGGACGACGGCCGTGGGTCAAGAGACGGCAGGGGTGGCGACTGGTGATTCTGATTACGGCGACAGGGCCAAAAGGGCATTAAATTGGGGATAAGCACCCGGATTTCGATCCCAGCCAACGGACCAGAGGGCAAGTTCCACATCCCGCTGGACGTAGGCTCTCGGGTGAGGAACTACAGCGGACCGGACCAGCCACGGGCGGTGCGGGGCAGCGGTGCGTCAAGGAGGTTACGTGGCCGGGCAAGGCGAGGTCACCATCAATTTCAGCCGCCCGCGCCACCGCGCTGAGCGAAGCGAGGTGCAGGCGTGACCAAGCAGATTCGTCAACTTGACCGGGTGGTGATCCGGTTCGCCGGGGATTCCGGTGATGGTATGCAGCTGACCGGTGATCGGTTTACCTCCGAGACGG